>CAKUEM010000049.1 GCA_934646115.1 uncultured Oscillospiraceae bacterium
CGATCACCTTACCCCTGTTTTCCGGGCGCTTTGCCAGCACAGACGCGGCGAACACCGCGGCGCCGGAGGAGATGCCAACCAGCACGCCTTCCTTGCGCGCCAGAGCCTTTCCGGTTGCAAACGCGTCCTCATTTTCTACGGCGATGATCTCGTCATAGATCGTGGTATCCAGCGTGTCAGGCACGAAGCCCGCGCCGATCCCCTGAATTTTATGCGGTCCTGCGACGCCCTGCGACAGCACAGGCGAGGTGGCAGGCTCAACCGCAACGACCTGAATATTCGGGTTCTTCTCTTTTAAATATTTGCCCACGCCGGAGAGCGTGCCGCCCGTGCCAACACCGGCGACGAAAATATCGACCTCGCCGTCGGTGTCCGCCCAGATCTCCGGACCGGTGGACGCATAGTGCGCCGCCGGGTTTGCCGGGTTGGTGAACTGGCTTGGGATCAGGCTGCCCGGCGTGGCGGCCGAAAGCTCCTGCGCCTTCTCGATCGCGCCTTTCATGCCCTTTGCACCGTCGGTCAGCACCAGCTCCGCGCCGTATGCCTTGAGCAGGTTGCGCCGCTCCACACTCATCGTTTCCGGCATGGTCAGAATGATCCGATATCCGCGCGCGGCGGCAACGGCGGCCAGCCCGATCCCGGTATTACCGCTCGTCGGCTCGATGATCGTTGCGCCCGGCTTGAGAAGCCCTTTTGCCTCTGCATCATCGACCATTGCGCGCGCAATGCGATCCTTTACGCTGCCCGCCGGATTGAAATATTCCAGCTTCGCAAGGATCGTTGCGGAAAGGTTTTCTGCATTTTTATAATTGTTCAGCGCGAGAAGTGGGGTTTTTCCGATTAAATCTGTTACTTTATTTGCAATTTTCATGATTATTCTCTCCTTTTTATTTTTTTGGTTTTTTTTGCAAAGCGTCAACATCGCTCGCGCAGAGTTATGAAGTTCATATCAATCGCCTCGATTATAAAACTTAGGAAACATACTTAATTGATAGGTTATATTATAGCACCGCGCCAAATAGAAGTCAATACCTTTTTTGAGAAAAAAAGCCGAATGTTGCCTGCGCGCCGTGTGGAAAAGGCGGGAAAGCAGGCACTGCAATGGATTGCGGCGAATTTTATGTTTAAAAAATTTGTTTGCGCGGGCGCAAACGGTGCGGCGGAGACGCAGCGTTTTTGCAGAAATCGGGAAAAGGGGCATGCCTGGTGGGGACGAAGATAAAATGCGGATGCACTTGGCGAAATAGATAGGAAGCCCGATGGGGCTGCGTGTCCTTTTGGGAAGAGGAGGGCGGATAACGATAAAAAAATTGCCGCAACATCAAAGGCGAGCCAATGCATTTTGCGCGCCGCGCGGGGCGGGCGGCGATAAAGTGTGGATGAAAATATATAGGAAAACCCGGCAGATCGGCGCGCCCTGCATGTGATGTGCATCGGCTTCGCGCCGTTTATTTTAAGCAGTCTGCGCCGCGCGCATTGTTTTCGGCACAGCCGGAATGACGCGGCAGTCGTGCGCGAAGGCATGTTTTAGCCTTTTTGCAAACTGCCCCGCTCACTCCACGTGACGGTAGGTTCTGGGCATTGCCGCTTGGCGGCCGCGATGGGCGGCATTCGCGCGCACTTGACGCGGGCGGGCGCTGCTGATATAATTAGAATACTAATTATTAGAATCCAAAGAATGGAGGAGCGGGATGGATCACACGCTGCATTATTTATTGATGGCGGATCACATGATGCTGCAAAAGCGGCTGTTTGCAGCGCTGCGCGGGTCTGGGCTGACGCTTGGGCAGCCGAAGGTGCTCGATTATCTCAAGGAGCATGACGGGGCGATGCAGAAGCAGATCGCGCGCGGGTGTCACATCGAGCCGGCATCGCTTTCAACGATCCTTGCCGGGATGGAGAAGCGCGGGCTGATCGCGCGGCGCACGGTGGGCGCGAGCCGCCGAAACCTGCATGTGTTTTTGACCGAGCGCGGCCGCACGCAGCTGGCGGCGATATCGGCGCATTTTGAAGAGATCGAGCAGGCGGCGCTCGCCGGGTTTTCGGAGGAGGAGCGGCGCGTATTTTGGGCTTATTTAATGCGGGTGTATGAAAATTTCGGAGGCGAGCGATGAGCAGAAGGGAGACCGCGCGGCGGTATTTATTATTTATTGTAGGTTTATTTTTCTCGGCGCTGGGCGTTGCGGTGACGAAGCATGGCGAGCTGGGCGTTTCGCCGATCTCATCGGTTGCAAACGTGCTGTTTTGCCGCTTTCCGGCGCTCTCTTTGGGGAGCTGGCTGGTTTTGTGGAACTGCGCGCTGATTTTAGGGCAGATCCTGATCTTGCGGCGGAAGTTTCGCCCGATACAGCTTCTGCAAATTCCGCTGTCCATTCTGTTTGGATATTTCACGGATTTCGGCATGTGGTGCGCTTCGTTTTTGCCCGCCACGCATTACGCTGCGCGGCTTGCGTGCGTGATATGCGGCGTGGTGATTTTGGGGTTTGGCATAGCGCTTGCGGTGATCGCGGATGTGATCTTAAACTCGGGCGAGGCGTTTGTTAAGGCGATCGCGGACGAGAGCGGCAGGAATTTCGGCAACATCAAAATTGCGTTTGACGTGGGCTGCGTGCTGCTTTCGCTTGCGCTTTCCCTGCTGCTGTTTGACGGCGCGATTGTGGGAACGCGCGAGGGCACGATCATCACAGCGCTGACCACCGGGCTGGTTGTGAAATGCTTTGTGCGGCTGCTTGCGCGCCCGCTTACGCTGCGCCTGATGCGATAAGAGCAAAAAATCTCCGTATGATCATACGGAGATTTTTTATAAACGGCGAACGCCGCGCGCTTTTTCTGCAATCGCTGCGTGCATTTCGCCGGGGAAGGATCGCGGGGATTCTAAGGGGCAGCTCTGAAAACCAAAGCGAAAATCCGCCGCTCCGGCGCGCGCAAAAAAATTAAAAAAATTTTTCCATTTTCCTCTTGACAGATCAGAAAAACTCGTGTATCATATAAAACATATTAAACACATAGGCATTATGGTAAAAGAAAGGGGCGCAGGAAATGCTTGCATATATGACGCGACTTTTGCGGCAGAACTTCAGAAATGGGCGAATGCGCCCGTGTCGGAGGATCCATGATTAAAAAATAAATGAAATGAGGGTTTACCATGAGCTATAATTATAAAAATTACCATTTTGAAACCATTCAGCTGCACGCGGGGCAGGAGAGTCCGGATCCGGTGACGGATGCGCGCGCTGTGCCGATTTATCAGACCACTTCGTATGTTTTTAAAAATTCCGCGCATGCGGCGGCGCGCTTCGGGCTGACCGATGCGGGCAATATTTATGGGCGACTGACGAATTCCACCGTGGATGTATTTGAGCAGCGCGTGGCGGCGCTGGAAGGCGGCGTAGCGGCGCTGGGCGTTGCGTCCGGCGCGGCGGCGATCACCTACACGTTTTTGAATCTGGCGCAGGCGGGACAGAATATTGTTTCTGCGAAAACGATTTACGGCGGAACCTATAATCTTTTGGAGCACACGCTTCCGCAGTATGGCATTACAACTACGTTTGTTGACCCGGACGAGCCGGGCGCATTTGAGCGCGCGATCGATGAAAACACGCGCGCGGTCTTTATTGAATCGATCGGCAACCCGAACGCAACGCTGATCGATATCGAGGCGGTCGCCGCGGTTGCGCACAAGCATAAGATCCCGCTGGTTGTGGATTCTACGTTTGCCACGCCGTATCTGCTGCGTCCGATCGAGCATGGCGCAGACATCGTGGTCCATTCCGCCACGAAGTTTATCGGCGGACACGGCACGGCGATCGGCGGCGTGATCGTGGATAGCGGAAAGTTTGACTGGGAGGCGAGCGGCAAGTTCCAATCGATCACAGACCCGAACCCGAGCTATCACGGCATCAGCTTTACCAAGGCGGTCGGCGCGGCGGCGTTTGTTACGAAGATCCGCGCGATCCTCCTGCGCGATACGGGCGCAACGCTTGCGCCGCTGCATGCGTTCCTGTTCCTGCAGGGGCTTGAAACGCTGTCGCTGCGCGTGGAGCGGCATGTGGAGAACGCGCTGCGCGTGGTGGAATTCCTTGCCAAGCACCCGAAGGTGGAGCGCGTGAATCACCCGTCGCTTCCGGATCATCCGCATCATGCGCTGTATCAAAAATATTTCCCGCAGGGCGGCGCATCGATCTTCACGTTCGACATCAAGGGCGGCGCGGCGGAGGCGCAGGCGTTTATCGACCGGCTCAAGATCTTCTCGCTGCTTGCCAATGTGGCGGATGTGAAATCGCTGGTGATCCACCCCGCGTCTACCACGCATTCACAGCTTAGCGACGCGGAGCTCGCGGAGCAGGGCATCGGGCAGAACACGATCCGTCTGTCGATCGGCACAGAGCATATCGACGATATCCTGCGCGATTTAAGCCAGGCGTTTGGCGATTAACAGCAAAAAACATCGGGCATATTGCGGTCTCTGCACCGCATCAATAAAGCAGGACGACAGACAAACAGCCCCCTATGTAGGATAATAACTACATAGGGGGTATTGTTATGGGCAAAAATGCACGGGAGGAGCACCATGCGCCGGGAAGGCTGAGCAGCCGTCGCAGGGGCGAGCGGAGACAGGATGGAAGCGACTGCGTGTGGGCACGATCCGACTGGTAATAAAAAAGGAGTTGCCGCTCCGCAGCGACAAGGCTTTCCATACACGTTTCAGGCATATTTCAAGCCAACACAATCTTACGGCATAACGCCGTCTATGTTAAGGCGCGGGAATCCATATAACAATGCACTGGCAGAAAACTTTTCTCTATCCTTAAAACAGAATGCATCTGCCGACCGAAGATCGCTTCTTTTGAGGAGACCGGACGGCTCATTGACGATTATATTTATTTCTACAACCGTGAGCGCATCCAGCGAAAAACAAAACTGACGCCGCTGGAGAAGCGACGTCAGTCTGTTGCTTGAAATTCAATACTCACACCATAGGGGCTTTTTTGTGCTGTCCGCACATTCTGAGCCGGTCAGCGGTTTTTATGGGGATACGACCGCTGTATAGGGGGCTGGATGGCAATAAAGCTGCGGGGCGACTGGAATTAAAAAAGCGCGGCAGGGCAATTCGCTCTGCTGCGCTGATAAAATTGAAGGAAACCGCAGGGTCAGTCTGCGGCGTTGCTGTTTTGGCAAAATTCCGCACGACCGGAGACAAACAGATTGCCGCCGCGTGCATCGATCGCCACGGTTGCGGGGAAATTTTCCACCGTCATGCGCTTAACGGATTCGCAGCCAAGCTCATCAAACGCGATGACCTCTGCCTTTTTGATCGCCTTGGCAACGATCGCCCCGGCGCCGCCCACAGCGCATAGATACACTGCGCCGAAGCGCTTCATCGCATCGATCACCGCGGTATCGCGCTCGCCCTTGCCGATCATGCAGGTAAGACCCAGCTCGATCAAACGCGGGGCAAACCCATCCATGCGCCCGGAGGTAGTAGGACCGCACGCGCCGACCGGCATGCCGTCATGCCCCGGCGTTGGTCCAGCGTAGTAGATCGTTGCGCCCGGAAGCGAAAACGGCAGGGGCTTCCCCTCATCAAGCAGGGCGAAAAGCCGCTTGTGCGCCGCATCGCGCGCGGTATAGATCGTTCCGGTCAGGCTCACGGTGTCGCCCGCCTGCAGGGTGGGGAGCATTGCTTCAAGTTCATCGGTATGTAACTGATAATGTGCCACGATTATTCTTCTCCTTGCGTGTCGGCTTCCGAGTCATCCTGCGGCGCTTGCTCACGCATGTCCGCGCATTTCTGGCACAGCTCGCCAAAGGACTGCTCGACCATATCGCATGCGCCGGAGATCGTGTCGATCTCGCGCGCGAGGTCAGAAACGACCTGCTTAAACCCGGTTTTAAACGCGCCGACTGCGGATTTCACGCGCAGGTACGCGCTGGAAATATCGGTGACCAGCGCCGCCGCCTCGGCATACTGCTGCTCACGGTAGGCAGTAAACTCCTCGTTCTGCCGCGCCATTTCCGCTCTGTGGCGTGCTTCATCCTCCTGCATGCGCACGCGCGCGGCATCCTCCATTTCGGCGGCGCGGCGCAGTGCGTCAAGCTCCAGATCGGCGATATGCTCCTTGCTTTTATTCAGCTCCTGCTCCAGCTCCGTATAGTGGTGCAGCCGCGTTTCCAGCTTGGTCTGCGCCTCGCGCAGCGAAGAAGCTGCGTCCTTCGCATCGCGCAGCTCGGAGGAGAGCTGTGCCTTTTCGTCCTGCGCCGTTTGCAGCGCGGCGGCAAGCGAATCGCGATCCTGCGAGCGCGCTATCAGTTCTTCTACCTGCGTTTCCAGATCGGCTTTCGCCTCGGTCAGCGTGTCGAGCTGCTCTTTGAGCGTAATATTCTGCGCGGCGGATGCTTTCAGCTCGTTGCGCAGTGCCTGCAGCGCCTCGGTATGCTGATTGGTCAGCTGCTCGATATACGCGGCGACGTCCTCGCGGTTAAAGCCGCCAAACGCCGCGGTTTTAAAAAGCTTTTTCGATGTGTTATCCATACGATAACCCCCAACCTCTTAAATTTAAAGCACTTTTTGTATCAATTCCGTCAGCTCAGCCTTCGGGCGCACGCCCACCAGCCGCTCGATAACCTGCCCATTTTGAAACAGAAAGACCGAAGGGATACTCATAATGCCATATTGCGCTGCCAGCGCGCCCTGCTCGTCTACATTGATTTTGCCGACGGTCAGCTTCCCGTCGAATTCCTGCGCCAGCTCGTCGATCACGGGGGCAAGCATGCGGCACGGACCGCACCATGACGCCCAAAAATCGACCAAAACCGGAGTTTTCGCCTGTAAAACCTGCGTTTCGAAGTTTTCAGCCGTGATTTCCAACGTATGAGCCATTTCGTTCACCTCTTTTATCGTTAGTATAGCACATCCGCGCGCGTCTGGCAATCATGTTTTCGCGCAGCCGGGGCATGTTTTTGCCAAAAATGTTTCGCGATAGCGCTTTTTCAAGCGATAAAATGCGGTTTTAGCGGCGTCCTCTTCGAGGAACAGCCCAAATGTGGTGCTGCCGCTGCCGCTCATCATTGCGCCAAGCGCGCCGCACTCAAGCAGAATATTTTCCACCGCCGGGATATCGCGCCGTTCTGCACGCACGACCTCCTCCAGCACGTTATACATATTTTTCGCAACGCCGGGCAGATCGCCCGCTTCGATCGCGGCCAAAACCTGCGCGGTATCCGGATGCCGGCGGACCTGCGCGAGCGCAAGCGCGCCGAATACGCGTGCTGTAGACATGCCATAGCCGGGCTTGCACAGCACGACGTGGCAGGAGGGAAGATCGGGCAGCCGGGTCAGCCGCTCACCCACGCCCTCGGCAAGCATCGTGCCGCCGCAAAGACAAAACGGAACGTCCGCGCCGACGGTAAGCCCGATCTCACAAAGACGCTGCATCGGAAGTCGCGCATCATACAGCCGATTGAGCGCGCGCAGCACGGCGGCGCCGTCTGCACTGCCGCCCGCAAGCCCCGCCGCGACCGGGATGCGTTTTTCCATCACGATCGAGACGCCGTCGCACGTGATACCAGTTGCCTCAAAAAACGCACGCGCCGCCTGGCAGGCGATATTGCGGTCATCATCCGGCAGGTAGCCGAGGTTCGACTGCGTGCGAATCCCCGCGCCGCAGCCGCGCCGAACGGCGATCCGGTCGCAGAGCGACACGGTTTGCATCACCATTTGCAGATCATGATATCCGTCAGCGCGCTTGCCGAGCACGTCGAGCGTCAGATTGATTTTTGCATAGGCGCTTTCAAAGCAGTGCTGTTTCATTTTTTAACAATCCTTTTAAAGGTGATTGCACGAACCGGGCACAGCTCATGGCAGCAATAGCATTTCACGCATTTTTCATAATGAATCTGTGCCTTATGATCGACGACTTCGATCGTGTGCATCGGGCAGGTCTGCGCGCATTCGTCACAGCCGACGCAGCGATTCTGCATAATATTTGGATACGGCGCAATTAAGCAGCCGAGCAGCGCGCGGAATTTTTTCGGCACGCAGCGGATCAAAAATCCGGGCGCTTTTCCCGATGCGGGCGAGAAATGCAGCAGATGCTGCGTGGGATCGCCCGAGAGATAGCAAAGATCTTCCGCGCGCGGCGGGATCAGCCTGCGCGAGATCGCGTCCTGCACGGTAGGCGCAAGGCTTGCGTCCAGCCCCATCACGCGCAGCGCCGCAAGGTCAACCGCATGCGGATTCCGCCCGCCGAGCAGCACGCCCGCGCTTTTTGGCGTGCCGCCGGATGGACCGCGCCCCTGCATGCCAACCACGCCGTCCAGCACGGAAAAGCCGGGCGCGATCAGCTCGCACAGATCCACGATCATTTCGCAAAACGCGATTTTATCCGGAAATTTTGCATGGAACATCGGCTTGCAGAGCCCGGGCACAACGCCAAACAGATTTTTGACCACGCCGGTGTAATACGTCAGCCCGTGCGTTTTCATCTTCCCAACAGACACGATAAATTCCGCGTCATGTACCGGGCGAATGACCGGGATCGAGCCAATTCGTTTTCCGCCGGAATAGGTCAGCTCAGCGCTCGATATGTCAAGATTCAGCATAGCGCCGGTATCCTGCGCGACCTGATCCATCCCGGTTGCCCGGTAGAGCCGCGTAAGCACCGCGCGCTGATATGTACCGCCGCAGCTGTCGGCAATCGTGACCGAACAGCCGGCATTTTTAAATTCCTGCGCAAGCGCGCGCACTACGGAGGGATGCGTTGTCGTGACCTCCTTCGGATCGCGCGGCATCAGGAGATTCGGCTTTAGCAGCACGCGCTTTCCGCCGGCGAGCGCCGCCGCACCGCCATATTGGGCGAGCAGCGTGTGGATCGCTTCGTCCACCTGCTCCTGCGCGTAGCTGCGGCATGCGGCAAGCGCAACGGTTGCATCCATGCTCATCGCCCCTTCTTACACACAGCCGAGATCTTTTAAAAACACTTCAATGCGAGCGAGCGCCTCGGTCAAATCGCGCATGGAGCAGGCATAGCAGCAGCGCACAAAGCCTTCGCCGCAATCGCCGAACGCGTTGCCCGGAATGACCGCGACCCCGCGCTCACGCAGCAGGCGCGCGCAAAATTCTTCCGAAGAAAGCCCAGTGCGTTCGATGGATGGGAACACATAAAACGCCCCGCGCGGCTCGAAGCAGGTCAGCCCCAGACTATTGAGCCGATCACAGATGACGCGGCGGCGGCGGTCGTATTCCTCGCGCATTTCCAAAATATCCGCATCGCCGTTTCGCATCGCTTCCACCGCAGCATACTGCGCCGTGGTCGGCGCGGACATGATCGCATACTGGTGGATCAGCGTCATCGGCGCGATCAGCTCGTGCGGACCGCAGGCATAGCCCAGACGCCAGCCGGTCATTGCATATGCTTTGGAAAATCCATTTACAACGACCGTCCGCTCCTTCATGCCCGGGATCGTGGCGATCGAGACATGCTCGCCATCATAGGTCAGCTCGGCATAAATTTCGTCTGAAATTACAAGCAGATCGTGCCGGATCACGACCTCGGCGATTTGTAAAAGCTCGTCATGCAGGAGGATCGCGCCGGTTGGATTGCAGGGAAACGGAAGGATGAGCACCTTGCTGCGCGGCGTGATCGCAGCCTCCAGCCGCTCGGCTGTCAGCTTAAACTGATCTTCCTTCCGCGTAGGGATTGCGATCGGCTTTGCGCCCGTAAGGCGCGACATCGGGCCGTAGCAAACAAAGCTCGGCTCCGGCACGAGCACCTCATCGTCATCATCAACCAGCGCGCGCAGCGCCACATCAATCGCCTCGCTGCCGCCAACGGTTACTAAAATTTCGCCTGCTGGGTCATATTGCATGTGAAAGCGGCGGTTTAAATAGGCGCTGATCTCGCGGCGCAGCACCATTGTGCCCGCGTTGGGCGTATAGTGCGTGAATCCGCGCTCCAGCGAATAGATGCCCGCGTCACGGATGTGCCACGGCGTAACAAAATCCGGCTCACCGATGCCGAGCGAGATCACATCGTCGCGCCCATCTAAAAGCTCAAAAAATTTGCGAATTCCGGACGGCTTGATGTTTTTTAATCGCGAGGATAACACATTTTCGTAATTCATAATACAAAGCCCCCGTATTATAAAATCGTCAGGCGTTCCTGACCGGAAACATCTTCTTTAAACATCACGCCCTGCTCTTTGAACTTTTTCAGCACAAAATGCGTGGCGGTGGCGGTCACTTCCTTGAGCGGCGCAAGCTTCTGCGCGACAAAAAATGCCACCTCTTTGAGCGTTTTCCCGCGGATAATCACGGTTAAATCAAACCCGCCGGACATGAGATACACGCTTTCTACCTCGTCATACTGGCTGATGCGCTGTGCCACGCGCTCAAAGCCCTGCCCGTGCTGCGGCGCGATATGGATCTCGATCAGCGCGGTCAGCACCTCGCGATCCGCGCGATCCCAGTCGATGATCGTTTTATAGCTCAAAATGATTTTCTGCTCTTCATATTCGCGAATTGCGGCGGCGACCTCCGCCACGTCAAGATCCAGCATGCTGGCGATCTCCTCCGGCGTCAGCTTACTGTCCTGCTCCAGCAGTTCTAAAATCTTTTTCATCGAATCGTCCCCTCTCATGTTATATTGCAACCTCGATCGGCGCTCCGTTTTTATAATAAGTATAATGCGAAAATCCGGCAGACTGGATCAGCGCCAGCGCTTCTGAAAGCCCGGCGCCGATGTCGGCGCGGACATGCGCGTCGCTGCCGATCGTAACATACCGCCCGCCGAGCGCGCGAAACCGCCGCAGAACCCACGGCTCAAGCCCGATGCAGCCCAGCCATTTGCGCAGTCCGCTCGTGTTGACCTCAAGCGCCATATCGCGCGCGACAAGCTGGGATAAAATTTGATCGATCGGCTCTTCATAGCCGCGATAGGTGGGCGCGCCCTCAAAGCACGCCTCCAGCCGCCGCATGATATAATCCAGATGCCCCAGACTGTGGAACCCGCCGGTTTCAATCATCTCGAGCGTTTCGGAAAAATATTGGCGGATGCGCGCATCCACGTTTTCCGGCGTATAGGTCACGTCATAGAGATCCTCGTTGCCGCGAAAAAAATGCAGCGAGCCGATGGTAAAATCAAACGAAAATTCCCGGAGGATCGCCTCCGCATAGGCGGGGTTTAAGTGCGCCTGACCCAACTCGCAGCCGAATAAAATGTCAAGCTGCGCGCCAAATTGCGCCCGCGCCGCCTCGATCTCCGCGCGCTGCGCCTGAATGCGCGCACGCTCAAAATCAGAATAGGCAACGCCTTCCATCGCCTCGGCATGATCCGTGATGGCGAGAACGGAAAGCCCGCGCGCGATCGCGGCGCGGCACATGTCCGCAATGTGCTCAGAACCATCAAAGGAATGGATCGAATGGGTATGCGTATCGCAAAGCATCGTGTTCACCTCGTGTATCCGGGCTGCCGCCCGTTTTGCTGTGTTTTGATGATACTTAAATTCATTATACTAAATTTTTTGCCGTGTTTCAATGAAAAATAAAAATAAAAGCGAAGCGCTGATGTAGCGTTACAATAGAAGTGAGACCGAAGGAATAGAAAAAAGCGATTGAGTTCGTTAAAATCAAGTCACCACAACA
>CAKUEM010000050.1 GCA_934646115.1 uncultured Oscillospiraceae bacterium
GTCGTTCTGCTGCTCCAGCTTTTTCTCGCCTCATGCGGCAAACGCCGCGGTCATCACAACGACCAGCGCGATACAAATCCATTTTTTCATCATTCTCGCTCCTTTTTTCTTATCTTCACGCCGCGGCGCATGCGCGCGGCAATGCAAGCATGTTTTTCTTATTTTAACCCCTTCGTGCGCGCCCGGGCATTGACACCTCGATGCGCGCCCTGTATACTAATCATGGCGTATTTTGCGCCGATGACAAAAAATGGCGGTGTTGCAGTTGCTGTTTAATTCCTTTCAATATCTGATTTTTCTCCCGCTCGTCGTGCTGGTATATTTTTTGCTTGCGCCGCGGTATCGCTGGGTACTGCTGCTTGCGGCGAGCTATTATTTTTATATGTCGTGGCGCGCAGAATATGCGCTGCTGATCTTATTTTGCACGGCGATCAATTATTTTGCCGCCATCCTGATCGACAAGGCGGAGAGCCGCGCGCGAAAACGCGCGATTTTAACGATCGATCTTATTATAAGTTTTGGCGTGCTGTTTGTCTATAAATATCTCGGTTTTTTAACAAATAATTTAAATTCAATGCTGCATGCGTTCCACGCCGCGTGGCAGATCCCGACATTTGAGATCCTGCTCCCGGTCGGTATCTCGTTTTTCACGTTCCAAACGCTGAGCTACACGATCGACGTATACCGCGGCGAAACCGAGGTAGAGCGTCATTTCGGCATTTTTGCGCTGTTTGTCTCGTTTTTTCCGCAGCTGGTCGCCGGACCGATCGAGCGGTCGAGCAATCTGCTGCCGCAATTTCGCGTGCAAAAGCGGTTTGATATGCCGCGCGCCATGGCGGGGCTGCGCATCATTTTATGGGGTCTTTTTAAAAAAATGGTCATTGCCGACCGGCTCGCCGTTCTGGCCAACGCAGTATATAACGACGTATCCGCGCATTCCGGCGCGGCGTTTGTGATCGCAACGGTCGCGTTTGCGTTCCAGATCTATGGCGACTTTTCGGGCTATAGCGATATTGCGATCGGCTCCGCCAAAATTCTGGGCTTTGATTTGATGGAAAACTTCCGCCGCCCCTATTTTTCCAAAACAACGGCGGAATTCTGGCGCCGCTGGCATATTTCGCTGTCCACCTGGTTTCGCGATTACGTGTATATCCCGCTCGGCGGAAGCCGCCGCGGCAAGCTGCGCTATACCTTTAATAATATGCTCACCTTTGGGCTGAGCGGATTATGGCATGGCGCGGAATGGACCTTTGTGATCTGGGGGCTGCTCAACGGCGTTTATACCTGCCTGAGCCACACAACGCGCGCCCTGCGCGAGCGGGTCTGCGCGCGGGTGTTTTCCGCCCGCACCGCATGGCTGCACCGCACGCTTCAGGTCGCCGTCACATTCTTTTTGATTTGCTTTTCCTGGATCTTTTTCCGCGCAAATTCGCTGGCAGACGCGTGGTATGTGCTGACGCATCTGCTGCCGCTCGACCTAGGCGGCGTGCTCGCCTCCTTCGGAAAATGGGATCTGCTGACCTCATTTGCGCTGCTTGCGCTGTTTCTCGCGGCGGAGTTCTTTTCGCGCGGGGACACCGCGCCCGCGCGGCTGTTTTACCGGCGGCGCAGCGTGCGCTATGCCTGCTATCTGCTGCTGTTTGTGCTGATTATGATGTTTGGAGTGACCGGAAATGAAATCGCTTTCATCTACTTCCAATTTTAAATTGTATGCGCGCCGCATTCTCGCGTTTGTGCTTGCGCTTGCGGCAACATATGGCGCGGCGTCAATCACGGCGCAGGCGCTCTCCGCGCGCTATGACGACCGAAACGCCTCGCAGCGCGTGACCAGCTGCCAGCTCGCGGATTTTTACGCCCTGCCGGAAAACAGCCTGGACGTGCTGATTCTCGGCTCGTCGCACGCGATGTGTACGTTTGACCCGATGCGGATCGAAGCATCGCTCGGCAAAAGCGCCTTCAACCTCGGCACGGCGCTGCAGCAGCCGGACACGGCATATTATCTGCTGCGCGAAGCTCTGAAAACCCAAAAGCCGGAATTTTTGATCTATGACGTGTATTTTAAGGTCCTGCAGGAGCCGTACGGCAGCGAGCAGGCGATGACCGTTTTGAAGGAAATGCCCGCCAGCGCGAACGCGCTCAGCATGTTCTGGTTCACGCTGGATGCGGACAGCAAGGTCAGTTTTTATAACAATTGGTTGAATCCGTTTGCAAGAATACAAAGCATTGTCAAAAACTCCAACCGCGCGCCGGAGGAAACGCCGGCCTATCGCGGGCGCGGGTTCTATTGCTCTGACAATGTGGTCGCCGCCGATCAGCTCACGCCTGAGGCGCACCCGTTCGCGCAGGATTATCCCGGGTTTCACGCGCGCCAGGTGGACTATTTGCGCAAGCTGATCACGCTTGCGCAGGAAAACGACATCACGGTGATTTTGACCAGCGCGCCCATTCCGCCCACGATCCTTTCGCGCATTTCGTATTACGATAAAATTTTGGCGGATACGCAGGCGATCGCGGATGAGTTTTCCGTTCCGTTTTACGATTTTGCGCGGCCGGGCGCATCGTATCTTTCAGATACCGATTTCGCCGATCAGGGGCATTTAAACCGCGTGGGCGACAAGAAGTTTATGGATTATTTTGTTGCCTTTGCCAAGGCGCAGGGGCTGTTTGCGAGGTGAGCGGTATGCAGAGCGCGCACATCTACCTGACGAATGAGAACATGAACGCGCTTCTTCCCTTTAAAATTTTTAAAAATTGCGGCGCGTTCGAGCAGGCGCCGCATTCGCACGAGTATTTGCAGATGTGGTATGTGCTGTCCGGGCGCTGCACGCATGTACTCAACGGGCACAGCTATGAATATTCGCGCTTCGGGCTGTTTATTATCCCGCCCTATGCGGCGCATCGCATCATCTCAACGGACGCGCGCACCGAGCTGCTCTGCTGCGAATTTTCTGAGCGGTTTATCAACGAATCGCTCATGAGCGAGAAACGGAGCGGCCTGTTCGACTTTGCGTATCTTGAGCCGTTTTTCCTGTGTGAAAACCTGATCCACACGCCATATTGCATCAGCGCGGACGCCGCGCCGCAGATCGAGCATCTGCTGCTCGCGCTGCTTTCTGAATTTCAGAACCCGCGAAAATATTCATATTTATTCATCAAGGCGAATCTTTTAAAGCTGCTCGCGGTGATCGCTTCCGAATATGAAGCGCGCCGCACGCCGGCGCAAAGCGCGCTGCTTTCCCGCTATTACGACGCGATCGACCGCGCGCGGGCCTATGTGGAGGCGCATTTCGCCGAAAAGCTTTATCTTGAGGACGTGTGCCGCATCGCCATGATGTCGCATTCCACGTTTTCTTATATTTTTAAACAGCTCACCGGGCAGACCTTCAGCGAATATGCCATGAACCTGCGGCTCACGCGGGCGCGCAAGCTCTTAGAGGAGAGCACGCTTCCCATGCTTGAGATCTGCGCGCAGTGCGGCTTTTCAGACTCGAATTATTTCAGCCGCGCATTCAAGCGCTGCTTTGGCGTCTCACCCTCCGCCTATCGAAGCGCATTTCGTATTTCGGAAAATAATGCGCCCCAAAAAGAGAATAATTAAGGCAAACCGCCGCCCGGCTTTCGTATACTTATGGTAGAAAGAGCTGGGAGGCGATTTTTTATGAAACAAATCCATTGGGCAATCATCGGCTGCGGCGTGATCTCGCAAAGCCATCTCGATGCGGTCGCCGCGTTGCCGGACGCCACGATATACGCCGTGTGCGACGTTGACGCGGCGCGCGCCGAGAAAAAACGCGCGGAATTTGGCGCGCAAAAGGTCTATACCGATTATCACGCGCTGCTCGCCGACCCGGCGGTCGACGTGGTTTCCATCTGCACGCCGAGCGGAATGCACGCGGAAATGGCGATCGCCGCGGCGCGCGCGGGCAAGCATATTTTCTGCGAAAAGCCGATGGACGTGACCGCCGAAAAGATGGGCGCGATGATCGATGCGATCGAGCGCGCCGGCGTGAAATGCGGCTGCGTGTTCCAGCGGCGCACATATCCGGAAGCGCGCGCCGTGCATGACTTCATCGCGCAGCACGACCTCGGCCCTGTGATCTTCGCCGAGGCGCGCCTGAAATACTATCGCGATCAGGCGTATTATGACAGCGGCGACTGGCGCGCCACCTGGGAGCTGGACGGCGGCGGCGCTTTGATGAATCAGGGCGTGCACGGCGTGGATCTGCTGCGCTGGCTCGCGGGCGATGTGGAAAGCGTCTCCGCGCAGTGCCGCACGCTTGCGCGCAATATCGACGTGGAGGATGCGGCCGCCGCGGTGGTCTGCTTTAAAAACGGCGCGATCGGCACGATTCGCGGCGCGACCTGCGTATATCCCGCGCAGGAAACGCAGATCAGCCTGCATTTTAAAGAAGGCACGATCATTTTTGGCGACGCGGGCGTTACCTGCTGCGAATTTTTAGACCCGGCGCTGAAAATCCCGCCGGTTACTTCATTTAACGCCAATGTTGCCGCCGACCCAACGAAAATCGGCGCACTGTCTCACCTCGCGCTTGCGCGCGATCTGGCGGACGCCATTCGGGAGGACCGCGCGCCGCTCATCACCCCGCAGGAGGCGCGCAAATCCGTGGATCTGATCCTCGCGATCTACCGCTCCTCGCGCGAGGGGCGCACCATCACGCTGTAGCCTCCCGCTCTGTTTTCTGCCGGGGTTAAGAGCGATCCGCGGCAAAACCGTTTTGCCCCTTATAAACGCAACGAGCGCCGATCTCCTCAGAGACCGGCGCCATTTTTCTGTTTCATTTTGCCCAAAAGCGCTAAAAGCGGTTCTCGCTAGCGCTCGTTTTCATGGTTCATCGCTTTCAGCATTTGGAGCACCGCCGCCTTTTGAAGCGGCGTCAGGCAGATCCAGCTGTCAAACAGCTCCTTCATATCCGAAGTCAATTCGACCATATCGGTATCCGCAAAGAACTGCGACATCGTGACGCCAAACCCTTTGCATATCGTCTCAAGCGTTGCAATAGACGGAACGGTATTTCTTCTGAAAATATTGCCGATCGTAGACTGCGACAAGCCGCACTCCTTCGAAAGCTTATACTCTGTCCATCCGCGCTCCCGCAATAATTGCCGGAGGCGAGCATGCGTATTCATCGCATCACCACCCTCACGACAACTATTTTACCTCCAAACTGAGCGATATAATACATACTAATTGAAACGAAACTAGATATATGTTATGATGTATTTGCAGGATAGAAACGTGTGGAGGGGATGGGTATGGTCAACCAGGAAGCGCGGGCGCGCCGGGCTTGCTTCACCGGGCATCGGCCGGAAAAGCTGACGCGCCCGGAGGCAGAGATCCAACATGACCTAGAGCAGCAGATCCGCCAGGCGATCGCCGACGGATTTCGGGAATTTATCTCGGGCATGGCGCGCGGCGTTGACATTTGGGGCGCGCAAATCGTGCTGAACCTGCGCGAGGCGGGCGCGGATGTCGAGCTGATATGTGCCTGCCCCTACCCCGGCGTTGAAGCCGGCTGGCGCCAAAGCTGGCAGCGGCAGTATCATGAGATATTAAGCGCCGCCCGGGTAACTTACATTTGCGATCGCTACAGCCGCTCGTGTTTTCAAGCCAGAAACGAATGGATGGTGGAGCGCTCCGCCCGCATCATCGCAGTGTTTAACGGCGAAAAAAGCGGAACAAAGAATACCATTGACTATGCAAAAAAGCTCGGCCTGCATGTCGTCCGCATCGATGGATAGCTGCTTCCGCCGCGCTGTGTTCAAAACGCGCAAGCGCCTGGAGCGTGGCTTTCTTCGCCGTTTTGGGCGCGCCGGGAATTTTAAAATCGCCGCTTCCCCGCGCATATTGCCCCTGCCCGCAGGGGCAATATTGACATTTGTTCGGTCGCATGTTATAATTTTTGCATATTGAAAGTTAGGGGCTAGAACATGTTCGCAAGTCGTTTACATCTGCTGCGCCATGCCAGAAATACCACGCCGGATGAGATCTGCGGCGCAACTCAGATCTCGTTATCAGAATATGAAGCGCTTGAAAGCGGCGAGCGCCTGCCCACCTGTGAGCAGCTGCTTGCGCTGTCTGATTTTTATAACGTATCGCTGGATTATCTGGTGGGGCGCTCTGATGTTTCCTTCCGCTTTTTCACAGACTCGGTGATGTTTGTTTCGCCGGAGGAGCAGGCGGTTTTAGAAGAATATCGCAAAAATCGCCCCGACACGTTGTAAACGCGCGAGGCCCTTTTTATCCGAGCTGCAAATCGCCGCAATCATGCGCATCTTTTGATGCATCATGCCCAAACAATGCCCAAAGGCAACTTTTTAAAAAACAAAACCCCGGAAACATTGCACCGCAATCGTTTCCGGGATTATATTATGGTGCGAGTGACGGGACTTGAACCCGTACGCCATAAGACACACGCCCCTCAAACGTGCCTGTCTGCCGATTCCAGCACACTCGCATATATGCAACAGCATGAAATATTATATGAAATTTCGCGTGTATTGTCAAGAGTTATTTCGAAAATATTTTCCGTTTTCGCATGTTTTGCCGCAAATTGCCCGATGTGCGCCGTTTCGCAAAAAACATCACGTTTCCCCATTGCCAGCGCGCGGGTTCTTCTGCTATAATAAATATGAATTTTCGCGGCATGGGCGCGCAAAAACGCCTGTCCTCCCCTTCTTTTGCAGGGTTTTGCGCCATGCGCGAACACGTTTGCCGGTTTTCCGGCGGATTGGAGCTTTTTTATGATAGAACTGGAAGAATATCGTCTGCGCCTTGCCGGGCTTGCCGAGCCGCTTGCCGAGCTGCGCGAGGCGCTGGATATCGATCATTGCAGCGAAGAGATCGCCGCGCTTCAAGAGGAATCCGCCAAGGACGGGTTTTGGGACGATCTTTCCGCCTCGCAGAAGGTGCTGCAAAAAATCAAGCAGCTGCAAAGCCGCGTGGATCATTTTACGCGCCTGCATCAGACCTATGAAGATGTGACCACGCTGTGCCAGATGGCGATCGAGGAAAAGGAAGAATCGCTGACGGCAGAGGTGCAGGAGGGGCTTTCTCAGCTTGAGCACGATTTGGAAACGCAGCGGCTCGCGACCCTGCTTTCCGGCGAATATGACCACAACAACGCAATCATGAGCTTTCAGGCGGGCGCGGGCGGCACGGAGGCGCAGGACTGGGCGGAGATGCTGTATCGCATGTACACGCACTGGGCAGAACGGCACGGATTTTCCTATAAGATCCTTGATTATTTAGACGGCGAGGAGGCGGGCATCAAGTCCGCCAGCATCCTGATCGAGGGCGAAAACGCATACGGCTATCTGCGCAGCGAAATGGGCGTGCATCGCCTGGTTCGCATTTCGCCGTTTGACTCGTCCGGCCGGCGGCACACGTCGTTTGCCGCGATCGAAGTCATGCCGGAGATCAATGAAGAGATTGAAATTGAGATCCGCGACGATGATCTTCGGGTCGATACCTATCGCTCGAGCGGCGCGGGCGGGCAGCACGTCAATAAAACAGATTCCGCCGTGCGCATCACGCATTTGCCGACCGGGATCGTGGTCGCCTGCCAGAATGAGCGCAGCCAGCACCAGAACCGCGAGGTCGCGATGCGCATGCTGAAATCCAAGCTGGTTGAGATCAAAGAACGCGAGAATTTAGAGCGCATTGAGGACATCAAGGGCGAGCAGAAGCTGATCGAATGGGGCAGCCAGATCCGCTCCTATGTGTTTATGCCCTACACGCTGGTCAAGGACCACCGCACGAATTTTGAAAGCGGAAACATCAACGCGGTGATGGACGGCGATATCGACGGATTTATTAACGCATACCTCAAAATGCGCGCGATCGAAGATAAAAAATAGCGCCCTTCCGGCGCTCATTGGGCGGCAACGCCCGGTTTATGGCAAGCGCCCCGGTCTGTTTCACACAGGTCGGGGCGCTTTTCTTAGCTCCGTTACGCCTTGGTATGCAGCTCCCGCTCCAAATCATACGGCGTGGTTTGATACACATAATAATTCAGCCAATTGGTATAAAGCAGGTGCGCATGCGCACGCCACGACACGATCGGCGGACGCGACGGATCATCGCCCTCGAAATAATTCTTCGGCAGCTCGATCGAAAGCCCCCGCTCCCGGTCGCGAAAATACTCGCCCGCAAGCGTATCCGGGTCATACTCCGGGTGACCGGACACGAAGATATGCCGCCCGTCACGTGTGGCAACCAGGTACGGACCACTCTCATCTGACCGAGCGAGAATCTCCAGCCGACGCACGCGGCGAATATCCTCCTCGCGGTTCATGCTATGGCGGGAATGCGGCGCATAAAACACATCGTCAAACCCGCGCAGAAGCGGCGACGTTTTGTTGCAAAGCGTTTGCGGAAACACGCCAAACAGCTTCTGCGGCAGCGCATATTTCGGAATTTTATAATGATAATACAGCGCCGCCTGCGCGCCCCAGCAGATATGCAGCGTGGAATGCACATTCGTCTTGCTCCATTCCATGATCTCGCAAAGCTCCTGCCAATAATTCACCGCCTCAAACTCCATGTTCTCCAGCGGCGCGCCGGTGATGATCATGCCGTCATAGCGCTCATTTTTAATGTCCTCAAACCGGCAGTAAAACGAAAGCAGATGCTCCGCCGAGGTGTTTTTCGGCGTGTAGGTCGCCGTTTGCAGCAGGTCGACCTTAATTTGCAGCGGCGTATTCGACAAGCAGCGCATGAGCTGCGTTTCGGTTGTGATCTTCGTTGGCATCAGGTTGAGGATCAGGATCTTCAGCGGGCGAATATCCTGATGCAGCGCGCGCGACTCTGTCATCACAAAAATATTCTCCGCCTCCAAGACACGGCGCGCGGGTAATCGGTTTGGAATTTTTACTGGCACGGCATTGTTCCTCCTGTCCTCGTCTGCACAGCGCGCCGATCAGGCGCCCATATACAGATATTATACCAAATTCGAAAAAAAAGGCAATCCCCCGCGCGGCTTATTCCACGCTTTCGATCAGCGCACGCCATGCCTCGGCGCTGAGCGGCGCATCCGCAAAGCAGCTGAAGCTATATTCGCCGCGCTCCCAAACCGCCGCCGCGCCGTTTTCATACAGCGTTGCGCCCGGGATCGAAACGCCCGCGTCTGACGGGTAATACCCATCCTTCGCCGCAGACCCGCGCGACATGTAGAATTTAAGCTGCGCATCCCCGTTTTGATAGAACACGACCGCCATTCCGAACTGATTGGCCGCGCGGTCAAACACATATCCATCCGGCAGCGCATGCGGCACCTTCAGCGGGAAATCCAGGCTTGCCGCAAGCTCCGCGAGCGTTGCATATTCCACCACGCCGCCCGGCGCAGTCACCGGCGGCGGGGTCACCGCATCCGGCGTGGTAAAATAGCGCTGGGCAAAATAGGCGCCGACCAGCAGCACCAGGCACGCGGCAAGCGTCCCCGCGATTTGATAAATCGGCGGGCGGCGCTTTTTTTGCGCGGTGCGCAGCGCGTCCAGCACCCGCGCGCGCAGCGCCGGCGTGACCGTGATATTCTCCATGATCTGGTTGTATTTAATCATCGAAATCATACTCCTCCCGCAGCGAAGTTTTTAAAAGCTCGCGCGCACGATGCAGCAGCGAGCGCACCGTGCTTTCTTTCATGCGCAAAATCGCGGCGATCTCCGCGCCGGTATATCCCTCGTGATAAAACAGATGGATCGGCGCGCGGTATTTCGGCGGCAGCGCCGCCACCGCGTCCCACACAAACGAGAGCTGCTCGCGCTCCGCAAGCGGCAGATTCTCCGGGATCTCCTGCGTGTGCTTGACCCAGCCGCTCGCGAGCCGGTTCTTGCTTAAATTGATCGCCACGCGCAAAAGCCACGCCTTTTCATGCTCTGCGCTTTCAAACTTCGGCACGCTCTGCATCCGGCGCACAAAGGTCTCCTGCAGCACATCCTCCGCATCGGCGCGATTGTGCAAATACGCGGTCGCTGCGCGCAAAACCGCCGTGCCGTATGTGTCAAACGCGGCGCTCACCTCCGCAAGACGCGCCGCGTCCGGCTCGGATACCCGCGCCGCAAAGAATAAGATCCGCCGCCAAATGCCGCGCGGACGGCGCAAACAGGCTTCCATTCCGATCTCCCCTTTTCGCGTTTTTCGCATGTCCCATGCAGTTATTATACAATAAAACCGCGCCGGATGTTGCAAAATTTTTTAATTTTTTTGCAACATTTTCCGCCGCCCGGTTGTATTCCGGGTGAAACCGCACAGAATGCGGCTCGAAAAACAGAAAGGATGACGAATTATGAAAAAAGCAATTGCATGGATCCTCGCGCTGACCACTGCCGCGTCGCTCAGCATCGGCGCACACGCCGCAGCAACGCCGCCCACCGCCGCGCAAAGCGCCGCCGTTTCGATCACGATTAACGGCAAATCGCTTGCGCCGCAAGGCTTTATGCAGGGCGACGCCGCAATGATCCCCGTTCGTGCCGTGTGTGAGGCGCTTGGATTCACCGTGACCTGGAACGCCGACCGCACCGTGCAGCTCAACAACGGCATGATGCAAACCCGCCTGACGATCGGCGAGGACCGCTATGTGGTGTATACCGCAAACCCCGATCTGGTCGGCATGAGCGCGCCGTTTTCGCTTGGCGCCGCGCCGGTTTTGCGCAATAACACCACCTATGTTCCGGCAACGCTGCTGCCGCCGCTTTATGGCAACGATTCGAAGATCCTCTCGGTTGCAGACGGCGCGGTCGCGATCCATACCGAGCAAAACGCGCAGATCCCCAACCCGATGACCGAGCATGACACGCAGGCGGCGCTCGAGCGCGCGGTCGGCTTCTCGCTGAAGCTGCCCGCCATGTCGAAGGAGTTTTCCGCGCACTATTTTGATATTTCCGGCGAGCTGGCGCAGGTCGTTTACGAGCGCGGCGAAACGCAGATCACATTCCGCATGAGCCGCGGCGAGCAGGACATCAGCGGCGATTATACTGACTATTCGATCACAAAGACGGTATCTGTAAACGGCAATATCGTCACGCTGCGCGGCGACCGCGACGCGATGCACGGCGCAATTTGGGCGTCCGGCGGCTATTGCTATTCGCTCTATGCGCCGGACGGCATGTCCGAAGCGCTGCTGCTTGCGCTTGCAAAAAGCACCCTGTAATATGCGGCATATACGCAGAAGGGCAGACGCGCGGAAGCTTCCACACGTCTGCCCTTTTTCCATTTTGTATGTGTTATTCGATCAGCCCGCTCTCCTTCAGCAGCAGCTCGACATCCGTGCCCTTCACCTTCTTCATCACAAGGCGCAGCAGCTCCTTTTCCTTTAAAGACAGCTTGACCTGCGTGATCGGTTTTTTATCGATTGCGTAATAG
>CAKUEM010000051.1 GCA_934646115.1 uncultured Oscillospiraceae bacterium
GCAAGCGCCGCGGGGGTTTATTCTGCCATCGGGATAAATAACGTTCCGGTATAATTTCCCGCCGCGATGTGATACAGCGCCTCTGGGTCGTCGCCATTTGCGATGATCATCGGGATGCCGGCGCGCAGCGTGATCTCCGCCGCCTGCAGCTTTGTGATCATGCCGCCTGTGCCCAAGCTCGTTCCCGCGCCGCCCGCACATTCGCGCAGCGAATCGGTGATCTCATGCACGACCGAGATGATCTTCGCCTCCGGATTTTTATGCGGATCGCTGTCGTACAGCCCGTCAATATCGCTTAAAATCACCAGAAGGTCCGCGCGGCTGATAACCGCAACCTCTGCCGAAAGCGAGTCGTTATCACCGAACAGAATCTCCTCGACCCCGGTCGAGTCGTTCTCGTTCACAACCGGGATCGCCCCGGTTGCAATCAGGGCGTCAAACGTATCAATAATTTTTTCATGCCGCGTGGGCTGATCGATATCGTCACGCGTGATGAGCATCTGCCCCACGGTCTGCCCATAATCGAGGAAAAACTTATCATAAATATGCATCAGCTCGCACTGACCGACCGCAGCCGCGGCCTGCTTATAGCGCAGCTCATGCGGGCGCGCCGTCATGCCGAGCTTGGACATGCCCACACCGATCGCGCCTGAGGTAACGAGGATTACGTCAATCCCCGAGTTTTTAATGTCAGAAAGCACACGTACCAGCATGTCGATATGGCGCAGATTCAAACGCCCGGTCGGATACGTTAATGTGGACGTGCCGACCTTAACGACCAGCCGCCGAAGTGTGGTAGGATTAAACAAAACAATTCGCCGCCTTTGCCCCTTATAAACTTGCAGGCTCGCCCTGCATTTCATTATTTTAACACATGAACTGGCGAAATGCAACGAATTTGCGCAAAACGCGCGCGTTTTATCCGATCAGAATGACCGGCTTGATCAGATCGGCGGGCTTGTCCTTCATGAGAAGCAGCGCCTCCTCCAGATGCGCAAAGCCGGAAAACCGGTGCGTAATGAGCTTTGCGGTGTCAAGCCGACCGGTCTCCAGAAGCGCGCAAAGCTTTTCCATGCGCCGCCGCCCGCCGGGCATCAGTCCTCCCGTAATCGTTTTATGTCCCATACCGCAGCCCCATTCCACGCGTGGAATACGCACATAATCGCCGCTGCCCAGATAATTCACATTGCCGATGATCCCGCCCGGTCGGCATATTTTCACCGCGTCGATAAACGTGTCGTTATCACCGCCGGCAACGATGACCTTATCCACGCCCGCGCCATGCGTCTGCTCCATGATCTGCTCGAATATGGAGCCATCGCGATAATTCACGATATCGGTCGCGCCGTATTCCTTCGCCACGCGAATGCAGTTTGGGCGCGAGCCGACCGCAAACACGCGCGCTGCGCCGCGCAGCACCGCCCCCGCGACCGACATCAGCCCAACCGGTCCGACCCCGATCACACAAACGCTGTCGCCATACTGAATATCCGCAAGCTCCGCGCCGTGGAACCCGGTGGGCACCATGTCGCTCAGCATGACCGCAGACGCGGGGTCCACGCCGTCCGGCAGGCGCGCCAGGTTCGCGTCCGCCTCGTTGACATGGAAATATTCGGCAAATACGCCGTCTTTAAAATTCGAGAATTTCCATCCGGCGAGCATGCCGCCCGAATGCATGGAAAACCCGCCCTGCGCCTCGATCGCGCCCCAATCGGGCGTGATCGCCGGTACGATCACGCGGTCGCCCGGGCGAATATCGCGCACCAGCTCGCCCACGGTTTCGACCACGCCAACCGCCTCATGTCCCAAGATCATATCCGTGCGCTCGCCGATCGCGCCCTCCCACACGGTGTGAATATCCGAGGTACAGGGCGAAACCACAATCGGGCGCACAATGGCATCCAGCGGTCCGCAGGCAGGAACGTCTTTCTCGATCCACCCGGTTTTCCCGATCGCGCGCATGGCAAAGCCTTTCATCTTCATTTTTTCTCATCCTTTCATTTATGAAATTTCGGGTTTCTTTTAGCATGGCACATTTGCGCGCTTTTTAACCGCGCATAAAACCGCGCCGCGCGCCGCAAGCTGAAATTATGAACAATATTTTAAAAAAATGCCTGCGCTCTTTACATTTGCACCGCGCGGGAATATAATAAACCCAATTTGTTAGGTTGCCTAACTATTTAAACAATGCAAGGTGATGGATATGAACGAACAGGATACGCAGGCGCGGGCATTGATGCGCGCATTTTTCCCGGTGCGGCGCATGATGATCGAGCAGCTGCAAAAGCGGAAACTGGATGTTTGCGCGGGCGTTGCGCTCAACCGGATCGCGGAGGCGGGCGGCAGCATGCGCGTTTGCGAGCTGGCGGGGTCGCTCTCCGTTGCGCCGCCGACCGTGACGCAGCTGATCGCGCGGCTGGAGCGCGAGGGGCTTCTCGAGCGGCGGCAGGATGAGGCGGACGGGCGCGCACGGCGCGTGTGCCTGACCGAGCTGGGCCGCACGCACACAGCGGATATGAACGCGCGCGCGGTCGCGCTGTTTTCCGGGCTGTGCCGCGCGCTGGGCGCGGAGCAAAGCGCCCAGCTGACCGACCTGCTCCTGCAGGTGCAGAATTATTTTGAAACACATCAAAAGGAGGAGCAGACATGCGAACGCTCTTAAAAAAGCTTGCGCCCTATAAGTGGGGGCTTTGCGGCGTGCTGCTGCTTGTGTTTTTGCAATCGCTCGCGGATCTGCAGCTTCCCAATTTTATGGCGAATATTGTCGATCGCGGGCTGACGACCGGGGATCAGGCGTATATTCTGCAAAACGGGCTTTGGATGCTGCTCGTCGCGCTGCTTGGCGCGGCATGCACGATCGCGGCGAGCTTCCTCTCCTCGCGCATTGCCATGCGCTTTGGCAACCGCCTGCGCGAGGAAATGTTCCGCAAGGCGACCGCGCTGAGCATGCGCGAGTTTGACCGGGCGGGCACCGCGACCCTGATCACGCGGACGACCAATGATGTCACGCAGATCCAGCAGGTGATCATCATGATGCTGCGCATGGTTGCGCAGGCGCCGATGATGTGTATCGGCGGGCTGATCATGGCGCTCTCGAAGGACGTTTGGCTCACGCTCGTTCTCCTGGTCGCTATGCCCGTCGTCACATTTGTAATCTTTTTCATCACAAGACGCGCGATCCCGCTGTTCCGCTCGATGCAGAAGAAGATCGACCGGCTGAATCTCGTTCTGCGCGAGAGCCTGACCGGCGTGCGCGTGATCCGCGCGTTCAACCGCACGGAGCACGACCGTGCACGCTTTGACGACGCCAACCGCGACATTACGGAAACCGCAATCCGCGTGAATAAAATCATGGCGTTTCTCATGCCGTCCATGATGCTCGTTTTGAATTTCACGGCGCTTGCCGTGATGTATTTCGGCGCGGTCCGCGTGACGGCGGGCGCGATGCAGCTGGGCGATTTGATGGCGGTTTCGCAATATGTGATGCAGATCATGTTTGCGCTGATCATGCTGTCGATGATGTTCGTCATGCTGCCGCGCGCGGAGGCGTCGGCCGACCGCATCAGCGAAACGCTTGCACTGCAAAACAGCGTGGTCGACCCGGTCACGCCGCAGATCGCTGAGCGCCGCGGCGAGGTGGAGTTTCGCGGCGTAAGCTATCGCTATTCCGGCGCACAGCATCCGGCGCTGTGCGATGTGTCGTTTACCGCGCGCCCGGGCGAGACCGTCGCCATCATTGGAAGCACCGGCGCGGGCAAATCCACGCTGCTTAACCTGATCCCCCGCTTTTTCGACGCGACCGAGGGGACCGTTCTGGTAGACGGCGTGGATGTGCGCGAGCAGGAGCATGGCGCGCTGCGCGCAAAGCTTGGGCTGACGCCGCAAAAGGCGCTTCTGTTTGCGGGAACTGTGCGCGAAAACCTGCGTATGGCGCGCGAGGACGCGACCGATGAAAAGCTGTGGCATGCGCTCGCCATTGCGCAGGCGGATTTTGTGCGCACACTGCCCGGCGGGCTGGACTTTGAGGTCGCGCAGGGCGGCGGCAACCTCTCCGGCGGGCAGAAGCAGCGCCTCACGATCGCGCGTTCGCTCGTGCGCCGCCCGGAAATTTATCTGTTTGACGATAATTTCTCCGCGCTCGATTATCGAACCGATGCGGCATTGCGCGCCGCACTGCGGCGCGAGGTGGCAGACGCGACCGTTCTGATCGTTGCACAGCGCGTCAGCACCGTGCGCTATGCCGACCGGATCATCGTGCTTGACGAGGGTCGGGTCGCGGGGATCGGAACGCACGACATGCTGCGGCGCGACTGCGAGGTATATCGCGAGATCCTGCGCTCGCAATGGACAGAGGAGGAGCTGGCATGAGTCGAATGCATCGTGGGCCGGGCGGTCCGGGCATGATGATGCCCGGCGGGAAAGCAAAGAATTTTAAAGGGTCATTCCGCCGCCTACTTCAATATTTAAAGCCGTTTTACGGAACATTTTTGGTTGTTTTACTGCTTGCGATCGCCTCGTGCACATTCAACGTGCTTTCCCCCAAAATTTTAGGGAAAATCACGACCGAGCTTTCGCATCTTTTCACGGGCGGTACGGTCGATATGGGCTATATCGGGCAGATCATCGTCCTTCTGATCGGGCTGTATTTTCTCTGCTCGCTGTTTCAATACGGGCAGCAGCGGCTGATGGCATCGGTCGCGCAGAAAACGGTTTACGTCATGCGACGGCATGTATCCGAAAAGCTGTCGCGCCTGCCGCTTTCATATTTTGACGGCAGAACGCACGGCGAGATTTTAAGCCGCGTGACCAACGACCTCGACACGGTGAGCAACACGCTGCAGCAGAGCATCACGCAGATGATCACCTCGGTCGCCACGCTGCTCGGCGTGGTGACGATGATGCTGACGATCAGCCCGCTGCTCACGCTGGTGATCGTGATCACCGTTCCGCTTTACCTGCTCGTGACCGGCGTGGTCGTGCGGCGGTCGCAGCGCCATTTCCGCGGTCAGCAGGCGGCGCTTGGCGATTTAAACGGGCATGTGGAGGAGATGTACACCGCGCATAAGGAGATCAAGGCGTTTGGGCGCGAGCAGCGCTCAATCGAGCAGTTTTGCGCGATCAACGAGCGCTATTATAATGAAGGCTGGCGCGCGCAATTCGTATCTGGCATCATCATGCCGCTGATGAATTTCATCAGCAATCTCGGCTATGTATTCGTCTGCGTGATGGGCGTGATCTTAGTTGCCGCGGGGACGGTCGCGCTCGGCGATGTGCAGGCATTTATGCAATATTGCCGCCAATTCACACAGCCGATCGTACAGACCGCAAATATTGCCAACATTTTGCAATCTACTATCGCCTCGGCAGAGCGCGTGTTTGAAATTTTAGACGAGCCGGAGGAGCTGCCGGACGCGCCGGACGCACTTGCGCCCGCGCATGTAACCGGCGCGGTTGCGTTTTCGCATGTGAAATTCGGCTATCAGCCGGATAAAACGATCATTCATGACCTGAGCTTTCGCGCCGCGCCCGGCGATATGATCGCGATCGTCGGCCCGACCGGCGCGGGAAAAACCACGCTGGTCAATCTGCTGATGCGTTTCTATGAGCTGGATAGCGGCGCAATTACAATCGACGGGACGGACACGCGCAGCATCCGTCGCGATGCGCTGCGCGGCATGTTCGGCATGGTTCTGCAGGACACCTGGCTTTATAACGGAACAATTCGCGAAAACATCGCCTACGGTCGCGAACACGCAACCGAGGAGGAGATCGTTGCCGCCGCAAAGGCCGCGCACGCGGATCATTTTATCCGCACTCTGCCGGACGGTTATGACACGGTTCTCAACGAAGAAGCAACCAACATTTCGCAAGGTCAAAAGCAGCTGCTCACGATCGCGCGCGCCATTCTTGCCGACCCGGAAATTTTAATTCTGGACGAGGCGACCTCAAGCGTGGATACGCGCACGGAATGCCTGATCCAGAGCGCGATGAACACGCTCATGAAGGGGCGCACGAGCTTTCTGATCGCGCATCGGCTCTCCACCATTCGTGACGCCACGACGATTCTTGTCATGCGTGACGGCGACGTGATCGAGACCGGCGACCACAAGTCGCTGATGGCGAAGGGCGGCTTTTACGCCGAGCTGTATAACAGCCAATTTGCCAGCGCTTGACGCCGCGAGCATTTCTGCAAATAATAAAAATTGAACTGCCCCAGATTATGCAGACAACGCGAAAGGAGCTCCCTATGGCAGGAGTATTTGTAATACAATGTTCCCGAAAGATTCACGGTACGCAAATGAGTACGAGCACGAAAATTGCAACATAATCTCTTTTAATTATTGTAACATAAATCATAACCACCAGCAAACTGATGGTTTGACCTGCCCCTAAAAGGGGCTATTACCGGCATAGCCCCTATAAGGGGCACCGAATTATATTATCGCATCACACGCACTGCCACCCGTAAACGGGTACAGGCAAAGCCTCTTCCTTCAACATCTTTTTCTCATTCAAATGTTTCCTCTCAACTATTTGCTTTCCTTCGGAAAGCCTCATGCTAAAGCTATTTTTCTTCCCCCGGTAAAACCGGGGGTTTCTTTCCACGCCTGAAGGCGCCAATTAAAGACGCAAAGCGTCTTTGCGGCACATCACGCGCCGGGCTTTCTTGCAAAGCAAGAAGTGGATTTTGTATACAACGCCCCCACTGGAAGCAGGGGCACGCCAAGAAGGCGCGAAAATTGCATTCCAATTTCTTTCTCGGATAATCTCGCATTTTATGACAAGGCCGCCAAACCGGCACACGATGCCGTCACAGAATTAATTGCCAATCACGCTCCCGCTTCATTTGGCGGTTATGAAGCTACTCGAAAGCGATGAACCTGTTGATGAGGCACTTGCCATACATGAAGATGAACAGGAAGCGCTTGAGCAGATCCCATCCTGCATGGATTCCTCCCTATGGATAGAGAGGCGGCATTTGCTGGTTTGCACCATCAATCTATTGGCGAGTTATGCAAAGAATGTGTCACCAAAACACATAGTGATACCAAAGGGCGTCGCCGCTCAACCAAGATTGAGCGTTGGTTAACGCACCGTGTTCTTGGCATTTCGATTTTTGCCGCAATGATGTTTGCAATTTCCTGGTGCTGAAAGCAAAAGTTTTTGCGAGAGGCGCCTCTATCGGCAGGGATCATGGTTTCCCTACTCAATAATAAGAAACCGTCCGACTTGATGAAAAATCAAATCGGACGGTTTTTTCACGCACGAATAAAAGCTCTTCTTTTTTTCATTTGCTTTGCATGTGTATCAACCGATTATTTCGGAAGAACCAAGAATCTTTGCCAGGCTTCTTTTGTAATCGGTGCGTTTACGAGAAAAAGGTGCTATCCAAGCCGCAAAATGCAAGGTTTGCCGGCTGAGCCGCTCTGGCGCTATTTCCCGCTCAGCTGTTCATAAGTGCGATCGTAAATTGCGAGCAACTCATCAACTCCCATGGTATCCAACCCTTTTATGAAGGCATCCCATTCGCTCATTGGCTTTTGATTCAGCATGAATTTGCTAATCGCTTCTTCTGAATATGTCGCAAGCGCAGTTTGCAAATCCGCAGCGCGCTGGGAATCCTCGTCACTCAATGGCATCCACATCAACGGTGATGCATAATCTTCCTGATATTGGGTGGCTTTGCGTGAGGCCTCGACCATTTCTTCCGTATTGGATGCTGCATATGCCTCTTCATATATTCTCTGGAAGGTTCCGCTGGTGGCAAATCCATACTTTAATTGCGGCAGCTCTTCGTTTTCTACAGTATAGTGCCGCTTCCCGTTTTCTTCTACATAGGTTTCCCCTTCTTTTCCCCAGGAGACCAACTCACACGCTTCCTCCGTATACAACCAATTCAGGAACTTAAACGCCACATCAATGCGATCCTGCTTGCCAGTATTGCAAATCATATAGCCGCTCAAGTCAATATTGATTTTCCCCATTTTCTGCCGACCCTTTTCATTGGTGCCCTTGGGCGGCGGCATCATGGCAAGTGTGTAGTCCGGGTTTTCCTCGCGTGCAGGCTTGTTAAAGAAATCAATACGGACAGAGTAATCAAACGCAACAAAACCCCGGTCTGTCATCATCATCTCTTCCCAGCTTTTTGTCGCTGCAGTAAGGAAATCCGGGGCAACCAGCCCCTCTTTATAGAATTTTTGAAAGTATTCGACAACTTCTTTCATTTCGGGTTCACGCGGTCCGTACCGCCAGGTCTGCGTCGTAAAATCGTAGTATGGGTTAAAGCACAAATACGGTGCCCAGAGCTGTGTCAACCCATCAATGGTTGAGAGTCCGTTGCGCATACTGAACGGATAGCTTTCCGGATAGAGTTGCTTGAGCTTCTTACAGACCTCATATAGTTCATCTGTCGTTGTCGGAACTTCCAGATTGTGCTTTTCAAAGATGTCTTTGCGGTACATCCATGTTCGAATATTATTCAGCCATGCAGTCCCGAAAGTCGGCGCAGAATAGATTTTTCCATCGGCGGAAGTCCTCTGTAAAAGCGTCTCGTCCCGCTCCTTCTCCGGAAGAGTATCGAGATACCGATACATATCCGGAAGTTTGTCCCGATTTTCATCCAAACTGATAAACGCTCCACTTGTTGCGTGCTGGTCGGTAATGGTCTTGACCGTCGTGTAGATCATATCCGGAAGGGCATCGGGCGATGCAAGCATCAAGGAGACTTTTGAAGCATAATCACTCTCCGGGATCGCTTGGATTTCCAGCTGCAATCCGCTATTTTGCTTGATATACTCCCAAACCTTCCAATCCTCGTCATACGGCCAGCTTGCATGGGACGGAATAGAAATTTTCAAATCCTTTCCCGATAGAAATGCCTGCCCTGTTGTGTCTTTTGCCGGATCCTGTGCGTTTTGTCCGCAGGATGCAAAAATTGCGGTCACCATGCAGATTGCGCATAGAGCTGCCGATATTCTCCGATGTTTCATTTTTCCCGCTCCTATCTTTTATAAAATAACCTTGTGTCCGGTTTTTGCAGAAAGGTAGATTGCGTCTAAAATTTTCATCAGGATGACGCCATCCTCAGACGCGCTTGACACGGAACACCCTCTAAAATACAAGAGACAAAATGATTGATTGCTCCGCCGACAAGCGCGTCACCCGCAAGTTCGCCGCGCACGACCGGAACCTGCATTCCCGCTGCGCCGCAAGTCTTTGCGTTTTGGACTGCCGCCTTCTCCTCTTCGTGAAATGATGTCAACAAAACGCCAATTGGAAACTGGTGCATATATGTTTCCGCCATTTCATTTTCTTGCCATTAAATTATGTGTTTATTTTGGTGATTCTGTAAATAACAGCCGCAATCTCCGCCCGCGTTGCACTGCCTTTCGGGTCAAATCGATTCATATCTTTGCCCTGAATAATACCGGCGCGAGTTAAGGCGTTGACATCTTCCAGTGCCCAAGCGCTAATTTCCGCCTCATCGCTGTATTGTGCTTCCACGCCGTTATCCGGCAGCGATAATTCGAGATATTGCAAATAGCGCATAAGCATCGCGCAAAGCTGTTCACGTGTGATCACATCATTTGGCGCGAATCGACTGTTCCCTACTCCGTTTGCAATATTTGCCGCGCTCGCCCATGCCACGCTGCCGTTAAACCAGTCATCTTTTTTTACGTCGATAAAACCGTGGGAATATTCCTCTGCATTTTCGCCAGACATGCGGTTTAAGATCGTGACGAACATTCCTCTTGTCACCGGGCTGTTGGGTGCCATAAGATTTTCCGAAATTCCGCGAATCCATCCCTTTTCATTGCAATGCAAAACAGCTTCATAGAACCAATCATCTTTTGACACGTCATCAAACGGATTTTCCCTTTCTTGATTTTGCGATCCATTTTCTTCCTTGTCCTGAATGGTGTACTTTAGGGTTAAAACCGAACTGTTTTTCATTCCGCTTTTATATGCGATGGCGCGGATTTCCATACTGGCATCCACAGTGATCGGGGCGGTATATGGCGTATCAGATGAGGTGGGAGCCGTTCCGTCCGTTGTATAGTAGATTTTTGCGCCAGTTGTTGTGCAGGATAAGGACAGGGTCTGGGTGCTAGAATAGGTTCCAGAAGGGAGAGACGCTGTCGGCATTGCAACCTGCTGTTTGTTTATGCCGCTACTGCCCGCGTTTCCTCCGCCGCCACCCATTCCTCCTCCGCCGCCGGTTGAGGATTGCTTGGTATAGAGTGCGCTGACGACATCGCTGCTTTGCATGCCGTCCTTGACAGCAATCACGCTCAAATAGGTGGATGCCGTCAAATAGATAGGTGTGCCGTCATACAAGTTGCTGCTTGTCGTTGGAGTCCTTCCGTCTGTTGTATAGTAGATCTGAGCCCCTTCCTCTACGCAGATAATCGTTATGTCAAGCGATGAGTCGAAAATCTGCGCTTGCGGGAAAAGGAGCGGGGTCGGCACTTTCTTTTCGCCTTTCTTTTGATACTGGAAAATTGCCGCGCCACTTGACTCCATCCCTGATTTTGTCACGATAGCTTTGATCGTTGTCGTTTTGTTCAAGGTAATGGGGCTTGTATATCGAATGCTGGAAGTTGTCGGCGGCATTCCGTTGGTCGTGTAATAGATGACCGCGTCCTCCTCATCGGTGTGCAGCGAAACCGTCAGTGTATCTTCAAAAACGGTTCCGGTTTCAACCGATGCTGTTGGCATGGTAAGCTTTACCGGTGGGAAATTAATTTCATAAACCAACGTCGCAACTTTACTGCTTTCCATTCCGTTTTTTGCCGCAAAAGCTTTAATCGTTGTTGTTTCATTCACCGGGATTGGCGATGTATAGACACGGCTTTCTTGTGTAGGCTGGCTTCCGTCTATTGTATAATAGATGGTTGAACCGGCTGTGGTACTGTTTAATGTCACTACCTGCTCCTCTGTATAGATGCCTGGCGCAGGACTTGCGGTTGGCAACTCCAGCTTATCCGCCGATGCTTCATAACTTCCAGTTCTGTCCAAAACAAATCCGCCAACGCCTGCCCATACCTGCTTTGGCGCGCCATCCTGGGTGCTGTTCCCTGCGAGCTTGTAAGTCAGCAGATACTCCCCGGCACGCAGCATCAAATTTGTCGTGTGCTCGTGCATCTCGCTCTGAGCTCCGTTGCTCGCGCGATAGGTGTCCACTCTGTCGATTCGGTAGTCCTCCGACAT
>CAKUEM010000052.1 GCA_934646115.1 uncultured Oscillospiraceae bacterium
TCTCTGCACAAACAAGGCGCGAGGTGAGGGGCGGGCATGCGTCCCTACTTTGTTTTTATTTTACAAGTATTATATCACGCATTTCCACCCCCGTCAAGCGCTTTTTTAAAAATATTTTTATAAAAATTTTCGCAAAATCGGTTGATTTCTTCGCCATGGCGGGGTATCCTATGGTTGTACTAAATGAAAGATCGAGGTGACCTTTATGAGCGAAGAATACGGTGCAAATATCGTTTCGATGACAGACGAAGAAGGCAACGAGCAGGAATTTGAGCATCTGGATACGATCGAGTTGAACGGAAAGATCTATCTCGCCTTTGTGGAAGCCGGTATTCCGGATGATTCTGACGAGCCGGTCGAGCTGGTTCTGCTGCGCGCAGATACTGACGAAAACGGCGACGAGATCCTTTCTACGATCGATGACGAGGCAGAGCTTGAGCTGGTGTACAACACCTTCCTGGAAGAGGCAGAGGACGACGAGGAAGAATAGGACATCCCTGCCCTTGAATCTGCAAACACTTTGTGCTACAATAGTTTCGGATCAAGCGATCTCCTGCTGGGTGCGTGATGCGTCCATTTAAACCCACATTTTTGAAACGGGATTCCGGGCTTTCGGTATCGTTCGCAGGCCTCCCGCCGCATCGCGGCGGATGTTGGAAGCGGTAAAGTATCGAAGAGGAAACCCACCTGCTGATTACGTGCAGGTTCTTAAACGGACGCACACGGCTTCGGCGGGGCTGCTTGCGTGATCAGGCAGAGGGCGTTTAACCCCCTGCCTTTTCTCGTGAGCGCGGCATCTGTTACCCGGTCAGCGAAAGAGGAATTTTTATGAACAACATGTTTTTGCGCGAAAAAATGCTGCTTGGCGAAGCGGCAATGCGCAGGCTTTCCGCCGCGCATGTGATCGTGTTCGGGCTTGGCGGCGTGGGCAGCTGGGCGGCGGAGGCGCTGGTGCGTTCCGGCGTTGGCGGGATCACTCTGGTCGATCATGACACGATCGGAGAAACCAATCTCAACCGCCAGCTCGGCGCGCTGCACAGTACGCTCGGCATGCCGAAGGCAGACGCGCTTGCCGCGCGGCTTGCGGATATCAACCCCGCTTGCCGTATTCACGCGCGCAATGAGCGCTATACCGCCGACACGCGCGAGGATTTTTTCGCCGTTCCCTACTCATATATCATCGACGCGATCGATATCGTCACCTGTAAGCTGGATCTGATCCAAACCGCGATCACGCGCGGCATCCCGATCATTTCCGCGCTGGGCACGGGCAATAAGCTTGACGCCTCAAAGCTTACCGTTTGCGACATTTCAAAAACATATAATTGCCCGCTGGCGAAGGTGATCCGCAAGGAGCTGCGCTATCGCGGCATTATGCATCATCAGGTCGTGTTCTCGCCGGAGGAAAAGCTGCGTGCCGAGCAGGTAGAAACCCCGCCGGAAGGGCGGCGCTCCGTCCCCGGAAGCGTGGTTTGGGTCCCGGCAAGCGCGGGCTTTTTGCTCGCCGGGCATGTGGTGCAGGCGTTGATTCAATAAATTCAGGGTGCATCCCAAACGGATGCGCCCTTTTTTTAGCCTAAAAGTGCCCGATCGGCATGTATCGCTGTATACATCACAGGAATGAACGCCAAAATATCTGCCGCCGCCATGAAATACAACACGCCGTCCAGCCCAAACCAAAGCGGCAAAAGCAGCACCAATCCAACGCCAAATCCTACCTCGCGCAGCAGCGACAGCGCAGATGCCGCCCCTGCTTTGCCCAATGCTTGCAGATAAATAAACATCCCTTTATTTACGCAAGACAGCGCGATCGTGCTTAAAAACAGGCGGATACAGCGGATGGCAAACCGCGTGTAATGCACGCTTTCGCTGCGCGCGCCGAACAGCCGGATCAGCTCATTCGGAAACAGCTCAAACACCAGCATAGCGACCACGCCGACCGCCGCCTCGCAAAGCAGCATCCGCCACATCAGCACCCGCGCGCGGTCTCTGCGCCCCGCACCGATGTTATAGCCGACGATCGGGATGCAGCCCGCAGAAAGCCCAACGGCAATCGCAATGACGATTTGATAAAATTTCATCACAATGCCGACCACCGCGGTGGGGATCTGCGCGTATTGCTCCTGCCCAAAAATCGGGTCGAGCGCGCCGTATTTGCGGCACATATTTAACACAGCCGCCATGGATAGCACAATTGATATTTGCGAAAGGAAGCTCGCAAATCCGAGCTGGAAAATACTTTTCACCGTGTTGCCACGCAGGCAGAAGCTTGCTCGCCGCAATTTGACCGTCTTCATACGGAACAAATAAACAAGCGCTATCACGGCGGATAGAAGCTGTCCCAGCACCGTCGCTGCCGCCGCGCCCATCATGCCCCAGCGGAAGCAAAAAATAAAAATCGGGTCTAAAATCACGTTGCAGATGCATCCGGCAAGCAAGCTCACCATTGCAAAGCGCGGGCTGCCGTCCGAGCGGATGATCGGGTTCATTGCCTGGCCAAACATATAAAACGGCACGCCCAGCGCGATCCAGAAAAAATATTCCTTTGCCTGCGCGTAAGTCTCCGCATTCACCCGTGCGCCAAACGCGCTTAAAATCTGCTCTGAAAAGAACAAATACACAGCGCCCAGCGCCAGCCCCGCGCCAACGGTCAGCACGATCGCATTGCCCACGCTGCGGCTCGCGTGCTCCCCCTGCCTTGCGCCAAGACAAATACTCATGTGACTGCAGCAGCCGTCGCCGATCATCGTTGCGATCGCAAGCGCGATCACCGTAAGCGGAAATACCACGGTATTCGCCGCGTTCCCATATGATCCGAGATACTCTGCATTCGCGATAAATATCTGATCAACGATGTTATAAAGCGCGCCGACCAGCAGCGAAATAATGCAGGGCAGCGCATAGCGCCGCATGAGCACGCCGAGCTTTTCCGTTTCGAGCCACGAATTATTTTGCATCTGTTCCATAATATTCTCCTTCTGCCTGACAAAAAAACACACGCCGTGGCGTGTGTTTTCCCAGCAGAAGAGATCGATACACGCCGCGCCCGCATCCTGTTTCGTATCAGAATGCAAGCCACATTCGTGTATCGTGTCATCAAGCCTGTTTGATTTTTCATTATTTTAACACAATCTGTGCTCAAAAGTCAAACCCTGATTATTCTTTTTCTTTTTGAATGCGATATACGCAGCGGCGAACGAGCGCGCGCGGCGCGAATCGCACCGACGCGACCACAAGGCGGTTGGACACGCCATGAATGGCGACCACCTTCCCCTGCTCCATCGCGCGAATCCCATACGCCGCCACATCCGCAGCGCGCGCGACCCGCAGGTTCTTGAACAGCCCGGATTTTCCAAGCTCCGCGCGTTTCTCAAACCCGGTCGCGGTCGGCCCCGGGCAAAGCGCGCTGACCGTCACGCCGGTTCCGCGCAGCTCAACCGCGAGCGCCTCAGTCAGCGAAAGCACATACGCCTTGGTCGCATAATACACCGCCATCAGCGGTCCGGGCTGAAACGCGGCGATCGACGCGACATTTAAAATCGAGCCGCGCCCGCGCCGCGTCATTTCTGCCAGCGCATGATGCGTCAGCTGCGTCAGTGCGGCGATATTCACCGCGATCATTGCCTGCTGCTTTTCCGCGCTGCACTGCGCAAACGCGCCGAAATCGCCAAACCCGGCGTTATTCACCAAAACGGAAACGGCAAGTCCGCGCGCCGTGACCTCCGCCCAAAGCGCATCTGCCGCGCCCTGTTCGGATAAATCGCACGGAATGCATTCGACCGCCACAGAGTATTCGTGCGCAAGCGCCTCCTTCTGCGCAGAAAGCGCCGCCTCATTGCGCGCCGTAAGGATCAGGTTATACCCGCGCGCGGCAAGAAGCTTTGCAAATTCAACGCCCAGCCCGCTGGACGCACCGGTAATCAGCGCATAACTTTCCATATTTTCCCTCCCGTCAGCGATTCAGCTCATCTTGCCGCCCGGTTGCATGATGCGAGCGGATAACGCCCTCGATCTCGTCGATGCTGCTCGTGGACATATCGCCGACCACTGTGTTTTTTACCGCGGAAAGCGCGTTGCCGATCTCCAGCGCGCGCTGGATATTCTCATGCCGGATCAGACCATACAGCACGCCCGCCAGATACGCATCGCCGCTTCCGATTCGGTCGATCACCTCGATGCCGACATAGGGCTCTTCCCCATAAAGCCGCCCATCATAAAAGATCTTTGAGGTAAAATTATGCCGGGTCGGGCTGACGACCTCGCGCTGCGTGGTGGCAACCAGCTTGCATCCATACTGCTCGGTATACCCGCGCATGATCTCCTCCAGCGTTCCCGTGCGCTGCAGCATCCGGCGCGACGTCTCCTCTGATACAAAAAGCAGATCGACATAAGGAAAAATCTTTTCGATCACCGCGCGCGCCTCTTCCTCGCTCCACAATGCGGCGCGATAGTTCACATCAAACGAAATGAGCGCGCCCGCCTCTTTAAAGCGGCGGATCATCTCGATCGCCGTTGTGCGCAAAATCGGCGAAACGGCAAGCGTGATGCTGCTCACATGAAAAATCTTTGTTTTTTGATAAATCTCCTCCGGCACCTCGTCGATAGAGAGGGAGCAGACAGAAGAATTCGCCCGGTCGTAAATCACAGAGGACTTGCGCGGATACGCCCCGCTTTCATAATAATAAATGCCAAGGCGCTTTTGCGGCGAATCATCATATACAATATAATCGTCGCTCACGTTGCCATAGCGGATCTTATTGCGCATAAAATGCCCGAGCTTATTCGAGGGCAGCTTCGTCACGATCGCCGAGCGCACGCCAAGCATCGCTGCGCCGGACACGACGTTCAGCTCTGACCCGGCGGCGTTTTTTTCAAACGACTCGCTCTGCGAAATTTTTTCTTTATTTGGCGCGGCCAAACGCATCATGACCTCACCCAAACCGATCAGATCAAACTCTGTATCTTTCTTCATGAAATCCATCGTTTCAGCCTCCATTTCCCTGCTGATATCATGTGCATTATATAACTTTTCCGGTCTCTTTTCAAGCCCTGTTCGCGCGCTTTTTTCGCCATGGGCGCTGTTTTTTCAGCCATCCGCCCGCCGCCAATTTTCCGCAAGCACGCGCCTCATGTGGCAGGTGACGCCCTGATGGCTTTGCCCATGAGTCATCACAATATTCATTGCCGTTTCTCCACCCTGCAATCCGCTATTTTGTTTTCATTATATGTCTTGCGGTTTCGCATGTCAAATTTCGCCGCAACCCCTCGAAAAACAATAAAAATCCTGCCGGCAAACACCGACAGGATTTCTTTTGGCAGGGGCAGAAGGGCTCGAACCCTCGGCACGCGGTTTTGGAGACCGCTGCTCTACCAACTGAGCTATACCCCTATTTCGTAAATCAACTATTAGAGTATACCATGAACTTTTCCCTCGTGTCAAGCGCTTATTCGGAATTTTCTTTCGCAGCCGTGCAGGATTACAATACATGTTGGACAGCGGTGATTCCAACCCATTTTGACCCCGCTGACTTCCCCATGCAGCGCGAGAAGAAATTTCGGACGGATCAGCAGCCGCAACGGCATCGAGATCGCGGCGCAGGTCGCCGAAAAGACCGGACACACGCTGTATATATAGTCGGGCAGAGCGTGCTCGAAAACCCGACCGAAGGGCTACATTAGGCGGATCGGCCGCACATCATGTATTATCCGGCGGGCGGCGCGGAGGAGCGTCTGGCTCTTCTCGGCAACGCGAAGTCGGTATTGATGCCGACGTATTACCTCGAACCGTTTGGCGGCGTCCACGTGGAAGCGCAGCTATGCGACACGCCTGTGATCACCACCGATTGGAGCGCGTTTCCGCCATGTATGAGGAATATTTTTTAGCGCATCCGCCGTCTGTTTTATCGCGGGTGGTATGAAGAAAATCCGAATCAGCGCGCGCTGTCCTAGCACAATCGATATTACCCGTCCGCGCCGCCGAAATAGCAGGAAGGCTCAGCGTTCTATTGCGCTGAGCCTTCTACATATTCCACCTTCAGTGCCTGCGATAATTCCTCGTGCGCCAAATACACGCCGAGCCGGAAATGAATGCTGCCGTCCACCTCGGGGCGGTCGCGGTTCATCGCCATCTGGCGGCGAATTTCATCCGCGCCATACCAAATGTCGCCCGGCTTCGCACCCTCCGTGCGATACCCGGCATGCCCGATATACAAGCGCACATCCGTGTCACGCACGGTATCGCACCACCAGTTGAGCAGCGTTTCATAATCCGCCGCGCGATTGCCGATCTGCCAATAGATCTGCGGCGCGATATAGTCCACCAGCCCCTGCTTCACCCATGCGCGCGTATCGGCATAATGCGCGTCATACGTCTCCTGCCCGTTTGTGTCGCTGCCCGCAGGGTCAGACGCGCGGTTGCGCCAGATGGCAAACGGACTGATTCCAAACGTCACCCCGGCGCGCCGCGTCACGCGCGACACCGCGCTAACAAAATCTGTTACATTCTGCCGCCGCCAATCTGCGCGCGATACAATATTGCCCTGATATTCCGCATCATCGTCAAAATCCGCGCCCGGATAAAAGTAGTCGTCAAAATGAATGCCGTCCAGCTCGTAATGATCGAGCAGCTCCTGCACGCCAGAAACGATATAATCGCGCGCCTCCGGAATTCCGGGGTTGACGTATAAATTCCCGTCCGAATAGCGCACGATCCATTCCGGGTGCGTGTTGGCAAGATTATTCTCCGCCATCTGCATGTCCGCGCCGCCCTGCGTAACGCGGAACGGATTGATCCACGCATGCAGCGCGATCCCCCGCTGATGCGCCTGCTCGATCCAGAACGCAAGCGGGTCAAACCCATCCTCGGGCGCGCGCCCCTGCTCGCCTGTCAGATAATGCGACCATGGGTAGAGCTTTGAAGGATAAATCGCATCGCCGCACGGGCGCACCTGCAAAAAAATCGCGTTCAGACCAAGCCCCTGCGCGCCGTCAAGCAGCGATGTGATCTCGCGCTTCAGCTGCGCCGTGGAAAGCCCCGGCTCAGACGGAAAATCCAGATTATAAGTCGTCGCAACCCACGCGCCGTAAAGCTTTTCATGCGGCTTACGCACCGGCGCGCCGCAGCCGCAGAGGATCAGAAGCGCAAGTATAAGCGCCGCAAATTTTCGCCGCATCCTCACGCCTCCTCACTAAAGCGATTTTTTCATGCGAATGTGCGGGCAAAACTCCTCAAGATACGGCTCGCCCTCGGCATGATAGCCCTGTTTTTCATAAAATCCGCGCGCCCGGCACTGCGCAGAGATCACCGTTTGGCGGGCGCCGTGCTCGCGCGCACGCGCCTCTAATATCGCAACCACCTGCGCGCCAAGCTGCCTGCCCCGGTATGCGCGCCGCACAGCGATCCGCCCCAGCAGATATTCGCCCGGCGTATCCAGCGGGTACAGCCGCCCGGTCGCCGCCGGAGTCTCGCCGTCATACAGGACCATGCACTCGGCATAACCATCCGCCTTATCAAATTCCTCGCGAAAGCCCTGTTCGCGCATGAATACCTCCTCGCGGATCGCGCGTGCATCCGGATGCAGTGTTTGAAAAAAGCGATGCTCCATAGTTCCTCCTCAAATCGTCTCGCTCGCGTGGCGCGTGATATGGCAGCCCATATTGACCACGCACGGCAGCCCCGCGATATGCGTGGCATACTGCTCAATATGCACCGCGAGCGCAGTCACTGTGCCGCCCATGCCCTGCGGACCAATGCCCAGCGCGTTAATCTTGCGCAGCGCCTCGCGCTCTAAATCTGCATACAGCGTATCGCTGTTTTGCACACCCACCTCGCGCAGCAGCGCGCGTTTTGCGCAAAGCGCCGCCATCTCGATCGTCCCGCCAATGCCAACGCCAACGATGACCGGCGGGCAGGGATTTGACCCCGCGCCGCTCACCGAATCAACGATAAACTGCACGATATCCTCCTGCGTGGCAGAGGGCTTAAACATCTTCATCGCGCTCATATTCTCGCTTCCGAAGCCCTTGGGCGCAACCGTGATGCGCACCTGATCCCCCGGCACGATCGACGTGTGCAGAATCGCCGGCGTATTATCGCCGGAATTCACGCGGCGCAGCGGATCAGACACGACAGACAAGCGCAGATGCCCATCGACATACCCACGGCGCACGCCCTCATTCACAGCATCAGTCAGGCTGCCGCCGCACAGATGCACATCCTGCCCGATCTCCAGAAAGCAAACCGCCATTCCCGTGTCCTGGCAGGCGGGGATGCCCTTCTGCGCGGCATATTCCGCATTCTCGATCATGATATCAAAAATGCCCTGTCCCACCGGCGAGCGCTCGCAGGAGCGCGCCGCATGAAAAGACGCAACCAGATCCTCGCTCAGCGCGCAGCAGGAGCGCACACAAAGCCGCGCAACGGCTTCTGTAATTTTTGAAACTTCAATTTCACGCATGCTCCACGTTCCTTTCTCCGTTGATCCAAACCTCGCGGACACGCGTGCGCGTATCAAACGGGTGCCCGTCATACATCACAAGATCCGCATCCTTCCCCGGCGTGATCGAGCCGATGCGATGCGCAAGCCCGATGATGCGCGCAGGCTCGATCGTCACCGCCGCAAACGCCTGCTCGTCAGAAAGCCCCTCGCGCGCGGCGAGCGCCGCAGACAGCATAAGATAATCCTGCAGCACCTCGGGATAATCCGTGCAGATCGCGACCGGAACGCCCGCCGCGATCAGCCGCGCCGCCTGCGTGACCGATTGACGCGCAAGCTCCGGCTTGGTGCGCGTCGTCATGATCGGGCCGGCGATGACCGGGATATTCTCGCTTGCAAGCCGGTCCGCGACCAGATACCCCTCGGTTGCATGAACAAGCGCTGCGCGCAGCCCAAATTCGCGCACAATGCGCAGCGCCGTGAAAATATCATCCGCACGGTGGCAATGGATCTGCGCGCCGATCTCGCCGGAAAGCAGCGGCAGAAGCGCCTCATATTTCATATCAAAATCGCAGTCGCTTTCCGGATCGTCGCGCTGTTCCTGATATTCGCGCGCTTTTCTCAGCGCCTCGCGGATCAGCGCCGCGCTGCCCATCCGCGTGACCGGCGCGCGATCCTTTTGATTGTACGTCATCTTCGGGTTCTCGCCCAGCGCAAACTTCATCGCAGCGCATGGTGAGAGCAGCATGTCATCCACACAAACACCCTGCGTTTTCATCGCAATAAACTGCCCGCCGATCGGGTTCGCGCTGCCCGGACCGGTCACCACGGTCGTCACCCCGGCGGCGCGTGCCTCCGCAAATGCCGCGTCCTGCGGATACACCGCGTCTAGCGCGCGAAGTTGCGGCGTGATCGGGTCGGTATCCTCGTTGCCGTCCTCCCCCTCGAAGCGCAGCCCCTCGTTAAACAACCCGATATGCGAATGCGCATCCACCAGTCCCGGCAGGATGATGCAGCCCGCCGCATCAATGCGCGCGCCTGACCATTCCGGGCAATGCGCCATCGCGCCGACCTGGGCGAACCGCCCGTCCTCAATGATTATGTACCCCTCCGGGATCATGGGCGCGTCCATCGGATAGATGCGCCCGTTTTCAATTAAAACCTTCACGCGTTTTCCTTCCTTTCCCGCACAAAAAGCCCCGCTTGCTGCGCCGCAACCGCGCCGTCCGCGCACGCGGTTATGATTTGATAGATTGGGCGTTTGCGCACATCGCCCGCGGCGAAGATTCCGGGGACGCTGGTATGCGTATCCTCGCCTGCCGCAATATATCCGTCCTGCGTGAGCTGCAATTTCCCCTCGCACAGCGCGGTATCCGGCACAGTGCCGACCGCAACAAAAACGCCCGCCGTGCGCAGCTCACGCATACGCCCGGTATTTACATCGCGCACGAGCAGCAGCTCCACCGCCTGCTCGCCCTGAATACTGACCGGAACGGCAGGCGTTACAAATTCAATATTCTCGCAGCGGCGCGCCGCATCCACCAGGCTTTGGTCCGCGCGAAACGCATCGCGGCGGTGAACGAGAAACACCCGCTCGCAGATCCCCGCCAAATACAGCGCATCCTCCAGCGCGGTGTTCCCGCCGCCGACCACGCAGACCGGCTTTTTGCGGAAAAATCCCCCATCACACGTGGCGCAATAGGACACGCCGCGCCCGGAGAGCCGCTCCTCACCCTCGATCTCCAGTTTGCGGCGCTTCGCGCCCAGCGCCAAGATCACCGTGCGCGCCTCATAACGCGCCGCGCGCGAAACGACGGTGTGCGCGCGCTCGCCCGGTAAAAGCGCCGTGACCTCCTCGCTGATCCATTCGCCGCCGAGCGCTTTCGCCTGCCGCTCCATCTGCATGGCAAGCGCAAGCCCCTCGATCTTCTCAAAACCCGGATAATTCTCCACATCCGGCGTTGTCGCCATCTGTCCGCCGGCAAAGCCTTTTTCCAGCAAAACCGTGCGCAGACCCGCCCGCGCCGCATAGATCATCGCCGTCATCCCCGCGGGACCGCCGCCGATAATCGCCACATCGTACATGCAAGCACCTCTTTCTCATCGCAAGCGCCATGTAGAAATTTGTCTTACGATTTTTTATTCCCAAGTATTTACATTTCTTCCAGATTATGATATACTATCCACAGTGAAAGGGACAAGTTGATAAGCAGTATGATCCGCTGTTTATCCGCGTGCAGCTTTCACAGTGGCACCATTCATATCTTTATCCCCACAACCCACTTTTCTTGGCGCTCGGTCATAGTATCATGACCGGGCGCCCCTTTTATGCAAAAGTGAGGATAAAAAAGCGCCGGAACAGCATCCAGCGCTCAGCATATCAATTATTTGCGCCCGCGGCGTGTTCCGCGCCGTTTTTCCGTGTTCTGGCGAATATCAGACATCCGGTTTTCGCTATCCTGCATAAACTGGCGCAATTTATCCTCAAAAGTAGGCGGCGTGACCTCACGCGGCGCGGCAGGACGGCGCGGCGGCGCGCTCACCGTGTTGCGCGGCGCAGGACGCGAAGCCGCAGGCGGCTCGACCGTTTGCTTAATCGAGAGGTTGATCCGCCCCGCGGGATCAATGCCGATCACT
>CAKUEM010000053.1 GCA_934646115.1 uncultured Oscillospiraceae bacterium
GCTAAACACGCGCTGCTTCTCGCTCACCGTGCTGCCGCCCGTTTCGTCATAAATTTTTGTAATTTTCTCCGGGTCGTCCGCCGCGCGCTCGATAAAAATCGTGTTTCTGTTTTTATCCTGCATCGCGATCAGCCAGCCGCTCGTTTTATGAAAGACATACCGGTATTGGTCCTTCGTCGTCAGCACATAGCCCGAGTCGGAAAGCCCCGGCAGATCCTCGATATACTCCAGCCGATGGCGGTTTTGATACGGCGTGAGCGCCGCCGTTTGGAACACGCAGATGCTCCCGTCCGGAAGCTTTGCCGTCACGCCGCCGGTCAGGTTGCCGTACACCCGGCCCTGAAACCCGAAGGTCCACTTATTTCCGAACGGTCCGCCGTCCTCCGCGTTGGAATTAAACGTTCTGCTGATATTTAAATTGAACCCCGGCGACGGCATGCTTTTATCGATCTCAGTGGTGGAAAAATTGTTTGTGATTGGGTTAAGTCCCTCTTCCCCGAAATGCATTTCGCTCAGCACCTGATCGACCGTGCCGCTGCTCGCCGCCACGCTCGCCTGCGCCGGGGCGGCGCTTGCCGTGTCGTTCCCGATTAGCGCTTCGATCGGCTCTGCCGCAAGCCGCGGCGGCTCATCCTCTGAAAAAAGCGTTTCAAAAAAGCTCCATGCACGGGCGAGCAGTCCGCCCTCCTGCTTTTTCGCATACGCCTCGGCGGTCATGACCGTCCCGCTCTCATGGACGTTCGGGCGGTATACCCGCTCTGTCACCTCTTTCGGCTGAATATGCCGGTTCTCCGGCGGATCCATCGCCAGCGCGCGGGCAGCCGGAAGCAGCGCGCCGGAAGCAAATAACATACCAACAAGCAGCAAGCTGATGATTTTTTCATACTTTTTATGCATGAGCATCCCCCCATCATAGCCCCTGTGTATTTAATTTTCTACCGACGGCTCAAGAAGCGCCGGACCTGTGACCTTCGCCTTCAGCTTGATCGTGTTCACCACGCCGGACCAGGTCGTTCCGCTCGCGACCGTTTTCGTTGTTTTAAATTGAATTACGCCGGGCGCAAGCCGGGTGATCACAACATCCGTGTCCGGAACGGCATACGGCGCGGCAGAGTTCTCCGTGACCGGTGTGGCGGATGCGCCGCACGCGGTAATAAGTTCAAACAGCTCCGCCGGATATTTGAGCGTATACTCCACAGCGGAAAAGTCCGCCATATCCGCCGACCGCATAGACACCGCATAGACCTTGCCCGCAACCACCTGCAGCGTCGTCGCCGCGCTGCCCGCGCCGCCCGGTAGCACCGACAGCTCAAATGTGCCGACCGTCGGCGAAACCATAACGTAATATTCCCTCGGCTCAAGCGAGATCGTGCTGCTGCCCTGCCCGTAAATCATCCACATGTCGTCCACCACATGAATCGACGACTGCACGCCGGACAGCTGCACATGATATTCCCCCGCGGTTTTTATCCAGAACCGATAATACAGCGTAACGTTCGGACTTGTGACCTGCTGGGTCACGCTGTTGCCGACCGTAAGATACGTCGCACTTTCCAGCGAAGTGGGGTAGCACCAGGCGGATAGCGCCGCCGGGCTGGATACGCCGATCCGTGTTCCGTTTCCGAGCTGTCCCGATGCATTCGCGCCCCATGCAAACGCGGCGTTTTCGCCTGCGGCGAAGCTGTTTTGGAACCCGGCATGGATCACGCTGACCGCATCGCTGAACACAACTTGTCCCGGCAGCGACCGCGCGGTCGTTGTTCCATCGCCGAGCTGTCCGCTCTCGTTCGCGCCCCATGCCCAGACTGTGCCGTCATTTTTAAGCGCCATACTGTGGCTGCTTCCCGCCGAGATTGCCGTAACGCCCTCCAGTCCGGAAATTGAAGCAGGAAGCGGGCGATTTGTCGTTGTTCCATCGCCGAGCTGCCCGCTCTCGTTCGCGCCCCATGCCCAGACCGTGCCGTCATTTTTAAGCGCAAGATTATGATCGCCCCGGCAGGAGATCGCGATGATGTCTGAAAGCCCGCTCACGCAAACCGGGGTCTGCGTAGTGATTCCGGTGCCGTCGCCCAGCTGCCCTTTCGCGTTCGCGCCCCATGCCCAAACTGTGCCGTTTTCCAAAAGCGCTAATTGATGCGACTTCCCGGCGGAGATCGCGACCACATCAGAAAGCCCCGCGACCTGCGACGGCGTATCTAGCACCGGCGACCAGCTCCAGACCGTGCCGTCCTGCTTGCGCGCGAGCGCAATGCTCTCGCCCGCGGAAATTTCGGCGATCTCCGTCAGCCCGTTGACCTGTGTGGGGCTGGTGAGTACAAGTTTCCCCTGCTCATACACCGTACCATCCTGCTTGCACACAATGGTATAGCCGTCATGCGCGCTGACCTGCGCCACCCCGCTCATAGTCAAAACCGGGCTGGAGCGCTGGCTTTCCATTCCGTTGATTTGATACCGCATGTTGTCGCCCGTTCCCCAAACCGTGTGGTTTGACATAAGGATCATGGTATGGTCGCTGCCCGCCGCAAAGGCGAGCGTCCGATACGCATCCTGCGTTGCGCTGATCGCAAGCGTATAGTCGCCCGGCGCCTGCCCCTGGATGATCAGATAATAATCGCCCGGCGCAAGCTCCTGCTTCGTCTCGTAAAACGCCGTTCCGCGCTGCTTTTTATCCGCCGTGCACAGCGTTGCGGTGATCCCGGCGCTCTCTATGCGGATGCGGTATATCTGCTTTTCTGAAATCGTAAACTGAATACAGGTGTGCAGCGCATCTGCCGTCAGCGCGCCGGAATACTGCGTATTCGCTCCGATTCGAACCGGGTTGGCGAGAAGATCCGCCGGAAACCAGTGCAAAACCTGTATCACGCTGGAACGCTTGACCTTCGTTCCGTCGCACAGCTGTCCGGACGTATTCGCGCCCCAAGCGTAAATGCATCCATCGTTTCGAAGCGCCAGATTGCTGTTCTCGCCCGCGCTCAGCGAAACAATGCCCGCCAGACCGCTCACCTGAACCGGCGTGCTCTGCGCGCTGTCCAGCCCGTTGCCCAGCTGCCCTGCATAAGCGCCGCCCCACGTCCAAACCGAGCCGTCCAGCTTGCTTGCCACGCTATGACCGCGCCCGGCGGTAATAGCGATCGCATCGGTAAGCCCCGATACCTGAACCGGCGAATGCCGCCCGGTCGTTGTCCCATCGCCAAGCTGCCCATATGTGTTGTCGCCCCACGCCCAGACTGTGCCATCGCTTTTGCGCGCAAGGCAGTGATAAACCCCGGCGGAAATATCCGACACGCCGGATAAGCCCGGAACTTTTTTCGGGGTGCTTTGATGCGCCGTCGTTCCGTCGCCCAGCTGCCCGAACGTGTTGTCGCCCCATGCCCAGACTGTGCCATCGCTTTGCAGCGCAAGGCATCCGGAGCCTGCGGCCGAGATCGCGACAATATGGGCAAGCCCGACCACCTGGCTGGGCGCGTTGCGGTTGGTATTTGTTCCGTCGCCCAATTCTCCGTAATAATTATAGCCCCAGGTCCAGACTGTGCCGTCGCTTTTCAGCGCCATCGTGTGCCGCAGTCCGGCGGACACCTGCGTGACCCCGAGCAGCCCGCGCACCTGCACCGGGGCGGAACGCGCCGTTGTGGTAAGATCGCCCAGCTGACCATATTGATTGTCGCCCCAGGCCCAAACCGTGCCGTCCTCGCGCACGGCCGCGCCGTGATATCCGCCCGCGGCAACGGAAACGATATGCTCCAGCCCATCGATCTGCACCGGCTCCGCCCGCTCGTCGTCGGATACGCCGATGCCCAGCTGCTTGCTTCCATTGTCGCCCCACGCGCGCAGCGTTCCGTCATCCTTCAGCGCAAGCGCAAACTCGCTTCCCATCACAAGCCGCTGCACGCGCGCCTCGTTCATCATGGTATGAATGGAAACCGCATACCGCCCGGGGTCATTGCTCGAAAGCCTGAGGTAATACTCGCCCGCCGCAAGCTGCGCGGTGATGCGCCCCTCGCGGTTACTGACCATTTCGCCTATTTTCTCGCGCTGCGCATGATACAGCGCGGCGGCAATGCTCGCGCCGTTGACATGGATCAAATATGTCCCCGCCTCGCTGATCGTGAAGCGCAGATAATCGTCCACATACGGTCGGTCGATCGTGCCGACATACCGGGTGGCGGGGTCGATTTTCCACGCCATATCAAAGGATTCGCAATGGTAATTGATCCCTGCTGATACGGGAATGTCGGAGTCTGCAACCGTTCCGTTGCCGAGCTGCCCATGCGTGTTTTTGCCGAGCGTCCAGATCGTTCCGTCCTGCCGCAAAATCACCGAATGCGACTCGCCGACCGCGACGTCCGCCGCCTCCGCCATCACAAACATCGGGATCCCCGCCTCAAACTCCGCGTCGGCGCTGCCCGCGCTTAAATCCAAATAATATCCATAATACGGGCGCACGCCAAGCTGCCCGGAGGCATTGCTGCCCCAGCCCACCACGTTTCCGTTCGGGGCGATCGCAAGGCAATGCTGCGCGCAGGCGCCCTTTGCAATTTTTATGGCATTGGTGCTGCATCCGCCGGGGACCAGCCGCTCCGCCGCTACCTCCCACTCGCCGTTCCAATTCTGCGAGACCAGGTTGATATCGCCGAGCTGGTAGCTCAAATTATCGCCCCAGGTTTTTACAGAATGCGCCTGATCGACCACCATACTGTGCGAAAGCCCCGCCGCCATGCCGGACCATTCCGCCGCACTAAACGTCATAACCTGCAGCGCCACAGACGAATCGATCTTATCGCCAATGCCCAGCTGCCCGGAGCTATTGCCGCCCCATGACCATAGCGCTCCGTTTTTATAAGCGAGGCAATGCGTGCCGCCCGCGGCGATCTCGCTCGCGGTGGAAATGCCGTCCGGCGCGATGAATGTCGCCGAATACGGCGCGCCATACATGATCTGCCCCAGCTGGTCATGGCTGTTGTCGCCGCACAGATACAGGCTGCGGTCGTTTCCGGCAAGAAGCATGGTAAATTCGCTGCCCGCCGCGATTTTCTCTGCGCCCGTGGCATATACCTGCACCGGGAACAGCGAATACTCTGTGTTGCCCGTCCCGAGCTGCCCGCGGGAATTCGCGCCCCACGCCCAGACCGTGCCGTCGCTTTTGCGCGCGAGCGCATGCTGCGCGCCCGCCGCGATTTCAACCACATCATTCAGCCCGATCACCCGCACGGGATTTGCCTGATTCAGCGTGCTTCCGTTGCCCAGCTGCCCATATGTATTTTCGCCCCACGCCCAGACCGTGCCGTTTCCCAAAAGCGCCAGCGAGAAATTTGCGCCCGCCGCTACCGCGACCGGCTCTGCGCTTGAAAACAGCTGCAGCTGCTCCTCCGGCGTTGGGTCATACCCCGCCACGTCAAAATCATCCGCCGGATCTTTCTGCGTGATCCCCGTTGCCGCCACGTTGCGCAGCGCATGATCCAAGTGAATATGCCGCCCGCCGGACACTTTATTTTGCAGGTTGGAAAACCGCTCGGCGGTCGTGAGCAGCCTTGTTTTCAGCTGCGCGGCGGTCATGTTTGCGTTTCGGCTTGCGACCGCCATCGCAACGCCCGATACATACGCCGCCGCCATCGACGTGCCGGACATCCGACCCGTTTGATTCTCCGGAAATGCGCTCAGCACATTCCGCCCGCACGCGGCGAGATCGACCCGCTCTGTGCTGTAATTTGAGAAATACGAAAAGCCCCCATCCGCATTGCTGGAGGATACGCTGATACTATTTGGAAGATCAAAGCATGCGGGATAAATAGGCGTTTCGCCCAAATCCATGCGGTGATTCCCTGCCGCGGTCACAAAAAGCGCATCGGAATTCCGCATCGCCTCAAGCAGCGCCGGGTTCTCCTGCGTGCCGCCAAAGCTCATGTTGATAACCCGCGCGCCCGCCGCCCCGGCAAATTCGATCGCCTCGATCACGTCGCTCGTGTAGGCAGCGCCGTTATCAAATACCTTGCAGCTCATGAGCTGCAGCGGCACGTTCTCGCTCTGCGCGACCTGCGCAAGAATGCCGGAAATATGCGTTCCATGCGCATAAGCCTGCGGCAAGGACGCATCATACACCTGCCCGTTTCCCTGCACGAAATTCCAGCCATGCGCGCGGTCATTACCGGTCCATAAATAATTCTTGATCTGGTCATGCGTGATGTCTGCCCCGGTATCGATCACCGCAACGATCACAGCGCCGCGCGGCTCGACCGTTATGTCCTCGCTGCGCATCTCTCCTGACGAGGTCGGCGCATCCTCTTCCGCATCCTCGTTCGATGGCTCCGGCGCATCCTCTTCCGGAACGTCCTCCTCGGGCAACTCCGGCGCGTCCTCTTCCAGAACGTCCTCCTCGTTCGATAACTCCGGCGCGTCCTCTTCCGGAACGTCCTCCTCGGGCGACTCCTGCACCGCAAGCTCCACCGCAGCCGGACTCAGCTTAAAATCCGGCTGAATATATTCAATCGCGTCCACCATGCCCGCCTCGCGCAGCTCTTCTGCAAGCTCCTCTTGCGATAGCGGCTGATCCAGCACAAGCAGCTCCAGCTTTTGTGCCTTCACCCCGCGGCCGCCGTTTACGTCCTTCTGATCTTTGATTTTCTCCCCCAGCTTTGCCGACGCTTCGCCGGAAGAAGACTTATATTTGATTAAATAGCGGTCGGTTTTTTCCTGCTGTGTGGTTTCGGTCATGCCGCGATACGGACCGGGCTGCTCCTCCGCAAATGCATAGCCCAGCATGCCGAATAACACAGTGCATGTTAAAAGAATGCTCATGGTCCGCTTCTTTGTTTCCACGCTGCGCACCCCCTCCTGTTTTTAATAAAAACCCCCTTAAAAAGCGCAAAGCTCCCATGCAGACCGCATCATGCGCCCTACATGAGAACCTTCATCCATGAAAACACCGGCATCACCTGCCCTATAAAATAGTAAGCAGTATTATCCATTTTCCCATTTTTATTCTATTTTTCTACATTTTATATTATACAATACATCCCAACAAAAAGCAATATTCCCCCCATTTATTTAGGCTTTAAATGATTGCCCGCGCGGAAAATCAGAACAAATCCCTTTTCGCACGTGCGAAATGGAAAGAAAATAGGCGGTGCTTTGCATGACATTTTATATCTACAGCCGAAAATCCGTTTATACCGGCAAGGGCGAGAGCATCGAAAACCAAATTGAGCTGTGCAAGCAATATATCGCCGGAAAATTCCCGGATGACGGTGCGGAGATCGTGGTCTACGAGGATGAGGGCTTCTCCGCCAAAAGCACGAACCGCCCGCAATTTCAGCAGATGCTGCGCGATATTCGGGCAAAGAAGCCCGATTTCATCGTGTGCTATCGGCTGGATCGCATCAGCCGCAATGTGAGCGATTTTTCCGCCTTTATTGAGCGATTAAACGAACGCGACGTCTCGTTTCTCTGCATCAAAGAGGAGTTTGACACCTCAAAGCCCATGGGCAAGGCAATGATGTATATTGCTTCGGTATTCGCCCAATTAGAGCGTGAAACAATTGCAGAGCGTGTGCGCGACAATATGATGATGCTCGCGCGCACCGGGCGCTGGCTGGGGGGAACGGCTCCGACTGGGTACACCTCTGAAAAACAACAGGAAATCATCATTGACGGAAAAATAAAAACCTCTTGTAAGTTGAAAGATAAGCCCGACGAATTATTTGCCGTTGATGCGATCTTTGAGAAATTTTTGGAGCTGCGCAGTGTTTCCGGCGTTAGTAAATATCTAATCAAGCAAGAGCTGAAATCTCGCTCAGGCAAATATTACTCTCTGCTCGGTATTAAACAGATCTTGCAAAATCCTGTTTATTGTATTGCGGACCAAGATGCGCTTGACTATTTTACAGGTCAAAATGCCGATGTTTGTTTTGGGGAAAAGGATTGCTCGGATAAATATGGGCTTCTTGCCTATAACAAGCGGGATTATAAGAAGAAGCATGCGCCGCGTCAGTCCATGGATAAATGGATTATTGCCATTGGCAAACACAAAGGACGCGTATCCGGGAAAAAATGGGTCGCTGTTCAAAATATTATTGAGGACAATATTCCAACCGGGAAAAAGCCTGCAAAAATGCACAATGACTATTCTTTGCTGTCCGGTCTAATCTACTGCGACAAATGCGGAAGCCGGATGTTTGCCAAACAACGCTCCGGCAAGCATAAAAAATCAGAAGTGTACGACTATATCTGCAACAGCAAACTACGCGGCGGTACAAAGTTATGCAACTGCCAGAATATTTGCGGGCAACAAGCCGACAATATGGTATGCGAACATCTCATGAGGTACACCGACGAAAGCTCCGGTATTTACGGTCTTCTTGAAAAGCTAAAGCGCGATCTGCAAGGACAGGTGCGTGAAACGCCAATAGAAAGCATTGAGGTTCGGATAAAAAAATGCAATGAAGAAATGGATAATCTTGTGCATACCCTATCGCAGGAAACGCTCGGCGCAGCTTTTGTGCAACGCATCAATGCACGGATAACCACGCTCGATAAAGAACTTTCCGCTCTTATGCGGCAACGTGAACGACTGCGGCGAGACGCGAACCAAATTGCAGATAAGGAAGTCCAGGTCGATATGCTGGTCAGCGCATTATCAAGTTTTAAAAATAATTACGCGGCTCTTTCAATCCATGAAAAAAGGATCTTTATACGGCTTCTTGTAAAGAAAATCGTTTGGAACGGCAAAGACCTGCATATTTTTATGGACGGCGAGTAGAAATCTGTCAGCAACCTACTCGTCGATAGCGCCAAATGGCGTGTTTTCTGGTGCAAATTTACCGTTTGGATGGTGGCGCATTTCCTACCCTGATTGCAATTATTACGATGTTCTTTGCCGGAACGGCCGCATCTGCGGGCGCGTCTGTCATCTCAGCGCTGTTTCTGCTTTTTATCATCGTGCTCGGCGTGTGCATGACGCTGTTGACCTCAAAGCTTCTGTCTCAAACCGTGCTGCGCGGGATGCCGTCGTCGTTCGCGCTCGAGCTGCCGCCCTATCGCCGCCCACAGCTTGGGCTCGTGATCGTGCGTTCTATATTAGACCGTACACTATTCGTGCTCGGGCGCGCGGTCTCGGTCGCGGCGCCTGCCGGTATTGTGATCTGGCTGCTCGCCAATTTGCAAATTGGCGGGGCAAGCCTGCTTGCGCATTGCACCGGCGCGCTCGACCCGTTTGCCCGCCTGATCGGGCTGGACGGCGTGATTCTCATGGCGTTCATTCTGGGCTTCCCCGCCAACGAGATCGTCTTTCCGCTTATTATTATGGGTTATCTCGCCACAGGAAGTCTCGCCGAGCTTTCCAGCCTGACCGAGCTGCGCGCGCTCCTGCTTGCCAACGGCTGGACAGCCACGACCGCGCTATGCACCATGCTGTTCTCTCTGATGCACTTCCCATGCGCCACGACCTGTTTGACGATCAAAAAAGAAACCGGCAGTGCAGCATGGACCGCGCTCGCCATCCTGCTTCCCACCGTGTGCGGCATCCTGATCTGCGGTGTGACAAACGCATTGTCGCACCTGTTGGCAAGATTTTAAAAAATTTAAATTAGGCGGTTGAAAAAAAATACAGAAGAGAGTATACTAATTGTATCTGAGCATAAAGGAGTGATTTTTTCATGGTCCCGGACCCTTATCGAAGTAGAAACTGTATGACATGGCATAGCTGCGTCCGGGAGCGCCGTTGATTGCGTTTCCGGTGGGCGCGCTGTGCCCCAAGGAGGACCGCAAATGATTTCATATTACATTGGAAACGGCGGAAAAATCACAGAAATTTCCGAGCTGCAGACCGGCTCGTGGGTCAGCCTGATCAACCCGTCTGAGCAGGAGCTTTGCCAGGTCGAGCGCGCGCTCGGGGCTGAGCCATCGCTGCTGCGCGCCGCGTTGGATGCGGAGGAGACCTCGCATATCGATATAGAGGACGATCAGACGTTGATCATCGTGGACGTTCCGGTTGTGGAGGATTCGGATGAGCCGAACACCGTGGTGTATTCCACGCTTCCGGTCGGCATCCTCGTCCTGCCGGAGCATGTGGTCACGGTCGCCCTGAAGGAAACCACCGCTTTCGCCGATATCAAGCGCGGCCGTGTGCGCAACCTTTCACCCGCGCAGAAAACCAAATTCGTGCTGCAAACGCTGCTGCGCGTTGCAAATCGGTATTTATATGACCTCAAGCAGATCGACAAAACATCGCACGAGGTGGAAAAGCAGCTGCATAAATCGATGAAAAATAAAGAGCTGTTTCAGCTGCTTGAGCTTGAGAAATCACTGGTGTATTTCACCACGTCGCTGCAGTCTAACTCGATCACGATCAAGAAGATCCTGTCCGGGCGCGTGCTGAAGCTCTATGAGGAGGATCAGGACCTGCTGGAGGATGTCATGATCGAGGTTAATCAGGCGATCGAGATGGCGAATATTTATACGAGCATTCTCTCCGGCATGATGGACGCGTTTGCCTCTGTTATCTCAAACAATTTAAACATCGTCATGAAGGTGATGACCTCGGTAACCATCCTGCTTACGATCCCGAACGTAGTGTTCAGCTTCTATGGCATGAATGTTTCGTGGCTCCCGTTTCCAAACTCGTGGTTTCCTGCGGCGGTGTCCGGGCTGATCACGCTTGTGGCCGGGTTGATTTTAAAGAAGAAGGACTTGATTTGATTTTTCGCCGCGGCGCGTAAAAAAATCAAAAAAAATCCGGGAAATGTACATTAGTCAATGATGTGAGACTGGAAAAGACAGAGTTCGAGAAATGAAATTATCTGACGGAGAGGGGGCGAAGCCCCGAACGAAGTCAGATAATTTTGGCGGTCAACTTCTGCTGCATCTGATTTGGGGAGAGCCAGCCAA
>CAKUEM010000054.1 GCA_934646115.1 uncultured Oscillospiraceae bacterium
ACGCCCGCACGGTCAGAAAAGCTCCCGCCCGCCTCGATGCGCTCAACGATCTTGCGACGCAGCGTGGTGTCACGCGGGGCGGTCGCCGGGTCGATCACCTTTGTTCCAAACACAAACCGCCCGATCCCAGAGCCTAAGTCCCCGCTCGGAACCAGCGTTGCATCATTCTGCCAGCGCATAATATTGCTTTCCGGCGGCAAAATCTCCCGCAGCGCGGGGTCCAGCATCCAGGTCTGCAAATGCACAGCCTTCGCACGATACTGAAAATACTTTTCAAAAAACGGAAACGCCGCGCGATAGCTCGCCCAACATGCGTCATGATCGAGCGGCTCGCCCTGCGGCACATGCCCCTCAAGCGCCGGGTCGCCCTTGCGCAGACCGGGCAGCTGCACCTCCTCGCGAATCGTCGTTTTCTCAAACTCCATGCGCCCGAGGCGGAACAGCTTCCCTCCGAATCCCAGCGAGATCCAATACCGGCTCTCCAGTCCAAGCCGCCCGCGATATCGCTTGTGGTTGCGGATCCAAAGCGCCACATCCTGAAGCGTGTGGCTTAAAATATCAAGCGCAATGCCCTTTTCGCGATAAAAATCGATCACGCGCTCCATGTTGCGCACGCCGACCAGAATATAAAACAGACCGGAAAACGCATCCTCCGGAACGCAGGCGTTGTAAATCTTTTCCACCTCTGCATGATCGGTCTCTTCCAAATAAATCGCGCGGTATGCATCGTCCAAATAGCGCGAAAGCTGCTCCGACGCATCCACCCGCGCCTGCAGCGCCGAAAGCTCGGATAGCTCCTCCTCGGTCAGCTTTAAATAACTGTTTGCTTCTAAAAGTGTCATGGCTGCCTCCTTTTCTTCCCATTAATGATACCAAAAAATTTTCGGTTTTTCAATATCATCTTGAGTTCTCGCCGAAAGTGTGCTAAACTGTTTTCAATAAAAATCACGCGTTGGCGGAAACCCGTCTTATCCCTCGGCGCGTGTTGTATCACTTTGAATTTTAAATAGCTTTTAATAATAAAGGAGCGAGAAGAAATGAAAATCCGATATAGTCGCGCCACAAGTGATGGCGCAATGTACAAAAACGGCGTGCTTGGCGTAAAAAACGGGCGCTTTGACGCAGCGGCGGATGGCGAAGAGCTGGATCTGACGCAGTATCTGGTCTGCCCCGGTTTTATCGACATGCACACGCACGGCGGCGCGGGGATCGACAGTATGAAAACCAATGCAGAGGGTCTTTCTCAGCTTTCCATGCACTATGCCTCCTGCGGTGTCGCGGTGTTCCATCCCACGACCGTTACCGCAACGTTGGATGACATGCTGCGCGCGATCGAAATGACGAAGGCCGCCATGCAGGCTGGCACGCGCGGCGCCTGCATCAACGGAATTTATCTCGAAGGCCCCTATTTAAGCGCAAAATACCGCGGCGCACACGAGGAGGCGCTTCTGCGCGACCCGGATATGGCAGAGCTTGACCGTCTGCTTGCCGCGGCAGACGGGATCATTCGCGTGGTCACGATCGCGCCGGAGCGCGCGGGCGCACTTGCGGCGATCTCCCATCTGCGCGCGCATGGCGTGCGCGTTTCGCTGGGGCACAGCGCGGCAACGCAGCAGGAAGCGGAGGCGGCGATCAATGCCGGCGGCAACATCGCCGTGCATACTTACAACGCAATGGCGCCGCTCAACCACCGGAATGTGGGGCTGCTCGGCATGTCGCTCGGGCGCGATGATGTGTATAATGAGCTGATCTGCGACTTGATCCACGTCTGCCCGGAAGCGCTGCGCCTTGTGTATCTTTGCAAAAACCCGAAAAACATTATCCTGATCACAGATTCTATGGACGCAACCGGCATGTCGGACGGGCAGTATCAGCTGGGTAATCTTTCCGTCACGGTCACAAACGGCGTTGCACGAACGGAGACCGGCGCGCTCGCCGGGTCCACGCTGCGCTCGAATATCGCGCTTCGCAACGTGGTCACCGCGCTCGGCATCCCGGTGGAAACCGCTGTCATGGGGCTGACCTGCAACCCCGCCAGCGCGCTTGGTCAGCCGGATATCGGCACACTGCAAACCGGCGCACGCGCGCATCTGACCGCGCTGGATGAAAACTTCAACGTGGTGCTCACCATGGTAGACGGCAATATCGTTTACGATGCCCGCGCCTGATTTTCATCGTAATATCACGCCCCCGCCTGCCAATTCCCGGCAAGCGGGGGGCGTTTTTTGCTTACTCAGGCTTCATCCTCAAAAAAAAGCAAAACGACATGCGTGATGGATTTGCTCTTGCCCTTATACTGAAGCGACCCGCTCCAAATACACATGGCGTGAGTCCATGCTCCGCCGCATAGGCGAGCGGCTTGCGCGCCGTGCCGGGCAGCTCTTCATACGCCCCATGATGGTAAATCACGATCCTCTGCGTTGCGGGTCGATCCTCCACAAACTCGCCGCCATGCAAAACGGCACATTCGCCGGGTCATCAATCGGATATTCCACAAAATAAAGCCGCTGGGTAATATTCGTGCCATACGCCCGCATGACCGCAAGCGCGGTGTTGCGCAAAAGCACGATCTTTTCCACGACCGAATCGGTCCGGTATGTCCTGCGATAGATCGTCTGCGACCCCTGTCGCCGCGCCTTCACCTGCCCGGAGGCATTCGCGCGCTCGCCAAGCTTCTCGATATGATAATTCAACTCATTCCGCAGCACCCGCAATCGGTGGATGAGCGGCTGAAGCTCCATCGAATCATCAAAATACTCGCGGACCTTGTCCAAAGAAAGACCAAGGTTTTGAAAAATCCGGATAGTTCGGATGCGCGCAAACGTGTCGATGGTGTAATAGCGGTTGCCGTGGCGCTGTCCTTTACATCCGGGCGCACCAACCCGCGATCCTCATAATTTAAAATGATGTGGCGTGTGATCCCGATCGTTTGCGCAGCCTCGCCGATAGAAAATAAAGCATACTCTTCTTTCATAAAAGCCCCCGGAAACGCGCGGCGTTTATACTGTACACCGATGTATGGTATACACTATTATCACACAGAAAACGGAAGAAAATGCAAGTAGATTTTTGGCGTGCGTCGCCTCCGTTTCATAAGTCCGCGCTATTTCAAGGCGCAGCCATCCAAATCGAAACGGTAATATTGAAAAAGCGGGCATTCGACCCTTTGCCGAATGCCCGCTTTTTTCATTTTAACCAGAATATTTCCCCGCGCCGGGGCTTTCGCATGCGCCGCCATTTTCAAGCAACGCTTATGCGCCGCACGTTACTCGTGGCAGCAACCACAGTCGCATTCATCGTCCTCGTCAAACTCAAACTCAAGATCCTCGCCGCAGCTCGGGCAAGTGATCCCGCCGGCAGCCGCAAGCGACTCATCCAGCGTGATATGCTCGCCGCAGGTCGGGCATTCCACCTCATAGAAGCAGCCGTCCTCCAGCGCGTCATAATCGTCACAATCACAATCGCAGTCGCAATCATCCTCTTCGTCCAGCTGCGTCTCGATCGCAAGCAGCTCCTCCGCGATCTCGTCCAGCTCGTCCTCAAACTCCGCATTCGAATCCTCAAGCGCAGAGACCGAGCATGCGATCTCATCGACCAGATCGATCAGCGCGCTGATCAGCTTCGTCTCATTTTTCGACTGATCCAGCTCCATCCCATCGGCCAGACCCTTTAAATATGCCGCCTTTTGCATAATATTCTGTTCCATAAAACAAGCACTTCCTTTCCTGTTATCCAGAGTAAATATGCCCCCGCGGGGCCGCAGGGGCATATAGATTACGATTTTGCGCGCTCTAAATATTCGCCGGTTCTCGTGTCGATCTTGATCTTGTCGCCAATATCGATAAACAGCGGAACGCGCACATCCGCGCCGGTTTCCACCTTAGCCGGTTTTAACACGTTCGTCGTCGTATCGCCTTTAAAGCCCGGCTCGGTCTCCGTGATCTCAAGCTCGACAAAGTTCGGCGGTTCAATGCCAAACACCGTGCCCTTATAGGACAGGATCTTCACAAGCATATTCTCCTTCACGAAGCGGAAACTGTCGCCCAGCTTGTCCCCGTTGAGCGGAAGCTGCTCATACGTCTCGGTATCCATGAAGTAATACAGCTCGCCATCGTTATAAAGATATTCCATATCCTTGCGCTCGACGTATGCGGGCGGGAATTTATCGGTCGGGTTAAAGGTTCTTTCCACCACCGCGCCGGTGATGACATTGCGCAGCTTCGTGCGGACAAACGCAGCGCCCTTGCCCGGCTTCACGTGCTGGAACTCAATAACCTGAAGCACCTGCCCATCCATATCGAAGGTAATTCCATTTCTAAAATCGCCTGCTGAAACCATCTATAGTTCCTCCATCTTATTTCATTTATCAGGATTTCTATTCTATTTTACATTATTTTTGCTCACTTGGCAAGCATTTTCATCGAGTAATTTCAAAAGACCCTCAAGCGCCAAATCATAGCTCGCGCCGCCGAAGCCGCAGATCACGCCCACGCACACCGGCGCAAGCACGCTCGTATGGCGAAACTCCTCGCGCGCATGCACGTTTGACAAATGCACCTCCACGCACGGAAGCCTAACAGCCGCAATCGCATCGCGGATCGCAATGCTGTAATGCGTATACGCCCCGGCGTTTAAGATCACGCCGTCGCACTGCCCCTTTGCCGCGTGCAGCCGGTCAATGATCGCGCCCTCGTGGTTCGACTGGAAGCATAAAAGCTCCGCGCCCTGCTCCTCCGCGCGCTTTTGCAGCCGCGCCTCGATCGCCGCAAGCGTCTCCGTTCCGTAGATATTCACCTCGCGCTCGCCCAGCAAATTAAGATTCGGGCCGCTGATCACCAAAATTCGTTTTTTCATCGCACACATCCCCTTTCTTCTTCGCGCAGCGCCGCGCGGTATAGATCTCGCATCGTGGCGGCATCCTCCGCCTGCGTTCCGGCGCTTTCGCAGAGGAAACGCGGCGTATACCCGCGCGCCGCTACAGCCGCCGCAAGCGGCGCAAACTCCGGTCCATACTCCGTGTCTGCAAACGTTAAATGCCGCACCTCGCCGCTTCTTTTGGAATATTGGATCTTGGAAAAATGGCTGTGGAAGCAGCGCACACGCGCAAATCCCAGCACCTGCTCCATCCGGTCAAGCAGACGCTCATACGCCTCGCGCCCGGTCAAAATCCCAAAATTCCGCGCGTTATAATGTCCAAAATCAATGCACGGGATCAGCCGCTCGTCCACAAGGCACAGCTCCAGCACCTCATCGAGCGTGCCCAGCTGATTCACGCAGCCCATCAGCTCCGGACACAGCGTAATATCGCCAAACCCCGCGTCATCCGCCGCATCCAGCACGCGGCGCAGCGTTTCTTTCGCGATGGCAAGCGCCTCATGCCGCTCGCGCTTCATCAGCGAGCCGGAATGGATCACGATCCGGTCCGCCCCCATTGCCCGCGCCGCCCGCGCGCTTTGCAGCACATAATCCACGGTCTTGCGCTGCCGCTCCTCGTCCGGATTGGACAAATTCATAAAATACGGCGCATGGATCGAAAGCGCAACGCCGAATTCGCGCGCCGCCGCGCCGATTTTTTGCGCGGTCTGCTCGCCGACCAATACGCCGCGCCCGCATTGATATTCATAGGCGTCAAGCCCGCGCGCCGCGATCCAGCCCGGCGCATCGCAGGAAGATCGAAACCCTTCCGCGGCAAAGCTTTCGCTGTTCCCGGCAGGACCGAAGCGCGCAATCATTTTTTCCATAACAAGCTCCTTGGTTTGATTGAATCCACCCGGATGGCATACACGCCGGACAGGCGCGCGCACAGCACATCCGTGGTTTTTTTATCGCCGATGAGCGCAGTCTCCTCCCGCCGCGCGCCGATCGCCGCCATAGCTGGCGAAAGCGCGCTTTTGCGCGGCTTCCCGCTTTTCCAAAAATACGGAACGCCCAGCGGCGCGCAAAAGGTCTCCACGCGTTCTTTTTTATTATTAGAAACGACCGCCGCTCGAATGCCCGCGTCATGCAGCGCCTGAAACCAGGCAAAATGCGCATCATTCGGCTCCGGCGTGTCATAATCTGCCAAAGTATTGTCTAAATCGACCAGCACGAAGCGCACGCCGCGCGCAAGCAGCGCCTGCGGCGTAATTTCATCGATCGCACGGCAGCGCCAGTCTGCCCGAAACCAGTTTCTCATCATAATTCCTCTTTAACCATGCATAGAAATAATAAGACCCGCGCGCGCAAGCCGCGCTTTCTTCTTATTATACACGCTTCTCTTCAAAACAACAAGTGGGAGGTTTTATCATGAAGGAATATCTGGTCGGCATGCCGTCGCCCACAGAGCAGACGCGGTTTATCCCCGCGCACATGATGTATTGCATCCGCGACGGGCGGCTTCTGCGCGAGCGAAGCCCGCTCTCTCTGCACGGCGGGCTGATGGCGGTCGGCCGTGTGACCGGCGCGCTGCCGGATGCCTCTGCGCTGGCGGATCAGCTGGTGCGCGAATGCCTGCGGCTGGATTTTTCCGGTGTTTTGCTTGCGCTTCCGCCTGTTCCCACCACGCCGTGCGCCAAACTTGCCGAAGCGGTTGCAAAGCGCTGCGCCGCAAAGCGTTTAAACGCGTATCTCCCGATGACCTATGCGTCCTTCGCACCGGAGGCACGCCTGCTCGTGCCCGGAATGATCGCCGCCGGAAGCTTTTTTGAATATCTGCGCGCGCTCTGCCAGAAGCATGGCGGCGCGCAGCTTGCGCTTGAGCTTTGCTGCGAGGCGCTCGATTTTTCCATGCCGGTCGACCATACGCCCGGCAAATACCTCCCGCCCGACGCGCTGCACAGTCTGCTCGATGCGACCGGCGCCATGACGTTTTATTCCTCCGCCCTGTGCTGCAATTATTTTACCTATGCCGATGCACAGGGGCAAACGCATTTTGTTGTGTTTGATACCGCAGAATCGCTGCGCTCGAAGCGCGACGTGGCGCGCACCGTCGGGCTGGACGCTGTGTTTTACCTCATCCCGCCCGGAAATGAGCACGCGCTCTCCAAATTAGAGCGCTGAAAAAGTTTTTTAATTTTTCGCATTTTAGGGCTTGCAATGCTGTGTCGATTCATGGTATAATAAATTCACTTGAGCGGCAGCGCCGCTGCGCTCGTGAAATGCGGATATGGCGGAATCGGCAGACGCGCTAGATTCAGGTTCTAGTCGGGGCAACTCGGTGGAGGTTCAAGTCCTCTTATCCGCACCATATCGAGTGGTCATAAGGAATTTCACTTATGACCACTCGATTTTTCTATTCTGATGCGGTTTTATGTGTGGAGCAGGCGGATTGGCTGCTCCTTTTGATTGACCCGCTATCAGCTTGGAATGATGCTGCTTTTGGCGCGGTTAAACACTCAATCGCAACACCTTTTCGGGTATCGGCAATTATATTCGGTCTATAAGATGCTTCGGGCACCTCCACATAACCTACAAAATGATAGTAGATAACGATTCTTTGCGTTCGATTTTTACCCTTGCCCTCTGTTCCAAAAACATCAATGCAGTCGATGGGGTCACGGAGCAGCGGCGCGGTCAGTCTGTCTATTCGCATAAATCTGCAGATTGCCGAAGTGAAGTTTTTGCGCTTCTGTTCGCGCTGCCCGCATTCGGAAAGCTTTTGACGGAGCGCCTTTATTTTTGCTTTAAGCTTCAACCGTCAGTTTCGTATTTATTAGGCAGTTGCATAACCCATTCATCACTCACCTTGCAGATAGCGTTATCCTCATAAAGCTTTTCATATAGACGAGACACGGTATCGTTGCGATCGATAGCTTTTTGAAATTCTGCTTCATCGTATTTCTTTTCCTTCAAAAGTTTATTATTGTTTTTTGAGCAAGCAGCTTGGCAAAGGCTTCTTTATCCACAACCAAAAAATCCCGCCATTCTCCGCAGTCCAAGCGTTACCACTTGTTCAATGGCATCTGCTCTGACATAGTGTCTGCCGGGACATTCTCCTAGGCAATCCACCTAGGTCCTCCAAAAATTTATAAACAGCACTTGCATCGCACATGGATGTACGGTGTATCATCCTATTATGCAGAAAATGGCAAGTTCACTCTTAAATCCGGGAAGGACCGCGGCATATATGTCGATAATGGCGCTATCTTCAGCATGTGTGGCGGCAATATCACAGAGAACAGCAACAAGGAGAACTCCGACCATGACCCGCAGCGTCTGCCGCGCTCGAGGCACATCTCGCCGGGCTTTGGGAGCAATGGCGGCGCGCTATGAGTGACGTTTTTAATCATCCAAACGAGCTGCACACCACACCGCTCGGCGCACAGCGCACAGCGCATTCAAAAAAAACTTGCCTGCCCGCCTGCGATGTGGTCGCCTGGTGCAGGGCGGAAATTGCGTCCGCGCAGGCGCAGATCCCCCGCCGCGGGAAGAACTGGTATGTCGGCACGCCCCGCTGCCGCATCACGATCCACGCGCGCAGCTGCACGATCATCACCGCGCATCCGGCAGAAAATCACTGATTTAGGAGGAAATGAACATGAAATATATTCGAAGCAAGCAATATGAAACCCCGGAACTGATGGCAAAAATCATGGGTCCAAACCCGATCAAGCTGGAGGAAGAGCTTCTGCTGCACCACCAGATCCCGGACGGCGCAACCGTTTGCGACTTGGGCAGCGGTCAGGGGCTCACCTCCGTGTTTCTCGCAAAGGAATACGGCTTTACCGTGTATGCCGCCGATCTTTGGAGCGATCCGGAGGAAAATCAGGCGTTTTTCGACAGTATGGGCATCCCGCGCGGGCAGATCGTCCCGATCAAGGCAGACGCGACCGCCCTGCCGTTCCAAAAGGATTTTTTCGATGCGGTGATCAGCACGGATTCTTATAACTATTTCGGGCGCGACCCGCGCTATCTGGATGAAAAGCTGCTGCCATTCGTGAAATCCGGCGGGCTGATCTATCTTGCGATCCCGGGCATGAAGAAGGATCTGCACGACGCGCTCCCGCAGGCGCTGCTCCTTTCCTGGACGCCGGAACAGCTCGATTATATGCACGATGTTGCATACTGGACGCAGATGGTCGGTCATGCAAACGGCGCCGAGATCGTCGAAGTGAAAGAAATGGAGAGCAACGACGAAGTTTGGGCGGATTGGCTGCGGCAGGACAATGAGTATGCGCGCGGCGACCGCAAGTCGATGGAGGCAGGCGGCGGCGCATATTTAAACTTTATTTCCATCGTTTTGCGCAAAAAATAGCGCGCCGCATAAAATTTGCAGCAAAAAGAGCAGGATGATATCATCCTGCTCTTTTTATCGTTTCGCATCGGTGATTTTTCGGCGCATCTCCTGCGCAAGCGCGTCAGAAAGCTGCCGCTCCTGAACGCGATACCGCCAATTCCCCGTGGGCGTTCCCGGGCGATTCATACGATAGCGCGAGTCCTGCAGCAGCAGATCCTGCATCGGCAGCACCGTAAGCTGCGCGCGCGAGTGCAGTGCGGCGGTGATCATCGCATCGCACAGCCGCTCCGGCTCGGCAACACCAAAATACGCCATGGCGCGGCGCACCGCTTCCCCGCCGCCGCGCGCCCAGCCGAGCGTGGTGTCGTTATCATGCGTTCCGGTATAGCAAACCGTGTCCTCCGCAATCCGCTCCGGCAAATAGGGACTATTTGGCGCATCAAACGCAAATTGCAAAACCGCCATGCCGGGAATATGCAGCGCGCGCCGCAGCGCATGCACATCTTCTGTGATATAGCCCAGATCCTCCGCAATGAGCGGAAGCTCGCCCAGCGCCTGCCGCAGCGCGGAAAACAGGCGCATACCCGGTCCGTTCTGCCATCTGCCGCAGCTTGCGTTCGGCGCATCCTCCGGGATCGCCCAGTAGGCGCAAAACCCACGAAAATGGTCGAGCCGCACCCGGTCAAACAACTGCATGGCACGGCGCATCCGCGCGATCCAAAAACGATAACCGTCGCGCGCGATCGCCTCCCAGTCATAGAGCGGATTGTTCCAGCGCTGCCCCGTTTTGGAAAACGCATCCGGCGGGCAGCCGGACACCACATCCCGCAAAAACAGCGCGGGGTGCTCTGCCACTTCTTCGCTCTGCGGCGCAACATAGATCGGCAGATCGCCGATCAGCTCGATTCCGCGTGCATGCGCATAGTCGCGCAGCGCCAGCCATTCGCGCAGAAGCGTCCGCTCAAGAAACGCCTCGTCGTTGGCGCGCGCGGCGGCAAGCGCGCACATCCGCTTCCATTCCGCCGCAACGCGCGGATAATCGATCAGCCCCTCCGGCACGCGCGGCGGCAGCTCGTTCTGGCGCAAAAGTCCCAGACCAAGCAGCACATCCGGCGAAAGCAGAAACGGCGAAAGCCGCTGCGACGCAGGCGATTGATAAGGCGAATATCCCTCGCCCGGCGGATTGACCGGAAGCACCTGCCATGCGGAACACCCGGCGGCAGCAAGGAAATCAACAAAACGCCGCGCGGGCGCGCCGAGCGTCCCGATCCCATATGGACCGGGCAGCGCGGTAATGTGTAATAAAACCCCGGCATGCCGCTTCATTTATCGCTCGACCACCTTCCACGATGAAAAGTGATAATACGGGTTTCGCTGCGTCGGCGTGAGCGCCGAGAAAAAGTCACGATGCGTCACAGCCGTGTGTTTTTTAAACAAAATCGGGATGATCGGCGCAGTTTTTGCAAAATGCTGATAAAACGCGGTGTTTTCTGCGCTATGCACAAGCTCTCTGCCATGATATGCGTCAAGCTGCGCATCAGTCTCGCCGCTGGAATACCCGCCGTAATTCGCGCTGCCGCCGGAGCGGAGCAGCGCATCCAAATTAAAATCACCGCGCAGGTTGACCTCCGCAAGTTACAGA
>CAKUEM010000055.1 GCA_934646115.1 uncultured Oscillospiraceae bacterium
TTTATTTTTTTTTTTTTTTTTTGGGAATGACTGCGGCGCTTTTCAGACTGTCCTTCGCGGCGCAAGAATATCGCGCAGATACCCATCGGGTCTGAAAGTTTTCATAAGAGAGGAAAATTCCGCAAAGCTCTTTTAGAAAGTGCAGAAATATGGTATGATACATATAATAACCGTTTGAATTACCGCGCGCAGTGCGGCGTGCAAAAAGGATGGAGAAATATGGAAGAGAAGGCGCGGGCGCTGCGTGAGCGCCTAAATGAATATAATCGGCAGTATTATGTGCTGGATGACCCAACAATTTCTGATTATGAGTATGATATGCTGATGCGCGAGCTGATCGCGCTCGAGCAGGCGCACCCTGAACTGCGTACGCCGGATTCGCCCACGCAGCGTGTGGGCGGCGAGGCGCTTTCTGCGTTTGAGAGCTACCGTCATCCTGTCCCGCTGGACAGTTTGCAGGATGTGTTTTCGTTTGAAGAATTGGCGGCATTTGATGCGCGCGTGCGCGAGGTGATCCCTGAGCCGGAGTATGCGGTCGAGCTGAAGATCGATGGGCTTTCGGTCGCGCTTGAATATGAAAACGGACTGCTTGTGCGCGGCGTAACGCGCGGAGACGGGGTGGTTGGCGAGGTCGTGACCGCGAATTTAAAAACCATTCGCTCGATCCCGCTGCGAATCGAAAACGCGCCGCCCCGGCTGATCGTGCGCGGCGAGGTGTTTATGCCGTATCAGGTGTTCCTGCATTTGAATGAAGAGCGCGAAGAGCGCGAGGAAGCGCCGTTTAAAAATCCGCGCAATGCGGCGGCAGGCTCTTTGCGGCAGCTTGATCCGAAAATTGCGGCGGAGCGCGGGCTGGATATTATTGTGTTTAATTTGCAGCTTGCGGAGGGCGCGGCGCCCAAAACGCATACCGAATCGCTCGATTGGCTGGCGCGGCTTGGGTTTAAGGTCAGCCCGTATTACCACACGTTTTCAACAATCGAGGCGGCGTTTGAGGAGATCCAAAAGCTCGGTGAGCTGCGCGGCACACTGCCGTTTCAAATTGACGGCGCGGTCGTGAAGGTGAATGATCTGGCGGCGCGCGAGCAGCTTGGGAAAACCGCAAAATACCCGAAATGGGCGGCGGCGTTTAAATACCCGCCGGAGCAGAAGGAGACCGTGCTGCGTGATATTGTGATCCAGGTCGGGAGAACCGGCGTGCTCACGCCCAATGCGGTACTTGAGCCGGTGCATCTCGCAGGCGTGACCGTATCGCGCGCAACGCTGCATAATGCGGATTTTATTGAGGAAAAGGGACTTATGATCGGCGATACCGTCGTGGTGCAAAAGGCGGGCGATATCATTCCAGAGATTGTGCGCGTTGTGCCGGAAAAACGCCCGCAGGACGCGCGCCCGTTCCACATGCCGGAAACATGCCCGGTCTGCGGCGCGCAGGTGTTTCGTGATCCGGATGAGGCGGCGATCCGCTGCCAAAACACAGATTGCCCCGCGCAGCGCATGCGGAATATCATTCATTTTGCCGCGCGCGATGCGATGGATATTGATGGGCTAGGCCCTGCGATCGTGGAGGCGCTGCTTCGTGAGGAGCTGATTGCCGATGCGGCGGATCTTTATGCGCTGCAGGCGGATCAAATTGCGCAAATTGAGCGTATGGGCGAAAAGTCTGCGGCCAATTTGATCGCGGCGATTGAAAAAAGCAAGGGAAACGACTTGTCGCGCCTGATTTACGCTCTGGGGATCCGCCATGTCGGGCAAAAAACAGGGAAGCTCCTTGCGCAGCATTTCCATACAATGGACGAGCTGGCTGCGGCGGATTTGGACGCGCTGGTCGCGGTGGATGATATTGGGCTTGCCACGGCGGAAAGCCTGAAAAACTGGTTCGCGCTGCCGGAATCGCAGCGGATCTTACAGCGTTTGCAGGCTGCCGGAGTTTGCATGGAAAGCCGCCAAACGGTTACCGACACGCGCTTTGCCGGGATGACATTCGTGCTGACCGGGGCGCTTTCGCGCTTCACGCGTGACCGTGCAAGCGAGTTGATCGAGCAGCTGGGCGGGCGCGTGTCGTCCTCGGTTTCTAAAAAAACCAGTTATGTTGTTGCGGGTGAGGACGCGGGCAGCAAGCTGCGCCGCGCGCAGGAGCTTTCGATCCCGGTGTTAAATGAAGAAGAATTTATCGCGATGTCTGGCATGGAGGATGCGAAATGAGCGTGGATATTTCGGATATGATCGCGTTTGTCGATCGCTTGGCTGCATGGGAGGACTGCGAGAAAGAGCAACCCGGTGTAAAGCTATGTGACTTGCGTGCAGATGTTGCGGAGGAATTTGACGCGCCGCTTTTTGATGGATATCTCGCGGTGGAGCAGGTGCATGGAGTATGAGAAATGGTATCCTTGCGCTAAGCGCGGCGGAGCTTGCGAAAGCATTGCAAAATCAAGAGATTTCAGCGCTTGAGGCGTGTGATGCATACCTTTTGCAGCAGGATACGCCCCATGCGTTTTTAACAAAAACAGAGTCGCTCGCGCGCGATATGGCGCGCCGGGTCGATGCTGCGCGGCAGCGCGGAGAGCAGCTATCTCCGCTCGCCGGTGTGCCGGTTGCTGTAAAGGATAATATCTGTACAGCGGGGGTTCGAACGACCTGCGCCTCGCAAACGCTTGAAAATTTTGTCCCCGCCTATGACGCAACGGCGATCGTGCGGCTGCGCGCCGTGCAGACCCCGATATTAGGGAAAACGAATATGGACGAGTTTGCCATGGGCTCAACCGGAGAACGATCTGCATTTTATGCAACGGAGAACCCGCACCGACCGGGCAGAACGCCGGGCGGATCATCCTCCGGCTCAGCGGCGGCGGTGGCGGCGCGGCTCGCCCCGTTTGCGCTCGGCAGCGATACCGGCGGTTCGGTGCGGCTGCCGGCGGCGTATTGCGGGGTGGTCGGCTTCAAGCCGAGCTATGGCGCGGTGTCGCGCTTCGGGCTGATCGCGTTTGCGTCTTCGCTTGACCAAATCGGTGTTCTGGCGCGAAATTGCGAGGATGCGGCGCTGCTTTTTGAAGCGATCGCCGGGCACGATGCGCGCGATATGACCAGCACGGGTTGCAAGGATATGGCGTATTCCGCGCCCAAAATCGGAATTTTAGCGCAAAATGAGTCTGCCATTTCCGGCGATACGGTCGATTTTCCGCTGCTCGATGCGGCGCTCCCCGCGTATTATATTATTTCCTCTGCGGAGGCGGCGAGCAATCTCGCACGGTACGATGGGATTCGTTATGGGCATGATTCGCGTTTTGGCGAAGAGGTGCAGCGGCGCATTGCGCTTGGAAATTTCGTCCTGGCTGCGGAGCGCGTGGGCGAGTATTATGATCGCGCGTGCCGCGCGCGTGCGCAAATTTGCCGCGCATTTGATCGGATTTTTGAGGAATATGACGTTCTTCTGCTGCCCACGGCGGCGTGCCCCGCGCCGAAGCTGGGAGAACCGCGCGCCGCATGCGATACTTATGCGATCGATGCATACACGGTGCTTGCCAATTTGGCGTATTTGCCGGCGATTTCGCTTCCGATCGGCGAATGCGGCGTCACACTGCTGGCTCGGCGCGGGGCGGATCATGCGCTTTTGCGTGTGGCGAAGGAGGTGGAGCGTGGTGGAATTTGAAGCGGTGATCGGGCTTGAGGTGCATGCGGAGCTGAACACGGAGACGAAGATGTATTGCGCCTGCAAAAACGAATTCGGCGGCGCGCCGAATACCCGCGTCTGCCCGGTGTGTACCGGGATGCCGGGCGCATTGCCGCGGCTCAACCGCGCTGCTGTGGAGAAGGCGGTTCGAGCCGGGCGGATGATGCATTGCGAGATCGCACAGCGCACGCGGCAGGATCGAAAGCATTATCGCTATCCGGATCTTCCGAAGGGATACCAAATCTCACAGTTCTCGCATCCGTTGTGCCAGAACGGTTTTTTCGATTTTTACGAGGGTGATACGCTGCATCGTGCGCGTATTCGCCAGATCCATATCGAGGAGGACGCGGGCAAGCTGGTGCATGAGGGCGGCAAGACGTTTGTCGATTATAACCGCTGCGGCGTGCCGCTGATTGAAATCGTGACTGAGCCATGCTTTCATAGCGCTGATGAGGCGATCGCGTTCATGGAGGCGGTGCGCGTGATGCTGCTTGATTTGGGCGTGTCTGACTGCCGGATGGAAGAGGGATCTATGCGGGCGGATGTCAACGTGTCTTTGCGTCAGCACGGCGATCAAACGCTTGCACCGCGCGTGGAAATGAAGAATTTAAGCTCGTTTTCCGGCGCACGGCGAGCGATTTTGTATGAAATTGAACGTCAGCGGTCGATTTTACAGGAAGGCGGACAGGTTATGCCGCTCACGCGGCGCTGGGACGATGCGCGCCAGATCGGCGTGACGATGCGCGCGAAGGAACGTGCGCAGGATTATCGCTTTTTGCCCGAGCCGGATATTCCGTCGCTTTTGATCCCGGAGGACACATCGCCGCTTCCTGAGTCGGAGGCGGAGCGCCGCCTGCGCCTGCTAAACCGGGCGGGGCTTTCGCCGCAGCAGGCGCGAGAGATCGCGCACTCGCGCGAGATCACGGCGTTTTTTGACGAAACGGTGGCGTGCGGTGCGCGTTCGGAGGGCGCGGCAAACTGGCTGCTGGGTACGGTCGCGCAGCTTTGTAATGCGGCGGAGTGTGCGCTTTCTGACTCTGCGCTTGTGCCGCAGCGACTTGCGGAGGTGCTTTGCGCGATCGATGCCGGAACGATCACGGCGGATGGCGGAAAACGCGCGGTTGCGGCGCTGTTTGAGCGGGACGAACCGCTCGATGCGCTGATTGAACGTTTGCAACTTAAAGTATTATCGGATGAGCAGATTTATCGCGAAACGATTGCGCAAGTCCTTGCGGGAACGCCGCGTGCCGTGGCGGATTTCCGCGCGGGGAAGAAAAACGCGCTTGGATTTTTAATTGGACAATGCATGCGCCGGGCAGGAGCTGCTGCGGATGCGTCGCGCTTTCGCACGCTGATTTTAGAAGCCTTGGAGGAGAATTAACATGCCAATGAAAAACGGAAGCTATGTATTTAAAACAGATTTGAAACTAGAGGATTACATAGGACTGAGTATGCAAATCGTGCGTGTTCCGATGTGCTTGCTTGTGCTTGCGGTCGATGCGTTTCTTTGTTATACGCTATTTGAGCGGCTCGGGCGATCTTGGATCGCGACCGGCGTGTTGTTCCTCGGTCTGTTTCTGGTGTTGTTTTTGCTGGAACGATTTTATATCCGCTGGCGCGCGAAGCGGATCTTTCGCGCAAGCGAGGTATCGCGCGAGATTATTTTAACGCTGGATGAAGAGGGCATCACGCAGCAGGCGCGCGGCGGCGAAACGCGGCTTGCGTGGGGCGATGTGCTGCGCGTTACGAATAACAAAACCTGCTATTTTGTGTTTTTAAACAGCAAACAGGCATTTTATTTTCCCAAACGGAACTTCGAGGATCAGGCGGATGAGCGTCAGTTTTGGGATCTGATCATGAAGCATGTGGCGCTGCATAAAATTAAAGTGCGCTAAATTTTCCCGGGAAATAGAAACAGACATCCGGCACGGATGTCTGTTTTTTATGCTCGAAAAGACGCAATTTTCGCAAAAATATGCGGAATCAGCGCGAAATCTCGCCGTTATAGGTGTAGGGATCATAGCCAATGTGCAGCCCGCTATCCAGGTCATTAAGCGCCTGCATTGCGCTTGCGTCCAGCGAAAAGTCAAATACGGCGCAGTTTTCGCGAATGCGCTCGGGTCGCTGCGATTTCGGGATCGGGATATGCCCGCTTTGCAGGTGCCAACGCAGGAGAATTTGCGCCGGCGTTTTTTGATACGTCTGCGCCAGCGCGGTGATGACCGGGTGCTCCATCGCGCGTGCGCGGTAAAGCGGACCCCACGCGACCAGCGCGATGTCATGCGCGCGGCAGAATTCAGAGAGTGCGCGCTCCTGATAAAACGGGTGCAGCTCAATTTCATTGATTGCCGGATAGAAGCCGAAGCACGCATAGAAATCACGAAGATGCTCGATCTGGAAGTTCGAAACGCCGAGTGTTTGAAATTTCTTTCCGCGCAGGGGAAGAAGCGCTTCGATTGCGCGATGCCGCCGCGCGGCGTCTGTGCCGGGCCAGTGGATGAGATATGCATCCAGATAATCGAGCTGAAGATCACGCAATGTCTGATCCAGCGCGCGCTCCGGCACGTCGAAATCAAGCGGCCATAGCTTGGAGAGGACGTAAAGAGATGTGCGCGCTGCGGCGGCGTCACGCAGACCGCGCCCGACATCTGCTTCATTTTGATAACGCGCGGCAGAGTCGATATATCGATAGCCGCAGGCGAGCGCCGCCGCGACGGCGCGGCGCATGTCGTCTCCATAGGCGTTCCAGCAGCCAAATCCGAGATTTGGAATGCTGCCGCCGTCATTTAATAAAATTCTGTCTGTAAAGGTCATTGACTTGCCTCCTTGGGGTGATGCAGAGCCTTACTCTCGCAAAAAACGGGAAAGGATAGAAAATACGAAATCTACGGATATTACAAGGGGAATAAGCATTTTTGCAGAGAAAAAATGTCAGTCTGATCGCATAACGATCAGACTGTAAAGGGAATATACTTTACTTGCGATACTCGGTAAGCAGCTTGTTGATTTTATCAGACGGGTTCAAAAGCGAGCTGATCGACAGGTCATGATTGAGCGTATCGATGATCAGGGATAAGAATTTTGACATATCCACACTGACATACCACGGCGCGTTGAGCACCTCCGGCGTGCGGTAATTTAAATTGGTGGTAAACACGCGAGTAATGATGCCCTCTTCAAAGCACTTATCAAACGCAGCCGTTCCTTCGGTGAACAGCCCGAATGTGGTTGCGATAAAGATGCGGCGCGCGTTGCGGCGCTTTAGCTCATAGGCGATATCGATGACTGAATCGCCGGAGGAGATCATATCGTCGATAATTAAAACGTCTTTTCCTTCCACCGAATCGCCAAGAAACTCATGACTGACGATCGGATTGCGCCCGTTCACGATCCGCGTATAGTCGCGGCGCTTATAGAACAGACCGACATCAAGCCCCAAAACGCTTGCAAAGTAAAGACTACGGCTCATTCCGCCCTCGTCCGGGCTGATGACGATCATCTTCTCCTTATCGATCTGAAGATCCGGAATTTCATGGAGCAGCGCTTTAATGATCTGGTAAGTCGGCTGAATATTCTCAAACCCGGTAAGCGGGATAGCGTTCTGCACGCGCGGGTCATGTGCGTCAAACGTGATGATATTCTGAACGCCGAGATGCTCAAGCTCCTGCAGCGCAAGCGCGCAGTCAAGCGACTCGCGGTCAGAGCGCTTATGCTGCCGGCTTTCATACAAAAGCGGCATGATCACAGTGATTCGGCGGGATTTACCGCTGATCGCGGCGATGACGCGCTTGATATCCTGAAAATGATCGTCCGGGCTCATGGGGCAATCGCGCCCATACATTTTATAAGTGCAGCTATAATTTCCGATATCGGCGAGGATAAAAATATCATGTGCGCGCACGGTTTTGCGCAGGATCGCCTTGCCTTCGCCCGAGGCGAAGCGCGGCGTAATATGGTCGATCAGATAAGATTCGCGCAGATAGGCGGGGAAGTGGAGGGGAACATGACCGTTTTCCACGTTATAGCGGCGCTGTTGAACGAGATTTTTGTCTACCAGGTCGCCAAGCTCACGGCTGCCTACCAGGGAAATGATGCCAAGAGGGGCAAAAGGGATTTTATCCTCTGCGCCTGCGTTAAAAGAACTTGCCATGTTGCACATCGCTCCTTATTACATGAAGTTGTACGGAACAAAACGCCGGGTATCGACAAAATAACCGGACGCCGATTCTAATCCGCTATTATTTTACCATATTCCGCACGCTGAATCAACGTTTAATTACGACAATTATTTTGCGATCTGCCGTATGATTTCGATAGTTTTACCAAGGCGCGGCAAAAATGCGCAAGCGCGGCGCGGATTTTTGACAACTGCATCATAGTTTGCTCATTTACACCGAAAAAGCAAAAAAATTTTCGGCAAAAAAACGGCGCAAAACACATGGACTGTTTTATGAGTCCTGCGCTGCGGAAAATATCAAAAAAACACTTGACAAAAGGCGGGAATTTCGCTACAATAAAAAGCACGTTAACGCGCAGATATAGTTCAATGGTAGAACTCCGGCTTTCCAAGCAAAAGATATATTTGCGAAGAAATCCTTTGTTTTTGGTTGCTTCAAGGATTTTGAAAATAGAATTTTTCAAAATTACCCCGTTTAATAATCGCTCTATGAATTTTATATGCGGATGTCGTCTAATGGCAGGGCCCCAGCTTCCCAAGCTGGCGACGCGGGTTCGATTCCCGTCATCCGCTCCAATAAATTAGTTGCAAAATCGCTTGATTTTGCAACTAATTTATTTTTTTCGACCATTTCTGTTGATCTTCTGTTTTGCGAAATGTCATGCGATATGGAAAACAACGCGTGATATTTTTGCACGCAAAAGGATCTGCCTGCTATCTCAGACAGTCACTCGAAATATTTTTTTGATCCTGCGTGATCTCGTTATCCCACCACTTGAAAAAATCTTCTGTATGAGCGCGATATTAACCACCGAACTTGACGGCGGGAAGCCGACCTGATTTCAGCATACTGTCGATCACTAAGCGAGAGGTCTTGAGCAGCTCTGCGATATCGCTGACCGTCAGAAATGCGCCATATTCGGGAGGGTCGTCGGTTTTATCGAGGTTACCACGCAACACGTTTCGATAATTGCTCGATATTACAGGGGAAGGTATTTGCTCCCGTCCTCAAATATGGTGTTTTCATTTGGCAAGTAGGCGTGAAACACCGTGCCGTCTTAGAGCAAAAAGCGGCCCGTGCGTCCTTGAAAATCTGTTCGGCGGCGATGGTGTTGTCGAGAATGATTTACGAAAGCGCATCATCCGCCCTGCCGCAAACACGGAAATCCATGTTGTTGTATCTGACCAGGGAGGATGGTCGTGCCTGGTCTCTGCATGGCGAGAACGAGGGAGTTTTTAAGCGCCCGCCCCTGCCGCGCAATGGCGGTGGAATTGTTTTTAATTTGAGAGAGCAGGGTAACAATCTGCCATCTCGTCACAGGTGAATATGAGCCTCTGGATGGGCGGCTCTGCGGTTTCATTGTAGGCGTCGATATTTTTCAACCCGACATCTTGAATGTGCTCTTGCGGTATTCCAACTCCGCCACAAGTCGGTCGAGGGCATCGCGCAAATCTTCCTCTGCGAAGTACATTCGGCTTTTCTCATGACAGACCTTGGAGGAATCCGCGATATAGGTCTCTGCGCCCTTGCGGAACGCCTGCATGAGCAGCAGCTTGAGCACAACACCTCTTTTACCGCTTGCCCGAGGATATGCGGAATGCGCGCCAGCTTGACCGTCACAGGAGCGATATAGCTTTTTTCTAACGCCAGCACAAAGCTTTTAGGGAAAAGATATCTGTCCTTCCATTCCAGAACTTCGATGATAGCGTGATCGAGGTTGATCTCCAACGGATGATTGATGACGAGTGTTCACCTGCGAGATTGCGTATTATTTCCTGTGTCAGGTTCCTTGTGATTGCTACATGGTTACCAGAAAGGGGAATACTTACTAACCCTTCGGCAAGCAGGCGGCGCTGCTGCCCCGCCAAAACGCGCAGCGACTTTATCCAGACCCTTTTCGGGCAGGGAAATGCCGAGGACGGTATCGGCATGCTTAGTGTCTTTCTACTCGTAGACCGGGGACGCATCTGCGAAACCACAGCTTATCGCCAAGGGCTTCTGGGGGGACGATCAAATCAGTCAGCTTCATTACGAAATCCTTTCTTACGGTGCCCGCGCCATCCATCGGGTGACCGGCACATAACATGCAGCCTGGTGCTGCACCTGTCATAACGGTCCTGCCAAGCATAGATGAAGCGCAGAACTTTACCCTGATAGGGAAGTTCTGCGCTTCACTTCGCTTTATTTTGTTTTACGGAGTTCACGCGCGGCATGAACCGCCGCCGCCTCGTAAAGAAGCTGATCTGGTGATAGTTCTATGGCGTCAGAAGCGCCTGAAGCGGGATGTCAAGAGCGTCGACCGCATACCAACACGCAATGCCTGACCGAATGCCAACGCATCTCTCACTTTCGCGTCGCTCGACCATGTTTACAGATACGCTGACCTTTTTCGCAAGTTGTTCTTGTGTCATGCCCTTCGTTAATCGCTTTTGTTTTAAATTTCGCAGTTGCCTGGTAGTGGTTATTAGTTTCCAAGACTGAGGGGGAATGCTCACCGTGACAAATGCACGCTGATGATTGCGCTTGGTCTGAATACGCAACATACGCATCCCCCTTTTTGTGGAATCGTAGAGATAGTATTTGCCTGTGATAAAATACTACCCATGGTAACGGAACCCACAAACTCAAATAAATGACATGCAGTTCTTGCGGGAAAGCGTATGTCGTCACTTGCCCTTTTTGCTCATTTTGCCGCATAAAATGCTCATTGCTGTTTTGCTGCGCCGGGCGGCGGCTCATAAGACTTTCTTTTTCTAATATTTCTTTGCTTTCTAAAAAAATTCACTGCTTAATAAGGGGTGGCGATCTAATAAGAGCTGAGTGAACAGTGATAATAAAACAGCACACGAGGCGCAGAAATGACTTACAAATAAATCAAGACGCTGTGTCATCTGCTGCTATCCGGTGTTCCTATCC
>CAKUEM010000056.1 GCA_934646115.1 uncultured Oscillospiraceae bacterium
GACGCTGGGCATGGTGAGCAGCGTGTATACGGATATTGTTGCGCTGCCGCCGGATGTGGAGCTTGCGCCGGGCGATCGCCTTCGCCCGATGATCTAGATAGATTGCGTGCCAGAAAATGACAGGAAAGAAAAGTCGGCGCGCCGCTTGAAATATCGGCAAATATGGTGTATAATTATAATATCAATTTTAGTATGCCATGCGCGGCGGCAAAATTCTATTCAAAATGTACAATATTTTGCGCCGTGGCGACGTATTTTTTGCGTGCTTGACCATAAAATAAAAAAATGGTTGACGAATACCGCTATAATTTGTTATCCTATGCATAGAATGATACTGTGTGGAACAAAGGAATGGGGGCAACACTTCATGTGTTCAAAAGTTGTGTTAATCAATAATCAAATCGGCTTACGTGCCCGCCCGGCGACCTTTTTTATACAGAAGGCGAACGAGTTTAAGTGCAGCATTCAGGTCGAGCGTGATGAGCGCCGCGTCAATGCAAAAAGCTTGCTCGGCGTGCTGTCTCTCGGCATCGTGAAGGGCACAGAGGTCACGATCATTGCGGATGGCGCGGACGAAAAAGAAGCGATCGAGGCGCTTTGTGAGCTTGTCAATTCGAACTTTTCTGAATAATTTATGCTTTGCAGCGCCGCGGCTTTGCTTGCGGCGCTTTTTTGTTTTTTTCGCGAGACCTGTGGGAATGCGGGAGGAGGTGCGCCGCGATGACGGCAGACCGTGTGGACGTGCATGAAAAGGCGCTGAGTTTGCCGCAAAAGCCCGGCGTATACCTCATGCTCAATAAAAATCATGAAGTAATTTATGTCGGAAAAGCGAAAAAGCTGATCAATCGCGTCAGCTCTTATTTTCGCGAAAACCCAAATCACAATTATAAAACGCAGGTCATGGTGCGCCAGGTTTGGGACTTTGATTATATCGTCACAGATACGGAGTTTGAGGCGCTTGTGCTTGAAAACTCGCTGATCAAGCGGCATATGCCGAAGTATAATATCCTGCTCAAGGATGATAAGGGCTATCCGTTTATTCGTCTGTCCATTCAGGACGAATACCCAAACTTTTCGATCGTGGGGAAGCCCGCGAATGACGGCGCGCGGTATTTCGGGCCGTATAGCGGGCGCAATTATTCGCACCAGGCGATCGACGCGGTGCGCCTCACCCTCGGGCTTCCGTCCTGTTCGCGCAAATTCCCGCGTGACATCGGGCGCGGTCGCCCGTGTTTGAACGCGCATCTCGGGCGATGCAGCGCGGTGTGCAGCGGGGCGGTGCCGAAAGAGCAGTACCGCGCGAAAATCGATCAGGCGATCGCGCTGTTTGAGGGGAAAACCGATGCGCTGGTTGCGCAGCTTCAGGCGCAGATGGAGCGGCATGCCGAGGCGATGGAGTTTGAGGCGGCGGCGAAGGTGCGCGATGAGCTGCGCGCGATCGAGAGGCTCGGCGTGCGGCAGAAGGTGCTGTCCGGCGTGCTCGCGGATACCGATGTGATCGCGCTTGCGGTGGGCGAGAGCCGCTGTGCATTTTCTGTGCTGCATTATATCGACGGCGCGCTGCTTGAAAGCGAAACCGAGATGATCGATACGCCGGTCTATTCGGATATCGGCGAGCTGCTTTCTGAGTTTGTGAAGCAATATTACATGCCGCGCAAAATTTTTCCGCGGGAGATCGTACTGTCTGACGAGATCCCGGATGCGGAGCTGATCGAGCGCTGGCTTAGCGAAATTGGAACGCGCCGGGTGCATATCCATGCGCCGAAGCGCGGCGATAAGGTGCGCCTGGTTGAAATGGCGCGCGAAAATGCGCGGCAGAAGCTTGAAATCGCGGTAAGCGATGCGGAGATCACGCGGCGCGTGCTGTCTGACTTGCAGAAAATGCTGGGGCTTTCCGCCGTACCGCGGCGGATTGAGTCGTATGATATTTCGAACACAGCGGGGACGGAGATGGTCGCTTCGATGATCGTGTTTCAGGATGCAAAGCCCGCGCGTTCGGCATATCGCAAATTTAAGATCAAAACATTAACGGATCAGGACGATGTGGGCGCGATGCGCGAGGTGCTGGCGCGGCGCATCCGGCGCTATCAGGACGGGGATGAGAAGTTTGCCCCGCTGCCGGATCTGATTTTGCTTGACGGCGGGCGCGGGCAGACGAATGCGATCGCCCGCCTGCTTGCGGAGACCGGCGTTTCCGTTCCGGTGTTCGGCATGGTGAAGGATGACCGGCACCGCACCCGCGCGATCGTAACGGCGCAGGGGCAGGAGGTTGGAATTTCGGCAAATCCCGGCGTGTTTAAGCTGGTCGGAACGATACAGGAAGAGGTGCATCGCGTTGCGGTTACTTACCATCGGAAGCTGCGCTCAAACACGCTGGGCCGCTCGACGCTTGAAAAGATCCCCGGCGTGGGCGCGCAGCGGCGGCAGGCGCTGATCCGGCAGTTTAAAAGCGTTGCCGCGATCCGCAATGCACCGCGCGAGCAGCTTGCAAAAGTTGTGCCGCAGGACGTGGCAGAGCATATTTATCGTTTTTTTCATGAGGGGGAAAATCTATGAGAGTGATTACCGGAACGGCGCGCGGCAGACGCCTGAAAACGCTGGACGGGCTGGACACGCGCCCGACCACGGACCGCGTGAAGGAATCGATTTTTAATATCGTGCAGTTTGATATCCCGGGGCGAAATGTGCTGGATCTGTTTGGCGGCAGCGGGCAGATGGCGATCGAGGCGGTCAGCCGCGGCGCGCGCGCCGCAACGATCGTGGACCATGCATCCGCCGCGGTGAATATCATTCGCGATAATGTAAAAGCCTGCGGATTCGAGCGGGAAATTTCGGTAGTATCGAGCGATTTTTCGGCGTATTTACGCCGCTGCACGCAGATATTTGACGTCATTTTCCTTGATCCGCCGTATCAGGGCGATTTTCTCGCCCGCGCGCTTGCGCAAATTTGTGAGATTGACATATTATCAGATGGTGGTATAATATTATGTGAATCCGCGCGCGAGGCAGAGCTTCCCGCGCTGCGTGCGCCGTATGAAAAAGGGCGCGAATATCAATACGGAAAAACGAAAATCACCGTTTATCGGAAAGGATAGGCCATGAAAACATGCATCTGTCCGGGCAGCTTTGACCCAATCACGATGGGACATCTGGATATTATTCAGCGCGCCGCGTCGATTTTTGACCGGGTGATCGTTGCGGTCATGGTCAATGCGAAAAAGACCTCGCTGTTCACGCCGGAAGAGCGGGTGGAGCTGATCAGCCGCGCGGTCAAGCTGTATTCTAATGTAGAAGTCGCGTATTCGGCGGACCTGCTTTCCCGCTGGGCGCAGGAGCTTGGCGACTGCGTGGTTGTGAAGGGGCTGCGCGCGATCAGTGATTTTGAAAGTGAGTTTCAGATGGCGCTGATCAACCGAAAGCTGAATGCAAAGCTTGAGACGCTGTTTTTACCGACCTCGGAGGAGTATTTGTATCTGTCCTCAAGCCTTGTGAAGGAAGTGGGCGCGTTGCAGGGCGATATTTCGAAATTTGTCCCGGCAGAGATCCTGCAGGATGTTCAAAATAAGCTGAGTAGGGGGAACTAGCATGGCAAGTGGGATAGAAGAATTGGTGGGCATGCTCTATGACATGATATCAGACGCGTGGGCGCTGCCGTTCGGCGCGGAGAAATGTCTGCTCGATCGCGAGCGGGCGCTCGATCTGATCGACGAGATCCGCGCGAACCTGCCGAAGGATCTGGAGCAGGCGAAGGTGATCGTGGAAGGGCGCAATGACATTATCGCGCAGGCAAAGCGCGAGGCGGAGGCGATGAAGCGCGCGGCGGAAGAGCGGGCGCGTCATCTGGTCGCGGAGGATGAAATTTTGCTCACCGCGAAGCAGAAGGCCAACGAGCTTGTTACGCTTGCGGAAACGAAATCGAAAGAGCTTTCGCGCACCGCCAACGAGTATGTGGACGATTCGCTGCGCCGCCTGGAGGATGTGATGAACCAGGCGTTGGAGGAAACGCGCAAAGCGCGGCAGCAATTCAAGGCGGTTACAAAAAAATAATGTGAGCCAATCGGTCGATGCCTGTTTCAGGCATCGGCCGTTTTTGCGCTGCGGGGTTAGCCTGCCTGCGTTGGACGGCGGCTGGGAACGCTGCCCGATGAAAAAACGCAGCTATTTTTCCTGCGCGGGTTAAAACGCTTATTTTGCAAATTAGAAATTTTGTTCGAAAAAAGCTTTACAAATTTAAAACAGTGTGTTATAATACTTTTGTTCGATTCGGATGATTGATGAAAACTGTTTGGGGTGGGGCGAAATGGATTGGCAGCGCGCGCAGGAGTTATTAACCACTTTGGCAGACGGGGTCGACCCGCTTACGGGGGAAGTGCTGCCGGATTCGTGCGTTTGCAATCGTCCGGAGATCGTCCGTGCGCTGTATTGCCTGCTCCATCAGATGTCGGTCAGGAACAAGCCGGCGAATGCGGGGAAGCCCTGGTCGCGCGCAGAAGAGAAAGAGCTGCTGCGGGAATTTGATTTGGCGACCAGTCAAACGGCGATTGCGAAAAAACATGGGCGCACGCGTGGGGCAATTGAAGCGCGCCTTGCAAAGCTTGGAAAAATTAAAAAAACATTTTACTGGGAGAAGTCCGAGTAAATAAATTTTGTGCAAATTTTTAAAAATTTGAAATAACACTTGATTTTTAAAAGGGAATGGACTATACTGCCAATTAACAGAGGGGCATGCGCCGCCTATCCGCGTGGAGCTTGCTTCGCAAGGGCAATCTGTGCAATGCATATTTGACTCCATAATGGCTACGGTGACAGTTTTGCTTACCCGTACCAATCTACACCGTTCCGGGGTTTTTGAACGAGAGTTCGAATTCCCCGGAACTTTTTTTGCCCGCTTTTTATGGCATTTGCGAAAAACCCAAAAATTTTTTGACTTTCGACAGAAAAAAATAAAAAATAGGGGTTGCATTTTTTTATCAGACCTACTATAATTATAACCATAGTGGTGCAAAGTGGTGTAAAGTGGATTGCATGCCATGTAAAGTGGGGCGCATGCAAAAGGCGCACAGCTGCAGCGATAACCGCTCGGCACCGGGCGTTGGAACTTGATGCATTCTGTCAAAGCCCGGCAGGTGAGCAGTGCGCAGCGTGATTGACGCGCCAAAGAGTGCCACTTTCCACCACCGGGCAAATTGCTGAATCGGGACAAGTCTGGGCGCGGCAATGATCCGGACGGGGAAGAATGACGCAAACGCCGGAAGCAACGCTTATCAGCTGAGAAAGGAGGCATGGGAATGAGAGGCGAATACACGCATGTGATCGACGCGAAGGGTCGCCTGTTTATCCCTGCCAAATTTCGCGATGAGCTGGGCTATAGCTTCGTGATCACAAAGGGGCTGAGCCGATGCCTTTCTATTTATCCGATGCAGGAGTGGGAGCGGTTTGAAGCAAAGATCAACGCCTTGCCCACGCGTCAGGCGCGCAGCTTGCAGTTGTTTTTCATTGCATCTTCGCAGGATTGCGAGCTGGATGGGCAGGGGCGTGTTTTGATTCCGCAGAAGCTGCGCGAATATGCGGGGCTTGATAAAAACACGGTCGTTGCCGGCATGACGGATCATATCGAGGTTTGGGACGAAAGCGAATGGAACGCCATGGAGCTGACGCCGGAGAGTATTGCGGGCATCATGGAAGAAGCGGGGATCTAGCATGGATATGGCGCATAATCCCGTGCTGCTGCATGAATGCATCGAGGCTCTGGCGATCAAGCCGGATGGAATTTATATAGACGGAACGCTTGGTCGCGCCGGGCATTCTCTTGAAATTGCAAAACGTTTAACGACCGGGCGGCTGATCGCGATCGATCGGGATGAAACGGCGATCGAGGCGGCGCAGATCCGCTTGGCGGAATTTCTTCCGCGGGTGACGCTCGTGCATCGCGATTTCCGCGCGCTGGATCAGGTTTTAAACGAATGTGGCGTTGAAAAAATTGACGGAATTTTATTGGATTTGGGTGTTTCCTCGCCGCAGCTGGATGACGCTGCGCGCGGGTTTTCCTACATGGCGGACGCGCCGCTCGACATGCGAATGGATCGCTCGGGCGGGCTGCGCGCTTACGATATTGTAAACGGGTTAGAAGAGGCAGAGCTGCGGCGCATTTTCTTTGCGTATGGCGAGGAGCGCTATTCCGCGCGGATCGCGGCGGAGATTTGTCGCGCGCGCAGTCAGCGCCCGATCGAAACCACGTTTGAATTGGTAGAGATCATCCGCCGCGCAATGCCTGCAAAAGCATTGCGAGAGAAACAACATCCGGCAAAGCGGACGTTTCAGGCGATCCGCATTGCCGTAAACGATGAGCTTGCAGCGATCGAGTCGGTTTTAAAGGATGCGGTGGCGCGGTTGAATCCGGGCGGGCGCATCGCGGTGATCACGTTTCATTCGCTGGAGGATCGTATTGTGAAAAAGGGCTTTGGCGAAATGGCAAACCCATGTATATGCCCGCCGGAACTCCCGGTATGCGGGTGTGGGCGTGTCGCAACGCTTAAGCAGATCAATCGGAAGCCGATCGTTCCGACGGATTCCGAAATCGCGCGCAATCCGCGCGCGCGCAGCGCAAAACTCCGCATTGCGGAGCGGATATAGATGCCGACCGATACGGCAAAAACCCGGGCAAAATCATTCCGGAATGAAGGATGACAGGAGGGATCATGGTGCAGAACGCATTACGGCGCGAGGTCGCCTATGACCTTTCGCGCTTTGATAACCGCCATGTTGTGCGCGAGCAGGTTGCGCGCGAGAAAAAAGAGACGAAGCGAGGTAAGGCAAAAACGGTGCGCGCGGCGAAGCCCTGCGTGTCTGCGTTTGCGGTCCTTTCCTGGGTTCTCTGCATGGGGCTTCTTACCATGATCATTTACAGCTATGTCGCGCTGACAGAGAACTCTGACCATGCGAGCAAGCTGAAAAGCGAGCTTGCCAGCATGAAGGAAGAGACGCAAATGCTTGAAATCCAGAAAAATCAGAAATATGGGGCGGCGCAGCTGCAGCAGATCGCGGTGGATCAGCTGGGCATGCAGAAAACGCAGAAGTCGCAGATTACTTATGTCAACACGCGCGCTGCCGATCGCACAGAGGTGATGCAGCCGAAGAATATGCTTTCGGGCGATTCGAAGCTGCTTGCCGGCATTGCAAACGGATTTCGCACCTTTGTGGAATATATCAACTGACCGGGGCATATATTGCATCAGCGGCCCGGGAAACGAATAAAAAACGATATCGGGGTGAGTAATGCGAGTTCGGCGAATATGCCTTTGTTAAAAGCATTTCTTGCCCCGAAACTCTTATCACGCGCGTTTGCGCGTATTTTCCGTTCTGGGAGGAATTCACAGTGGCACGTAGTCGCCCGAACAGCTCGATCATTAAGCGCATCATAGTTATGATGTGCCTTTTTGGCGTTATTACGTTTATTCCGCTGATCGCGCGGCTGGTAAATATCCAGCTGATCGATTATAAAACCTACCAGGCGAAGGCGGCCGATCAGCAAACGCGCGACACGATCATCACGCCGAAGCGTGGCGTGATCTATGACGCAAACGGAAAAAAGCTCGCCGTGAGCGCAACGGCGGAGACCGTTTATATCTCTCCGGCGGATATCAAAGAGGATCAGGAAGCAAGCGTTGCCAAAGCGCTTTCTGACACGCTGGAGCTTGATTATGACACGGTTTTAGCCAAAACAAAGAACAAAAAGAGCTATTATCAGGTCATTAAAAAGAAGATCGATGAAGACGCGGCGACCAGCCTGCGCAGTGCAATCAAAGAGCAAAAGCTGCGCGGGATCCATCTTACGGAGGATACGAAGCGCTACTATCCGTTCGGCAGCTTCGCCTCGCAGGTCATTGGGTTTTGCGGCGACGATAATACCGGCCTGACCGGGATCGAGGCAATGTATGAGGACGATCTTAAGGGTCTGCCCGGTCGCGTGATCGCGGCGAAAAACGCGCGCGGCACGGAAATGCCCTTTAAATATGAAGAATATTATGACGCGCAAAACGGCTCAAACGTCGTTCTGACCATCGATGCGACCGTGCAGCAGATTTTAGAAAAGCACCTGCGCACCGCCGTGGCAGACGGGAAGATTTTACAGCGCGGCGCCGGGATCGTGTATAACGTCAAAACCGGCGAGATCCTTGCTATGGCGACGATCGGCGATTTTGACTTAAACCAGCCGTTTACGCTCAGCGACGAGGCGCAGGCGAAAATCAACGCCCTGCCGGAGGATGAGCGCAAGAAGGCGCGCAGCGATGAGCTGAACGCCTCCTGGCGCAACAAAATCATTTCAGATTCTTATGAGCCGGGCTCTGTGTTTAAAATTTTAACGATCGCGATGGGTCTGGAAGAGGGCGTGGTCAACGCGCAAACCACGTTCAATTGCACCGGAGCGACCAAGGTGGCGGATCGAACGATCCACTGCTGGAAGCGCGGCGGGCACGGCGTGATCACGCTGTCACAGGCGCTGGAGAAATCCTGCAACTGCGCACTGATGGAGATCGGCGCGCGCATCGGAAACCGCAAGTTTTATGATTATGTGACCGCGCTCGGTCTGCGCGACAAAACCGGCGTTGACCTCCCGGGCGAGGCGTCGGGCTATTTCTTCGGCGAAAAAGCGTTTACCGACAGCAATAACCGCGTGTCGCTGGCAGTTGCGTCGTTCGGGCAGACCTTTAAGGTCACGCCGATGCAGATCGTTTGCGCGGTGGGCGCGGTGGTGAATGACGGCAAGCTGATGAAGCCGCATATCGTGCGCGAGACTGTGGACGATAATAATGTAACGATTCGCAAATATGAGCCGGAGATGGTGCGGCAGATCATTTCGCAGTCTACGTCTGATTTTATTTGCGCCGCGATGGAAAAGGTCGTGTCGGAGGGGACGGGCAAAAACGCGTATGTCAAGGGCTATCGCATCGGAGGAAAGACCGGTACGAGCGAAAAGATCGACGAATATGTCGAGGGCGAGCGCGAAAAATATATCGCATCGTTCTTGGGCGTTGCGCCGATGGACGATCCGCAGTATGCCTGCCTGATCATTTTAGACGATCCGTCCGGCACATATTATGAAGGCAGCCAGCTCGCCGCGCCGGTCGCGGGGAAGGTGTTTTCTGAAATGCTTCCGTATATGGGGCTTAACCCGGTTTATACAGAAAATGAGCTGGTGGGCAGCGATATTGTCATGCCGCAGCTGGTTGGCTCGCCGGCAGGCGATGCGAAAAACATGCTGAAGCAGAACGCGTATAAGGAACTGACGGTCAAGGTCGTCGGCGATGGCGATACGGTGACCGGGCAGATCCCGGCGGGCGGCGTGAGTATTCCGAACAACTCGCAGGTCATTCTATATTGCGGCGGCGCTGCACCCACGGATAAGGTAAAGATGCCGAATGTTTCCGGCATGACGCTTGCCGAGGCAAACCGCGCGATCACAAACGCCGGGCTGATCATGAAGCCGCAGGGCGCGGTGAATGGCGACGGCACAAGCGCAACCGCCTCGCAGCAGCAATATGCGGAGGGAACAGAGCTTGCGCGCGGCACGGTCGTTACGGTAGAGTTTTACGCGGTAAAAGAAGTTTCTGAGGTTGGATAAAAGGAGTAATAACATGGTATTGCGTGATGTTCTTGCGGGTTTACAACTGAAAAAAGTAAATTGTGATCTCGAGCTGCCGATCAGCGCGATCTGCCATGACTCGCGGCAGGTATCGCCGGGCGCGCTGTTTGTTGCGATCTCGGGCTATATGGTGGATGGAAACCGCTTTGTGGATTCGGCGCTTGCGGCGGGCGCGGTCGCGGTCGTGACCGAGCGCCCGGTTGAGGGAACGCCGTATATCCAGGTCGAGGATGCGCGCGAGGCGCTTGCCGTGATCGCGGCGAATTTTCAGCGGCATCCGGCGCGTGAGATGGTCATGATCGGCGTGACCGGAACGAACGGGAAAACCACAAGCACCTACCTGCTCAAGCACCTGCTTGAGCTGCACGGCGCAAAGGTCGGGCTGATCGGAACGAATCAGAACATGATCGGCGAGCAGGTGCTGCATACCGACCGCACAACACCGGAGCCGAACGGGCTGCATGCGCTTTTGCGCGAAATGGCGGATGCGGGCTGCACGCATGTTGTGATGGAGGTCTCCTCGCATTCGCTCGTGCTGCATCGCGTGCATGGGATTGAATTTGAAGTGGGAATATTCACAAATGTGAGCCAGGACCACCTGGATTTCCATAAAACGATGGAGGCATATATCGAGGCGAAATCGCGCCTGTTCTTCCAGTGCAAAAAGGGCGT
>CAKUEM010000057.1 GCA_934646115.1 uncultured Oscillospiraceae bacterium
GTATGACTGGGCAAAGGATGCGATCGAATCGCTTGCGAAAGACGGTGCGATCAAGGGAACAAGCGCAGGATGCGATATTGCGAGAGCGGATTTTGCGCTCTTGGTGATGCGCGCGCTTCGCCTGGAGGCAGAATCATTTGCCGATGTGAAGCCGAGTGATTATTTCGCGGAAGAGCTTGCGGTTGCCAAGGCGTGTGGGATTATCCGCGGCGTTGGGGATAATCAATGCAACCCGCGCGGAAAGATCACGCGCGAAGATATGATGACCATGATCAAACGGGCGTTGGAATTGGTGGCTATGACATGGAACAGGCGGACGCCGATGTGCTGAATCGCTTTAACGGTCGTGATCAGCTCTCTGACTACGCGGCAGACGCTGCGGCAACGCTTGTACGTAACGGCTTGGTTGCGGGCGCAGACGGAGCACTGCGGACTAAAGCGAATACAACAAGAGCAGAGGTTGCTGTGTCGCTGCATCGCGCAATCAGTCGGCTGGCAAAATAATTCTTTTGTTTCTCCTCCTTTTCCGGGGATGTGCAGGATGCGCTGCACATCCCCAAAATTTCCGATTTTTTATCTGCTTTGAGTTTAGCTTTAGCTTAAGAAAGAGAGAACATTTATGATCCTCGATATTCATATCCACTTGATGGGGCGAGCGCTTTAGGTTTCCGGCGTGCGGCTCCTGCCTGGGTTTCACGGGTATCGGATGGGGGATGCGCGGCTGGGAAGCTTGCGTCTCCTGCTGGAAGAACTGCGTTTGCCGCTTTTTCTGACGCTGCGCATGGAGGATGAGCGCATCACATATTTGATGCAGCCGCAGGATATTCCGCTTTGGGATCTCAGTATGTTTGCGGCGAAGTATCCGAATATTTGCTGTGTAATGCGCGCTGTTTTGAGCTGTGCTGGCTTTCTGATACGATGCGGGAATATGAGAATCTCCATGCAGATTGCTCCGGGTTAAAAAACGGATTGTTCGGCATGGATGAGGTGCAAGATCCGTTGATCCAAAGCCGACTGGTTTATGGGTCGCTCGCACCGCTTTTGTGCATGAAGAGCACAATTTTGCTGCTTGACCGGGCAAATATCGCACAGGCGCAGAGAGACGATTTATTCTGCAAAAAACTTTTTGGCGTTTGCAGAGCGGAGCAGAGGCGCGAGCGCCGTGTGATGCATGATATAAAAAGACAGGCCGCCTTGCTTTTTGGTAAGGCGGCCATGTTGATGCGATATTTAGCGCGGCGGTCAGCGGTCAAAGGCGGGGTTGAACGCATAGAAATTTTTAGAATCCAGATGCTCGCGCACTTGACCGAGCGCCTCGCCGAAGCGCTGGAAATGCACGATTTCGCGCTCGCGCAGGAATTTGAGCGGGTCGCGCACATCCGGATCGTCGACCAGGCGGAGCAGGTTATCATACGTCGTGCGCGCCTTTTGCTCTGCTGCGAGGTCCTCGGTCAGGTCGGTGATCGGGTCGCCGGTAGATTGCAGCGTATTGGTAGAGAACGGAACGCCGGACGCGGCGCATGGCCACACGCCGGTGGTATGATCCGCGAAATACGCATCAAAGCCCGAACGGCGGATCTCCTCGATCGAGAGGTTGCGCGTCAGCTGATGCACGATCGCGCCGATCATCTCCGCATGCCCCAGCTCTTCGCTGCCCACGTCGGTCAGCGTGCCCTGCACCGTGCGGTAGGGCATGCTGTAGCGCTGGTTTAAATAGCGCGTGGCTGCGCCGAGCTCGCCGTCCGGACCGCCGAGCTGCGTAATGATGACCTTCGCCATCGCGGCGTTCGGCGTTTTGATTTTTACCGGGTATTCAAGCTTTCTTTCATAAATCCACATGGGCTATTCCTCCATTTCCCAGGGCCACGGCGCATCGACCCAGTTCCAGGAATCTGCGCCGCCCGCGTCAAACAGCGTGAGCGGGCCGTAGGTGTCAACGTATTCTTGATAGGCTGCCTCGCGCGCGTTGCGTTTCTCGTTAAAATAGGCGAGCGCGCGGCGGTCGGTCGGATGTGTATCCAGGAAAAGGCTGGCCTCGATCACGGCGAAATCCAGCGCGCGCACGCGCCCGAGCAGCTTGCTCTGATCCATTGGCTTCTCATTCATTTCGAAACCGTCTCCTCTCCGATGAACGGCTTATCAAGCCCGGGAAAAATCGTGCCGCGGCACAGCCCGATCTCCGGCTCGTATACGTCCGCCCAGATCTGGTCTAAGATGTACGCCATGGCGAGTACCATGTGCGGGCAGCCGCTTGGCGTTGAGGCTTCCGGCTGCTGAACCGGAGGCTTCTTGTTGTCGCTCATATTTCAGACTCCTTAGAAGAAATTAAGCTGCGCATTTGCGCATCTCATTGGCAGTGTATGCGCGCGGGCAGGAGGGCGTGTCTGCCGCTGCCTGCGTTTGCTGCGCATTTTCGGTGCTTTTGGGATCAAATCCGCCGGCTTGACGTGCTTTTTTGCGCGCAAAGCTTTAAAAAAATTTGCCTTGTTCTGTCGGTTTTTGCAACAGGGTTTTCGTTGCCAAATGCGGCGGATTCCTGTATAATATTAACAAGTATGACCCGCAGCGCCGTGTATTTGTTACGAAATTTTGAATAAAGGCAAAAAACGGTTGCCAAATTGCGGAACTTAGGTTAACATAAAATTACAACGATTGATAAAAAAGCAGCCCTGCGGGCGAATTGAAGAAGGAAAGGGAGCGAGGAATTATGGCAGGAAACAACCCGTTTACGGAGATCACACCTGAGATCATGGCGTTAACCGAGCTGTGCCAGAAGAACAACCGGATCGATCCGGAGCTCTATAATAAATATGAAGTGAAACGCGGGCTGCGTGATTTAAACGGGCGCGGCGTATTGACCGGCTTAACCGAGATTTCGGAGGTGCGCTCCAGCACGACGGACGCAGAGGGCAATAGCATCCCCTGCGCGGGCAAGCTGTTTTATCGCGGCTATGATGTGGAGCAGCTGGTGCGCGGCTTCACGCAGGACGGGCGCTTTGGCTTTGAAGAGACCTGCTATTTGCTGCTGTTCGGTGAGCTGCCGGATCGGCGCGCGCTTTCGGATTTTTCCGCGATGCTTTCGCAATACCGTTCGCTGCCGACCAGCTTTGTGCGCGATATTATCATGAAAGCGCCAAGCTCTGACATGATGAACACGCTGGCGCGCAGCGTACTCACGCTGTATTCCTATGACGATTGCGCGGACGATATTTCCATCCCGAACGTGCTGCGGCAGTCGATGCAGCTGATCGCGCTGTTCCCGATGCTTTCGGTTTACGGTTATCAGGCATATCGCCACTATCACGATGGGCAGAGCCTATTTATCCACCCGCCGGTGGCGGAGCTGTCCACGGCGGAGAACATTCTGCATATCCTCCGGGCGGACAGTAAATATACCGAGCTGGAGGCGCGCATTCTGGATATCGCGCTTGTTTTGCATGCGGAGCATGGCGGCGGCAACAACTCTACGTTTACCACGCATGTGGTCTCCTCGTCGGGCACGGATACGTATTCCGCGGTCGCCGCGTCGCTCGGGTCGCTCAAGGGGCCGAAGCATGGCGGCGCGAACATCAAGGTCGTGCGCATGTTTGAGGACCTCAAGGCGAACGTGCATGATTGGACGGATGAGGACGAGATCAAGCGGTATCTGAAGGCACTGCTGCATAAAGAGGCGTTTGACCGCTCGGGGCTGATTTATGGCATGGGGCATGCGGTGTATTCGCTGTCTGACCCGCGCGCGAATATTTTTAAGGGCTTTACAAAGAGCCTTTCTGAGGAAAAGGGGCGCAGCGAGGAGTTTGCGCTCTATTCGCTCATCGAGCGGCTTGCGCCGCAGGTGATCGCGGATGAACGGCGCATCTATAAGGGCGTGAGCTGCAATATCGATTTCTACAGCGGATTTGTTTATAGCATGCTCGACCTGCCGCTTGAGCTGTATACGCCGATTTTTGCCATCGCGCGCATCGCGGGCTGGAGCGCGCACCGTATCGAAGAGCTGATCAACGCGGGCAAAATTATCCGTCCCGCATACCGCAACGTCCTGCCCGAGCGGGAATATTGCGCGCTTGACGCGCGATAAGCGCCGCGCAAAATCCCGCATAGCTTACACATTTTGATAAAAAATTACAAGAAAAAGGGCTTGCGTTTGCGCAGGAAATATGGTATTATCCTAGCGGAAAACAAAGGCGAAATGTTTGGCGAACCGGGAGTGTTTCATGGGAAAAGCGGTTATTTTTGATATGGATGGCGTGCTGATCGACAGCGAGCCGCTCTATTATCGGGCAGATCAGCAGATGTTTGAGCGGCTGGGCATCCCGTTTACGCGCGCGGATGTGCAGGGGCTGGTCGGCGTGAACAGCCGCGCCGGTGCTGCGGGGATCCTGCAGCGGCATCCGGAGCTTTGCTGTTCGGTGGAGGAGTTAGACGCGATTTATCGCGAGAGCCTGCTCGGCGCGCTGAAAAACAACCCCGCGCTTTGCCTGATCGATGGCGTTTCTGATTGGATCGCGGCGCTTCGGCGCGATGGGTATCGCATGGCGATCGCCTCGTCGTCTACCGCGCCGATGGTTTCTTATATAGTAGAGCGGTTTGCGCTTGACCGCGTGATGGGCGCGGTGATCCACGGCGAAATGGTGCGCGTGGCGAAGCCTGATCCGGAGATTTTTCTGCTTGCGGCAGAGCGGATCGGGATGCAGCCTAAGCATTGCACCGTGATTGAGGATTCTACGTTTGGAATCCGCGCTGCAAAGGCGGCGGGGATGCGCTGCCTCGCCTATACCGGCGCGAATGTGCATCATCTGGATAATTCTGAGGCGGATGCCCGGTTTGACGCGTATACAGAAGAAAATTATGATAAATATTTTGGCTAAATAAGCGTGGGGATGGAAAACATGCTGATTATTCTCTCGGGCAGCTCCGGAGTTGGGAAAAATACGATCATCAACCGGATGCTGGAGGAGTGCGACAATTTGGAACTGATGCCTACGGTGACCACGCGCGGCATGCGCGAGGGGGAGAGCCAGGGCAAGCCCTATGTGTTTGAAACGCGCGAGGGCTTTCAGGCGATGATCGATCGCGGCGAAATGGTGGAATATTGCGAGATCCACGGTAATTTGTATGGCACAAATCGCCGGATATTAGAAGAAAAAAGCGCCGGCGGCAAGATCTTGATCAAGGATATCGACGTGGAGGGCACGCTGAATTTAATGAAGCTGCTTCCGGATGTGATCTCGATTTATTTAAAGCCGGTGTCGAAAGAGCAGCTGGTCGAGCGGCTGCGCGGGCGCGGCGAAACGGAGATCGAGCTGCGGCTGCGCCGGTATGAATACGAGGAGCAGATGGCGGAGCATTATAATTATGTGCTGGTCAATGATAAAATGGAAGACACGATCGCAAGGATCTATACGATTATAGAGAAAAAGGCGAAGCTGCATCGGCGCGCGCTGTGATCAGCGCGCAATGAAAGTTGCGCAAGACCTTGCGGCGCAAGGGGCTTTTCAAAACAGCGGCGCGGCTGTGCTGCCCGTGCATGGGCGGCGAGAAACCGCGTTGCGGTGCATGGGGCAGCGCCTTGGCAGACCGGGAAAATCGCGGCAGGTCAGGAACAGGGCGGCATGGCTGCCGCGCGCTTCGGCATGGCCTACCTGCTTGAAACGGGGCATTACTTCGCTGTTTTGAGCGGGCGGAGGGGGCGCAGCCGGGCAAAAAATGCGTGGGGACAACCTCCCTTTTTTTGTGAAAAATATTTAAATAGCATTTAGCAATAGAATTTAGCAATTTGAGAGAGGGGTTAGGATATGGCAGTAAGTGGGCTCGCCAGGATTCGAAACAAAAATACGCTTGCGGTGTTTCATGAGATCATCTCGTCGGATGGCGTTTTGCGCGCGGAAATATCCGAGCGCACGGGCATTTCACTCATGACCGTGGGAAAAATTGTGGATGCGCTGTTGAAACGCGGCATTATTTACGAGAAGGAGTATCCGTCGATCACGGCGGGGCGCAAGCCCTCGCTCGCGTTGCCGAATACCGGGCAGTGGTGGAGCTGTGTGTTCGGGCTGACCGATGCGGTCACGGTTTCTATGCTGACGCTGGATCTGCGCGTGGTGTTTACCGCGCGGGTCTCGGTTTCTAATAACGATTGGGAGGGCGCGCTGCGTGAGGCGATCCGCGTTGTGCAGGATTATGCCGAGAAGCACGCGTTTGACCCCGCGCATTTCATGGGCATCGGCGTGTCTGCGCCCGCGCCGTATGATGCCGAGCGTGACCGGGTCAAATGCCCCAGCCGCCCGGGCATCGAGGGCTTGCGGCTTGGGCAGATCCTGGGCGAGAGCTTTTGCGCGCCCATGTATGTCGATGAAGACGTGAAGCTTGCCGCGCTCGCCGCGCTGGATGCGTTTCCGGAATATCGCAGCGCCGATGTGTTTTATATGCACATGGGCGTCGGCGTGGGCAGCGTGCTGCTGCGGCGCGGGGAGATCTATCGCGGCGAGGACAATTATGCGGGCGATATCGGGCAGATGCTTCTTGCAAGCAACCGGACGGTAGAAAATATGCTCGCGCGCACGGCGGTGCAGGAGCGGATCGCGGTGCGCGGATTTGAAATAGAACAGGTTAGAGACAATATGCCGCCGGAGCTTGCGGCGATTGTGGCGGATATCGCGCATGACCTCGCGCGTGCGGTATATAACGCGACGTGCATGTTTTCGCCGCGCGCGGTGATCGTCGATCAGGATTGCCTGCCGGAGAATGCGCTGTTTTTCCGCGCGTTCCAGGAGGAGTATGCGCGCCTGTTTTTCGGCTATGAGCGCCGCTGCCCGCCGGTGCATTTCACCGCGGACGGAATGCAGGGCGCGGTGCGTGGGTTAGGCTATCAGCTGCGGAAAAAGTGGCTGTTGCAGGAGCAATAGAAAGGAGAAAAGACAATGGAGAAATTAGCGCTGTTTGGAGGAGAGCCGGCAGCAAAGCATACGCCGGCATGGCCGATGATCGGACAGGGAGACGTCGATGCGGTGAGCGCGGTGCTGCGCTCGGGCAAGCTGTTCCGCTATGACGGCGGACAGATCGAGACGTGGGAGAAGACCTACCGTGAGTATATCGGAACGGAGTATGCGCTTGCGGTAACGAACGGAACGGCTGCGCTGGAGATCGCGCTGGCATGCGCAGGGATCGGGGCAGGCGATGAGGTGGTCGTGCCGGGTTATACGTTTTATTCCAGCGCAAGCGCGATTTCTTTTGTGGGCGCAACGCCGGTGTTCTGCGATGTGGACCCGGTCAGCTGCAACATGACCGTAGAGACGGCGCGCGCATGCATTACGCCGCGCACGCGCGCGATCATTCCGGTGCATTTCGCGGGATACCCGGTCGATCTGGATCCAATTCTCGATCTCGCGCGGGAGCACGGGCTGTTCGTGCTGGAGGACTGCTCGCATGCGCACGGAACGGAGTATAAGGGCAAAAAAGTCGGCTCGTTTGGCAATGCATCGACCTGGAGCTTCCAGCAGAGCAAGAACCTGACCTCCGGCGAGGGCGGCATGGTGCTGACGAACGACAAGGCGCTGTTTGAGCGGATGTATTCGCGCCACACTTGCGGGCGGCTCCTGGGCGCTGCGTGGTATTTGCATTATACGGAGGCTTCCAACCTGCGCATGCCGGAGATGTCGGCGGCGCTGCTGCTGAATCAGTTCACGCGGCTGGAGGAGCAGACGGAGCAGCGGCTTGCCAATGCGCGGATCTTGGATGAAACGATCGCGCAGATCCCGGAGCTGAGCGTGGCGCAGTGCCCGGTGGAGTGGTCCACGCGGCGCGCGTATCACCTGTATGTGCTGCGGTATCAGCCGGGCTTTTCCGGCGTGTCGCGCGAGCGGTTCGTTGAGGCGCTGGTGGCAGAGGGCGTTGCGGCAAGCAGCGGATACCCGATGTCGCTTTCCAAGCAGCCGGTGTATGAGTCATACCGCACGGCGGATGGCGTGCCGTATCATGACGTGCCGCTTCCGAATATCGAGAAGATCTGCAATGAGACGATCTGGATCATGCAGCCCGCGCTGCTCGGCGGCACAGAGCAGGGGCGCGCGCTGGCAAATGCGATCCGCAAGGTCGCGGCGCAGGCGGAGCTTTTGCGCGACAAATAAATAGCGCGCCTTTTATAAAACAGCATAGAAAAAGACCTTTCCGAGCCTTCGGAAAGGTCTTTTTTTGCGTGGAGCGCGGGCAGCATGCATTTATTTTAATAAAAAAGTTTATTTAAACGAAACTTGTTCGGTTTGTTCGGTTTTTTGCTTTATAATAAAAATGGCCATAATTTTGAAAGGAGGGATTGAATGGAGAATTATGATTTTTTCGGGCAAGCAGAACACCCATTTCAATCAAAAGAAAAGAAAAACATATTTCCCCTGAAAAAAGAAGAAAAGAAAAAACCATGGGAAAAAGAAAAGGAGGATCAAAACTTATTTCAAAAAAACACTGGAAGTTATCAAAAAAGAAACAATGGCATTGGGAATTCAAACTTTGCGCCTAAGGCGGAGGAAAAACCCGGCGAGCCGAAGAAAAAGCCGAACAAAATGAAATCCGTAACGGAAATGGGGACCAATGCGGCCCAGATCCCGAGGAATTGGTCGATGGCCTCAAACAATAAGTCGCCCAAAGCGAACACAGGCAATGAGCAGGGATGGGATGCGTGGAAATCCTTTGCCTATGGGTCAGAGCGCGTGGCGCAGGGAATGGTGGGCGCTTTGGAAGGCGTCGGCGATTTTGTCGGCGTCGGGTTAGGGAAACCGCTGCAATGGGTCACAAGCCTGGGCGGTCTTACCCCCAATCCGGTTTCCGATGGACTTGGCTCCTTTTGTGAGAATCTGCTGAGTTATGATGTGGCGGGCGAATACGGAAAAAACATCCGGGCGCGCTATCATCCGAGCGAGCAGCTGGAGAAAGTTACGAGTATCAATGAGTTCGCGGGAAGCCTGGTGCCGAGCATGCTTACTGCGGGCGCCACCTCGATCCCTGCGTTGGGATATGTGGTCAACGCTGCGATGACTGCGGGGCAGGCGATGCAGGACGGCTATCAGCAGTCTGGCGATGTGGATCAGGCGATCACTTACGGAAGTGTCTATGGCGGGCTGGATGCAATCGTTTCCAGCTTTGCGGGCGGTATTCCGCTGCTTCCGGAGGGAAAGCTCACAAAGGCTATATCCAAAGTGATTAAAGACCCTACTATGGCCAAGGGTCTTCAAATGGCGGCGGATGCGGTCGGCGAGGGCGGCGAAGAAATGATCATGCAAACGCTTGATCCATACATTAAACGCGCGACGGTCGATGGCAATGCGCCAAACGCCAGCGCAGAAGAAGTTCTGGAGGCGGGGCTGCGCGCCGTTGCGTTGTCGGCAATTTTGCAGGCTGGCGGCGCGGCCACGGATAAAATCGGTCAAAGCGACCGCTTTAGCCGCTATAAAGACGGGCGGGACATGTTCCTGGAGGGGTTTTATTGGATAGACGACCCGGAGGCTCCGCGGGTGTTTGACTCTAAAAAGGAGCTGGATTTCTATGAAGGTCTTACCGGGGTTGACAATCAAAACACCGCGACGTATTATGGAAAGGGTGTTGATGCGCGGATCAATGCGCTGAAAAGCGCCGGCGATGTGCAGGTTTTGCAATATGTTCCCACATCGAAGGCAACGATTTACACCACGCCCGGGGTGACCACGACGGTGCTGGGGCGATATAAGCCGGATACGCGTGGAATACTTGCGGAGCTTGAGTATGAGAAATCATTGAATTTCGGCCCGAGAGAAGGCGGCTTGAATCTACTCAACGCTCCGGATGGTGCATATAAAGACGCGGATCAATTCTGGAACGAGATTAACAGACCCTGGCTGGATCAGGCGATTCAACGCGGCGATATCATTGTGCTTGCCACTTTGCCCGGGTGGCGGAAATTAAACAATAAAAATAAAGCAACCGGGAAATATGAACGAACTGGATTCGGACGAGAGTATGATTATTTGAGAGAGCATGGTTATGTGTATGACAGAAAAACGCGGACCATGCGGCCTCAAAAACAGGGAAAGGAGTGATACTATGACAGAGCAGGAATTTGGAATAAAAAGCGCGCAGCTTCTGCGCCCGTTTGCGCATGAGTTCGGGCTGGAATATT
>CAKUEM010000058.1 GCA_934646115.1 uncultured Oscillospiraceae bacterium
ATTTCTGCATCTCCGCATGCTCCGGCGCGGGCAGGCGGCGCTTGGTTTCAATGCCGCCGGCATACCCGGTCAGGCTGCCGTTTGCGCCCACCACGCGGTGGCAGGGGAGGATAACAGAAATTTTATTGTGTCCAACCGCGCCGCCATCCGCGCTGCATGATTTTGCGCCGCAAGCTGCCGCGCGATTGCGCCATATGTGGTCGTTTGCCCATACGGAATGCGCAAAAGAATGTTCCAAACGGTCTCCTGAAAGGGCGAGCCGGAGATGTGCAGCGGCGGCGTGAAAACCGGATCTTTTCCGGAAAAATAAACGTCCAGCCAGCGCATCGCTTCTGATAAAACCGGCATCTCTCGCTCACTATGCTGCGCGGGGAGCTGCGCCGCGCAACATTTCGCCCCGCCAAACCAAAGCCCGCTCAGCCCAAGCTCGTCTGCCGCTAATAAAATCTTGCCAAACGGCGAGAAATCATATTGTATATTTGTCATGAAATCCGCCTCAATATAAAATGCGGTTTATTTGATGAGGTGCGGCGCCTTTTAGCGGGCGCTTTTTGGCTTTTGCGGCTTATAGTCGCGCATGCCGGGGATCGCGCCGCCGGAAACCGCCCATAAATACAAGCTGGCCACACTGCAATAGGGGCTGAAGCGTCTGCGGTATTTTTCAAACAGCTTGCGGCTGATCTCACGATGATGATACACCATGCGAAGCCCGCGCTGAATGGCAAGGTCGTCATAGCTGAAAATATCCGGGCGCTGCATGCAGAAAAGCAGGATCATCTCCGCGGTCCAAACGCCGATGCCTTTCAGTGTGCTGAGCGCGCGAATCGCCTCTTCATCGCTTTTTTGCGAGATTCCTTCCAGGTCAAATGTGCCGGCTTGCACCTTTTCGGCAAAATCTGTGATATATTCTGCCTTGCGGAACGTCATCCCAAGCGCCTGCAGGCGCGGAACGCCCGCGGCCAAAATCGTGCTTGCCGTGACCGTGCCGAGCGCATCCTGCATGCGCTGCCAAATGGTTATTTGCGCCTTGGTAGAGATCTGCTGCCCAATAATATGATGCACGACCGAAGAGAATAAATCACGATCCACCGCGCGGTCGATATGTCCGATCCGGTCGATCACATCGCCGAGCCGCGCGTCTTTTTGCCGCAGATAGGCGACCGCCTCATCGCCATATTGGAAATACATCTGCATCACTCCGCTCGTATTTTTGTTCTATGATCAAACGATAACACACCGACATTAAAATGTCAACAAATGTACGCAAACAGCAAAAATTCCGCACGGTCACTATTTTACAGCGCCCCGCTTGACAATTCACGGCAGAGCGAGTACAATATTACATATCATATACATAGGTATTATATGTTTATGACGAGATTTTATAGAATAGTCACGAATTCGGGAGGATCATTAAAATGGTACCTGCGCCAAAAGATGCATTGGAATTGCTGAAAGAGTATAACAAAGGAGAATTTCATTTAAATCACGGAAAAACGGTCGGCGGCGTCATGCGTTGGTTCGCGCTGGATCTGGGATATGACGGCGAGGCGGATTTTTGGGAGTCCGTGGGCATTCTTCATGATCTTGATTTTGAGCAGTATCCGGAGCAGCACTGCGTCAAAGAACAGGAGATCCTGCGGGAAAAGGGGATTGACGAGCGGCTCATCCATGCGGTTGTAAGCCACGGATATATGCTGACTGTCGATATAAAGCCGGAGCATGAGATGGAAAAGGTTCTTTATGCGGTGGATGAACTGACCGGTCTGATCGGCGCGGTGGCGCTTATGCGCCCGTCGAAGAGCGTTTCTGATCTGGAGCTGAAATCCGTGAAGAAAAAATATAAAAATGCAAATTTCGCAGCAGGCTGTTCGCGGGAAGTGATCGAGCGCGGGGCTGAGATGCTGGGCTGGGGTCTGGATGACTTAATCTCCAAAACCATTTTGGCCATGCGGAGCTGTGAAAAGGGCTTATAAAATTATGAAAAAAGCGCTGATTGCAATGAGCGGGGGAGTGGATTCCTCGCTGGCGGCAAAATTGATGATCGACAGCGGATTTGAATGCATCGGCTGCACCATGAAGCTGTTTCGTAATGAGGATGTCGGGATCGAGCGCTCGCGCACATGCTGCTCGCTGGACGATGTGGAGGACGCGCGCAGCGTTGCCTATAAGCTCGATATGATGTTCTATGTGTTTAATTTCACAGACGCGTTTCGCGATACGGTGATCCGCAACTTCGTGGAAAGCTATCAAAACGGGCTTACGCCGAACCCCTGCATCGACTGCAACCGCGATATGAAATTCGGAAAGCTTTTTGATCGGGCGGATATTCTCGGCTGCGATTATGTGGTGACCGGGCATTATGCAAGGATCGAGCAGCAGCAGGGTCGTTTTGTGCTGAAAAAGGCGATCGATGAAACGAAGGATCAAAGCTACGTGCTGTATTCCATGACGCAGGAGCAGCTTTCGCGAACAAAATTCCCGCTCGGAGCCCTGAGAAAAACGGAGGTCCGCGCCATTGCGGAGCAAAATGGCTTTATAAACGCCGAAAAGCCGGATAGTCAGGACATTTGCTTTGTGCCAAACGGCGATTACGCAAGCATCATAGAGCTGCAAAGCGGGCGCAAGTCCAAATCCGGGGATTTTATCGATCAAAACGGCAGGGTGCTCGGCGCGCATAAGGGCATTATTCATTACACGGTCGGGCAGCGAAAGGGCCTTGGGATCTCAAGCGCCGAGCCGCTTTATGTATGCAGGATCTGCCCGCAAAACAACACGATCGTTCTCGGCAAACAAGCGGATCTGTTCAGCGCCGAGACCGATGTGGCGGACTTTCATTGGATCAGCGGCGTGTGTCCTGCGCGCGCATTTCGCTGTAAGGTAAAAATCCGGTATCGTCAGCCCGAGCAGTGGGCGACTGTCACGCCGCGCGGCGAGGATGCCGTGCATATTGTGTTTGACAACGCCCAAAGAGCCGTTACGCCCGGTCAGGCAGCGGTGTTGTATGATGGCGATATCGTCCTCGGCGGCGGAACGATTCAAGCGAAGGAGCAGGCGGGATCATAGACATCGCCGTTTCTGAAAGCGGCGATCGGCGGAAATCCGCTCGCTAAGGGGGCTTGGCTGTGGCGAGATCGTGCTGACCGTGGCGGTCCTCCCGATCGTGATCACCGCGCCGCTCGGCGCATTTTTAATCGGCATGACGCATCGAAGGCGCCTCGGGCGCAGCAAAAAAATGACCCCGCCCGGTGAGGGGCAGGGTCATGAAAGCTCACGGCGTATCCGCGCGGAAGCGGGCGAGCGCATCCGCAATATTCCCGCGGACGAGCCGCGCAAGCCGCGCGACCAGAAGCGCCGGATCATCGCGCATGCCGCCGCCGACCCAATTGAGCAGCAGCCCGACAAACGCGAATTGATAAAAATTTGCGATAAATATTTTATCTTCCTCAGAAACCGCGATATCCTTCGCATTTTCTTCGATCACATCCCAAATCAGGGGGAAAATACGCTGATATAAATGCTGCTCAAGATGCTCGCGGCTGACCGAATGGTATGTGCCGATCACAAACGCGCGGTTCTCCAGCGCGTAGGCGCACACGTGCAGCAGCCCCTCTTCCCAGCTCGCCGCGCCCCTTTTGTCGCCAAGCGCCTGCTCCGCCTCGCTGGTATAGATCCATTCGATCAGGTCATAAATATCCTGAAAATGGTAATAAAACGTCTGCCGGTTCACGCCGCAATCCGTTGTGACATCAACCACTGTGATTTTGTCAAGCGGCTTGTGCGCCAGAAGCTTTTTGAGCGACGCGGCAAGCGCTCGCTTGGTCATCTGGGACATAAAAACCCCCTGCTACGCCGAAACGGCTTTTTTTATAATATAACGCATCTGCGCCGCAAAGTCAAAGCTTTTGCGCCTTCACATAGGCGAGCAGCGCGCCGCGCTCATTGGGAACGGTCGCGTCGATCACGGCATGCAGGCATGCGTCCAGCACTTCCCCGACCGCGCGCCCGCGCAGCCCAAGCGCGAGCAGGTCGTCGCCGCGAATGGCAAGCGTGCGCAGCGAAAAGCAGTCCTCCCGCCGCAGAATATCGTCAAGAACAGCCTCCGCGCGGCCATATTCCGCAAGGCGCGTGTGCAGAGCGGGCGGCTGCCCGCAGGTGTCCGCGCGCTGCAAAAGAAGCAGGTCGCGCACGGTGTCTGCGCCGTGCTTTGCCAAAAGGCGCTTTATGCGCCGCTCATCCGGCGGGATCGGTACGTCGTGATAGCGCACGAGCGTAACGATGCGCGCCTTTGCGGCATGGTCAAAACGCAGGCGGGTGAGGATCGCGTCCGCCAGCGCGGCGCTCTCCTTTGCGTGACCGTAAAAATGCCCGACCCCGTCCTGATCCGTTGAAAAGCAGGCGGGCTTGCCCGCGTCGTGCAGCAGCGCCGCCCAGCGCAGCGCGGCGTCGCGCGGCGTGTGCGCAAGTACGGCGAGCGTGTGCTGCCAAACGTCCCGGTCGTGGTGCGGATTGTGCTGCAAAAAGCCGAACATCGGCGCAAGCTCCGGCAGGATCACCGCGACCACGTCGGAATATTCGTCAAGGACCTGCGCGGCAAGGTCGCCGCAGAGCAGGCGCGACAACTCGGCGTGAATGCGCTCTGCCGCAATATTGCGCAGCAGCGCGCGGCATGCATGCACCGCGGCGGCGGTCTGCGCTTCCAGACGCATACAAAGCGTGGCAGAAAAGCGAAGCGCGCGCAAAATGCGCAGCCCATCCTCGCGAAAACGCCGCTCCGCATCCCCCACGCAGCGGATCAGACCGCGCGCAAGATCCGCCGCGCCGCCGGTCGGGTCGACCAGACCGCTTTGCGGATGATAGGCGATGGCGTTGATCGTAAAATCGCGCCGCGCGAGATCCTGCCGCAGGTCGCGCGTGAAACGCACCGTGTCCGGATGGCGATGATCCGTGTATGCGCCGTCGATCCGATAGGTTGTGATCTCAATGGGCAGCTGCGCGATCCAAACGGTCACCGTCCCGTGCGAAAGCCCGGTTTTGACCACGCGATAGCCGGAGAACACGGCGCACAGCTCCTCGGGCAGCGCATTGGTCGTGATATCCCAGTCATGCGCACGCACGCCGCGCAGCATATCGCGCACGGCGCCGCCCACGACATGCGCCTCAAAACCCGCGGCGGAGAGCGCCGCGAGCGCAATACAAATCGGTTGCGGAAGCGGGATCATGCCGCGCCCTCCTTCCTGAACAGCTTGATAAAATGATTGTACACCGAACGCAAAAAAATAGCAACCGCGGGCGGAAATTTTAAATTTTGCCAGAATTATTTGAAAGAAAACAAAAAAAGTGTTGAAAAAGAAAAAGAAATATGATATGATAAACTACGCATTGGATAGCCGTCTGTTTTTCCGCACACTGCGTTTGCAGACGCTTTACCTTTTGAAATTATTAAAGTTGAGGTGCGAAATAACATGGAGACAGTGAAGCTGATTTTGACCATTGTTCAGGTGATTCTCTGCCTGTTTTTAATTGTCACGATTTTATTACAGCCGAGTAAGCATACCGGGCTTTCCGGCTCGATTTCCGGCGCGGCGGATACGTTCCTTTCCAAGAATAAGGCAAAAACGTGGGACGTTCGCCTTGCAAAAATCACGACCGCCGTTGCAGTTTTATTTATCGTTTCGACCCTGGCACTGTATATCCTGTAAAATCGAGGTGTGCCCCTTTTGATGCAGGATACGGGCATGTGCCGGTTCTGCGAGGGCATACTTCTTTTCCACATCAAGCAGTTTCAGGTCTTCCGCCTTGCGGAAGACCTGTTTTGCGCCTGTACCAATGAGAGGAGCTAGTTCGTTGAGAGACCAGAGTATTCGCAATATTGCGATCATTGCGCATGTTGACCACGGAAAAACCACACTGGTGGATGAAATGCTTAAGCAAAGCGGAACATTCCGCGAGAATCAAGTCGTTGCGGAGCGCGTGATGGATTCTAATGATATCGAGCGGGAGCGCGGGATCACGATCCTCGCGAAAAATACGGCGATCACATACCGCGATATAAAAATCAATATTATCGACACGCCGGGCCATGCGGATTTCGGCGGCGAGGTCGAGCGCATTTTAAAAATGGTCAACGGCGTCATCCTGCTTGTTGACGCGGCGGAAGGCCCGATGCCGCAAACGCGCTTTGTTCTGCAAAAGGCGCTTGAGCTTGGGCACCGCGTGATTGTTGTCGTGAATAAGATCGACCGGCAGGACGCGCGGCTTGACGAGATCGAGGACGAGGTGCTGGAGCTTTTGATGGAGCTGGATGCAAACGAAGAGCAGCTCGATTCTCCGATCCTCTATTGCTCGGCGCGCGCGGGCATCGCAAGCGAGGACGCGCACCAGCCGGGGACCGATTTGCGCCCGCTGCTGGATAAGATCATCGAATATATCCCCGGTCCGCTTGCGCCGAAGGATGAGCCGCTTTCCATGCTGATCTCCTCGATCGATTATAACGATTATGTCGGGCGCATCGGCGTTGGGCGTATCGAGAGCGGAATCTTGCATCTGGGGCAGGAGGTCCTGCTCTGCGATTATCATAAGCTGCGCGAGCCGAAGAAATCGAAAATCACCGCGATTTATGAGTTCGACGGGTTAGAGCGCGTGCCGGTTGAGGAAGCGGCGGCGGGCAACATCGTCTGCATTTCCGGCATGAGCGATATCACGATCGGCGATACCGTTTGTGACCCGGCGCACCCGAACCCGCTTCCGTTTGTCAAAATTTCCGAGCCGACGGTGGAAATGACGTTCTCGGTCAACGATTCACCGTTTGCGGGGCGCGAGGGCAAATTTGTGACCACGCGTAACCTGCGTGACCGGCTGGAGCGCGAGCTGCTGAAGGACGTTTCGCTTCGCGTCAGCGAGGTTGAGGGCGCGATGGATTCGTTCTGCGTGGCCGGGCGCGGCGAGATGCATCTTTCTATTTTGATCGAAACGATGCGCCGCGAAGGCTATGAGTTCCAGGTCAGCACGCCGCGCGTGCTTTATAAAGAGATCGGCGGCATTTTAAATGAGCCGATCGAGGAGCTGACGATCGATGTTCCGGAAGAATCGCTCGGCGCCGTGATGGAAAAAATGGGTCAGCGTAAGGCAGAGCTGCGGCAGATGACGCCGTTTGGCGCGCGGATGCGCGTGGAATTTTTGATCCCATCGCGCGGGCTGTTTGGCTATCGCAACGAGTTTTTAACCGATACCAAGGGCGAGGGGATTTTAAACGCCGTTTTTTATGGATATGCGCCGTTTAAGGGCGATATCCCGCGCCGTGCAACCGGTTCGCTCATCGCGTATGAGACGGGGGAGGCGGTCGCCTATGGGCTGTTCAACGCGCAGGAGCGCGGCGCGCTCTTTATCGACGCGGGCACCCCGGTCTATGAGGGCATGGTGGTTGGCGTTTCGCCGAAGGCGGACGATATCACGGTCAATGTCTGCAAGAAAAAGCAGCTGACCAATATGCGCGCGTCCGGCAGCGATGATGCGCTGCGCCTGATCCCGCCGCGCCGCATGAGCTTAGAGCAGATGCTTGAATTTTTGGCGGATGATGAGCTGCTTGAGGTCACGCCGGAGAATTTGCGTATCCGCAAGCGGATCCTTGACCATGCATCCCGCATGAAGGCGCTGAAGGCAAAGGCATAATACAATGAGAACCGACCGGTGGAGAGTGATCCGCCGGTCGTTTTTTTCGAGGAAATTTTGCGCGCCGGTTGTATTTCGGGCAAAAATCCGGTACAATATGGAATAGAACAGAAAGGGGCAGCATTATGGCGTTTGCAAGCAATCGCTGCGGCGATTTTCTTTATTATACCGTTCCGTCATTTACAAAAACCGGGCTTGTGCATCACGGCTTTACCACGCGCCTTGGCGGCGTGTCTGCGCCGCCGCTCGATCATATGAATCTGGGGATCGGGCGCGGCGATGATCCGGCAGCAGTGCGCGAAAATTATGCGATCGCCGGGCGGGCAATCGGGTTTCCGCCCGAGCGGCTGGTGTTTTTCCCGCAGGTGCATGGCAGCGATATTTTCGTTGCGGGAGAGCGGGATGCGGGCATGGGCTTTCGCGCCGCGCGCCCGGAGTTTGACGGGATCATCACAAATGAGAAAAATCTGCCGCTCGCCACATTCCATGCGGATTGCACGCCGATTTTCCTGCTCGATCCGGTACGCGGCGTGGCGGGCGTGGTGCATGCGGGCTGGCGCGGAACGGCGCGGCGCGCCGCAGGCTGCGCGGTTGCGAAAATGCAGGAGGTGTTTGCCTGCCGTCCGCAGGATATCCTCGCGGGAATCGGTCCATGCGGGCGGAGCTGCTGCTATGAAACCGATCAGGACGTGCCGGATGCGATGCGCGCCGCGCTGGGCGAAGACGCCGGGGCGCACATGCACCGCGCGGGCGCGAAATGGCGCGTGGACCTTGCGGGTTTAAACCGCCTGGTGCTGCTGCAAAGCGGCGTGCAGGCGGAGCATATCACGATGAGTGAGCTATGCACCTGCTGCCAGCCGGACGTATTTTGGTCGCATCGGCGCACCGGCGGCGTGCGCGGCGCGATGGCGGCGATCATCATGTTGGTATAAGAGGTGATTTGAATGAAACGAGCGCTTGCATGGCTTTTGTGCGCGGCGCTGCTTCTCTCCGGCTGTACTGCTCCGGGCGAGGACGCGCCGGAGGATGGGCAGGGCGAGAGCGAACCCGCGCAGATCGCGAACGCGGAATTTGGCGTTGGCTATGTCTCCGAGGCGCGGATGGATCCGCTTGCCACCACAAATAAAGAGAATTTAGAGCTTGCCGGGCTGGTGTATGAGGGTCTGTTTGAGTTGGATGAAACGCTTGCCGTGCAGCCGGTTTTGTGCGATTCGTTTGAGATGAGTGGAAACACCTACCGCTTCCGTATCAAAAGCGGCGTCAAGTTTTCAGACGGGTCGGCTTTGACCGCGGGCGACGTGGTGTATTCGCTGCGCCGCGCGCTGCGCGAAGGCTCGTATTACGCTGCACGGCTTTCCAATATTTCCGGCGTGCGCGCGGAGGGCGGGGACGTTTTGGTCACGCTGCACCGAGCGAATGCCAATTTGCCGCGCCTGCTTGATATTCCCATCGTGAAGGAGGCGAGCGGCGACGCGCAAATCACGCTGGGTACCGGACCGTATTGCATCGTGTATTCGGCGGAAAATAAGGAATACAGCCTTACGAAGAATGTCCATTGGCGTGGCGATGCGCCGCCGTTTCAGACGATCCAGATGATCCAGACGGGCGGCGTGGATCAGCTGATCTGGGGCTTTGAGTCGATGAGTATCGACCTGGTCACGCTGGATCCGACCGGACCGAATCCGCTGCAATTCCGCGGGGAATATGAGTCGCACGAGGTCGCGACCAGCGTGCTGGTGTATCTCGGGTTCAACCTGCGCACGCGCGCATTTCAAAACGAAACGGTGCGCCGCGCGGTCGCCTGTGCCATCGACCGAAAAAGCGCGGTGGAGCAGGATTACGCGCTCATGGGGCACGCGGCGCTGCTGCCGGTGCATCCACTGTGCGCGGCGTATGACGAAACGGCGGCGGGTGCGCTTGTGTATTCCATGGATCAGGCGATGGAGCTGATGAAGCAGGCGGGCTATCGCGATCAGGACGGGGACGGTCGCTTGGATTCCGGCGGAAGCCGCAGCTTCACGATCCTTGTCAATAACGAAAACAAAAGCCGCGTGGCGCTGGCGCAGCGCATCGTTCAAAGCCTTGGCGATCTGGGGTTGAACGTGAGCCTGCGCGAGGAAAAATGGGAGGACTATCAAAAGGCGCTGACGGCGGGCGATTTTGATCTGTATCTTGCGGA
>CAKUEM010000059.1 GCA_934646115.1 uncultured Oscillospiraceae bacterium
ACGCTGCCGAGCTTGTTCGAAGCGGTCGTTTCATCCGGGCTTGCCGCGAAGGTGGTTTCATCCTCTTCCGGCTTGGTATCCGGCTGCGGCTGCGGCTGTGGCTGAGGCTGCGGCTGCGGACTCGGCGTGCCGCCGCCTGTTCCACCACCGCCGGTGGTGCGGTTGTACACCGTGATCTCTACATATTGCGTCGCGGAAAGCGTGCCATCGGTCACGGTAAACGCCGCATAATTCTTGCCCAGCTGCGCGGAATCCGGAATCCAGCTGAAGGTCTGCGTCGCCGCATCAAAGTTTGCGCCGCGCGGCAGGGTCTTTGCAGAATATGTCAGCGCGCGCCCCGCCGGGCTCTCCGCCGATACGGTAAATTTCAGCTCGCTGCCTGCCTCCGCGACCTTCTTTTCCTGCGGGGTGAAAATCGGCTCTGAAATATCATGCGCGCTCAGCGGGATACGGAAGTCCTGCCCCTCGGCAATATTGTACACATAGCCCGCCGAAAAATCGCCGTTATCCTTATAGCTGCGCACCAGCGTGAGGTCGCCGATATTCAGCACCGCACGATTTCCCTCCACCGTTGCGCTCTCGATCGGATACACCGCGTTCACCACGTGGTCGTTATCAATATTGATATAACGCCCGGTCAGCGCGTCCGCCGAAACCGCATGGTCAAACTGCACGGTGATCGTGTTTTGATCGGTCAGCGTGCGCGTGAAATCAAGAACCGTGCCGGTATATGCCGCCTCTGTCTCCAAATCGCCAAGCTTTGTGCCATCATTTAAATAATGATAGATCAGCTCGCCCTCCTGCAGCGTATACACGCCGGCAAAGCCGTTAAAATCAAACGCATCATCCACGCGATATTCAATCGTGTTATTAGACGCATACATGATATAATCCACGCGTCCGCTCTTCAGCGTGACCTTCACCGCGCGCGCCACATCCGAAACGGCAGGAGCCGCCGCGCCGGACGGCTGCATGGAAACCGCCTCGATCTTTTCTACATAGCGCTCGCCGTCATACGGCTCATACACCGCGGTAAAGAGCGAATCCAGATCCGCCCCGCGGCGGCGCACGAGCATGAACTCGATCTCCTCCGGATTGCGTTTGACCTGCGGCGGCTTGCCCTTCGCAAGCGAAACTTCATCCACGTCAAACGGATTTAACATGCTCACGCGCAGATGGATATTGCGATCAGTCGGAAGCGTTTTACGGAAATCGCGAATTTTAAAATCTACCGCAAAGCTTCCGGTGCGCGGGTCGTCCGCGCGGCGCACATGATACAGCCAGCTGTAGCCGCTCGTGCTGCCCGGCGTGCCCCATGCGATATTCGGTCCGGCGTAGCTGCCCATCGTTTGCTCAACAAACGTCAGGTTTTCCGTCTCCGCGATCTCGTCAGACAGCGCATGGAAACTGTAAAGATGGTCGCGCCCGCCTTTCACGCGGAAGAAATCCACGCCATAGGAAATTTCATCGTTTACACGGATCATCATAACGCTGCGGCGGAAAATGCTGGTGTCGCCGTAAGCGTCCGGCGCATCGATATCCATCAGCTTCACCTGACCGGCATCGTCAAAATGCAGCGGCGTCCCCGCGCGCGTCACGCGGTTTTGATGCACCTCATTGACCATAACCGTGTTATGGCTGATCGTGCTGTGATTCCAGTTGAGCATCGCGTCAGAGCCATCGCAGAACTCCGGATAGCCGAAGTCCGGCGCGATATTTAAGCCAAACGCCTCCATGCCGAGATTCAGCGTGCTCAAATGCCCGTGACGCAGTGCATTGCCGTGATACAGCCACATGTCGCGCTGCGTATTGACCTCCGGCTGCACGCCGTCTGCCGCATGGTATGTCCCGTCGCGCAGGATCGCGAAGCCATACTCGCAAAGCTGCAGGCTGCGGTCGAAATCATATTCGCCGCGCTCTTCGACCGTCTGGCGGATCTCATCCTGGATCGCCTCCGGATTTTTCGTGAAAATATTATAATGCACATCGCTTAGATCCCCCGCGTGGGTAAACCACAGGATCTGCGCGATTTCCGGAATTTTGACGTTTTTATACGCGCCGATCAGGCTGTTTTCATAAAAATCAAAATTCTCCATCGCGGTCCGCCCGGAATCGCCGATCTGCACGGTCTGATTGCGCGTTAAGATCAGCGGGAAGCCCGAGCTGAGCATTTTTATAAGTTTCGGGTTTTTATAAAGATTTGCCGCGGAATAATTCTCATAGCCGCTCAGCGCGTTTGCGATCTCGAGCACGCTGTCCAGCCAGAGGTTGGAGTATTGCGGCGAGGATTCGTTGCCAAGCCCGTCGCGGCTGATCACATTGACAAGCTGGCGCAGCACGTCGCCGCCGCTCACCTCATGCACGCCGATGCGGTCGCCCGTCTGGAAGATCCAGTCGATCATCTCGCGGCTCTCCGGCATGGTATCGAGCGTGACCGCCGCCTCTGCGCAGGCGGATTGATGCATACCGAAGTTGCCATAGATATCCGAGCTACGGCACGCTTTCCACACCTCGCGCAGAATCCCATCCTCGCAGTTCTGCCGCACCTGCTCCGCGGTCTGCTTCGGGTTTTTCATTTGATATTTCTCCGCCTTTTCGGAGAGGAATGCAAGCACCTGCGGATCGTCCATCATCGGGAAGAACGCGTCATACGCCTCTGTGATGTTTTTCGCGAGATAGCTCTCCCAAATTGCGCCGACCACTTTGCCGTTCGGCTGCGTGGAATCAGAATTAAAGAACTGCGGGAAATACGGCTCGATCGACATCTCCGGATAAAGATCCGCCACGCGATCGGTCAGGATCGCGCCGATGCGGCCATATTTCTCATCGCCGGTATACAGATACGCTTCGCGCAGCGTGGTGAGCGCATTGCCCAAAACGCCCGTGCCGTACCAGACATCCCAGTGGTTATAATACGCGATGTAGGTATGCACTTCCTCCGTGCCGTTGGGATAGGTGCGGCCGGTTTTATAGCCATAACCGTCGTCCACGCCCCAGCCCTCGCCTTTATCCGGATACAGGATGTTCTTTAAATATCCGTCCTCACCGTTTGCAACAAGCTCGGCGTTTTTCGCCTTCGCCTGCTCATAGCGGAAGTTTCCATGCTCGTCGATACCGAGCGCATAGAAGCTGCCAAAGTCATTCGACGGGAACTTGCGGCGGCAATCCGGGCATTGCAGCTTCCAAACGTTGACCAGCGGGTCGAGCACCCAGGCATAGCCGCCGTATTTTACCAGATGGTCGCTTCCGCAATAGCGGCAGGTCTGCGAATCCGGATCGTAGCGATAGCCGACGGTTGCGCCGCGCGGCAGCTCCTGCGTGGTCACCGCGTTCCAAAGATATTCCGCCCCGGCGTTGACATATTTTTTCGCCTTTTCCTCCGCCTCGTCGCGCAGCTTCATCGCCCAGGGATATTTCTGCGCGTTTTCGCGCGCCGCTGCGGTCATCTCCGGCGTATAGAGCGTCGATTCGGTCTTCCCGTCGCGGACGGTGACCGTAGTTTTTCCGCTGCGCGTAACATTTCCGATCGTCACGGTCGCCGTGATCGTCGCCACGCCGCGCGCGACCGGCTTCACAAAGCCGGACTCATTGAGCGACACGATCTCCGGATTCTGGTTTTCATAGAGAATTTGCGCGCCATCAAGCGGCAGCGCCTCGCCGCGGTTGTTCTTCGCGGTCACAGAGAGCTGCACGCCCGCATCATTCGGCTTCATCGCGCTTTTCTCCGCGCGCAGCTCCACGCTTGTAAAGCCGTCGCCGCGCACTGTGATATCGAGCACCGCGACAAGCTGCACACCGGCGAGCGTTGCCTTCGCGGTGAGCTGCGCCGTGCCCGCCTGATGCGCCTGAACACTATAGCCGCCCTCATTTTTCTGCACAGTGAAGATCTGCGCATCCTCCGTGCTGAACTCCAGCGCCAGATCAGACAGCGCCACCTCGCTTGCATCGTCTAACAGCGCGCGCAGGATGAGCGCGCTTTCCGTTTGCGCATACAGCTCTTCGTTCTCCAGCGCGGTGGAGAATGAGGAAAGCTTTGCATTCGTCACGCGGATGGTTTTTTCCATTCGCTTTTCTTCGCCGTTTACCGTTGCCGTAACGGTCAGCTTCGTCTCGCCCGGCGCAAGCGCCCGGATCGTGTGATCCGGCTGCACCGCGAGGATCTCCGCATGCTCCGCCTCGACCGTTACCGTATTTGCGCGGTCAGAGGCATCGAAAAAGCGCTCGCTGCCGTCGCTCATGATGACGTGGATCTGCGCCTGCATGCTCTCGCCGACCGCTAAGGAATCGCGCGGGAAGTTCGCATCAATACGGTCGATCGTCGGAAGCGCTTCCACCTCGCGCAGCACAAGCCCGGTCATATAGAAATGGTCGCGTCCCGACGCGGTTTTGATGCACCGCAGCGTGACCGTATGCTGCCCTGCCTCCAGCGCCACACTATTCAGCTTCGCCGCCGCCTCGATCGTTTGCAGCGTGTAAAAATCGAACTGCCCCAGATAAATATCATCGATATAAATCGCCGCGATCGCGCCGCACGCAGCGGTCAGTCCGCGGAACTCCACCGCATAATTTCCGCTTTTCGGCAGCCGGAAATCAAACGCAAAGTCAGAATCCGGCGCGAGATTTTCTTCAAACAGCCGCACGCTCGCGCCGTAAGACTGATAGCCGAGCTGATTATCCGTTGTGATATTCGGTGCGCTCTTCTCGCGGTTTAAGCGCCAGCCCTGGCTGTCCAGCGTTGCCTGCTCGGGCAGATCGCGCTGATTATTGCGGAAATCGATAAACAGCTCGCTTCCGCCTTCGTTGCTCACGCGGATCGTGATCGGCGCGCTGTCGATCGCTTCGCCGTTTAATTGAATGCGCGCAAGCAGCGTGGTCTCGCCCTCCGCGCCTGCGGTCAGCGTGCTGCCGCTGATCGTTGCGATTGCAGTATCACCGAGAACCCATTCGATCGTCGCATTGTCCAGATTCGCCGGATATCCGCTCTCGCGCAGGACGGCGAGCTGAAGCTTCGCCGTGTCGCCGGTACGCATGGTATCCAGCCGCGCAAGCGTTGCCGTTTGAAGCGCAGACGGGTCAGAAACCGTGATCTCCGCCCGGGCGCTGCGCAGCACACCGTCTTTTTCAAGATAGATCGTGACCGTGCTGACGCCCTCCTGCTTCGCGCTTAAATTTCCAAGATTATCGACCGCAAGCACCTTCGGATCGCTGCTCGCGAAATAATAGCTGGTTTCTGAAAGCGGGATCTCGCTGCCGTCCATGCGCAGCGCTTTTACCTGCGCCCGCGCCTGCTCGCCGGTTTTCATCTCCGTTTGCGCGACGGTCAGCACAACGCCGCGGAATGCGCCCGCATCTGCCACCGTGACCGGAACCACGAGCGTGGCCTCCTTGCCGCCCAGCACCACGCGCACAGTGATCTCCGCCGTGCCGATCGCCTTTGCACCCACGCGAAGCGCCGCGCCGCCGGTGCCGCGGATGATCTCTGCCGCCGCGACCGCCGGGTCGGAAACCTCGGCTGTAAGCTGCTCTGCCGCGCTTAAATCAGCCGGCGCTGCGCCAAGATATGCGGAAAGCGGAAGCTCCGCACTTTGACCGACCGCGATCGCCTCCGGCTCATCCGCCGCAAGCATCAGCCGCGAAGGATCTGCCGCCCGAAGCTTAAACCCGGTCACGCAGGCAAGCGGCTCTGTCGTGACCTTGGGATTCTTCGTCTCCGCCTGATAAGTAATGATATACTCGCCGCGCTTGAGCGCAACGTTTTTCAAAGGAACATCCACGACCCACTGGTTGCTCTCCGCATAGCCGTCAAGCGTTTGCAGATAATACATCGCGCTGCGCGGATTCTGCGCGTCCGCCGGGGCGAGATACACGCTGTATCTGCCGCTGCGCGGCCAATAATTATGAACCGCGACCGCCTCATACACGCCGTCCTTCGGAACTTGAATTCGAACGGCGTTCCATCCGCTCTCGCCGCGGATCTGGCAGGCATAGGTGTTATCCGTGAAGAAGAAATTGCCCGCGCCGTCCGCATCCGCGCCGCCATAGATCCACGGGTCAGACGCAATGCCGACCGCTTTGTTGATCTCGCTCTCGCTCCCTGTTGTGGTCATGTCATACGACGTAACCGTGCGGATATCCGTGCCGACGTTATACACCTTTCCGCCCCACAGCTTGCGATAATTATAGTAATAGCACAGCTCATTGACTGTGATCGCAACTGTTTTCGTCAGCGCTTCGCCCTGGATCACCGCGGTGATCTCTGCGGTCGTCTCGCCCAGCTGCGCACCCGTTACGCTGAGATACACGCGCTCGCCGTCCCGCACGATCTCGCCCGTTGCGATCGCGGGGTTCGCGCTCACGACCGTGATCTCCGCCTGATCGAGCGCAACCGCCGCATTGCCGCGCCGCGCGGTGATCTCCGTGCGCGCCGTCTCGCCCAGCGTAACGGAACAATCCGCCGCGGAAAGCTTCGTTGCGCTTTGGATCATGACCGCGCCGCCCGCCGCCGTGGTCGGGCTCCAGGCGGAGTTGTTATATTCCGCCGCCTTTGCCCCGTCAAAATGAACCGCGGCCGTTCCGCCCGCCGCGTCCTCGCGCACGCGCCACGCGATTGTGGCGAGCAGATACGCATCGTCTGCCGTCAGGCGCTCGCCGCCATAGGCAAGGCGAATGATTTTTCCGTCCGCGCCATAGCGCTTATTGATCGCGATCTGCGCGCCCGCGCTCGTCTCATCCTCCAGAAGCGCAAGCCGCGCACTGTCATAGCTGATATCCGCCTGCATTGCGCCAAACTGCAGCGGCGTGCCGCCGTTTAAATACACCTTGGCATACACAATATTGCCCGGCTCAAAGCGAGTTTTCGCCGCGCCGTTTTCATCGGTCAGCTGCACGTTAAAATGAAACGCCGTGCTCTCCTCCACAAGGCGGATCTGCCCCGGGAACAGGTAGCTGCCGCCGTCCGCGCCGGAGGTTCGGCGCAGCGTGACCGTGTGCGTCCCGCGCGATAAATGCGTTTTTTCAAAGGCGGCGATCGCCCCGGTCATCACATTTGCGCCGGAGAAATCATAGCTGCCCAGCTTCTGCCCATCCAGATAGACGTCCGCCGTTGCGCCGCCGTCATACTGCCCGCCGACAAGCGAGAGCGCGTAATCCGCCTCTTTTTCCAGCTCGAAGTCAAAGGCAAGATCCGCATGCTTTTCGTAATTCGCGTCTGCGATCTGCACGGCAATGCCATACTGCGCATAACGCGGCTTCTGCGATGCGGCAACGCTTCCGGCTGACTGATCAAGATTGATCGCCCAGCCGTGCGTTGCGATCGTTGCGTCCAGCGGCGTACCGGACGTGCTGTTTAAATATTCGTTGGCATACGCGCCGATAAAATCCAGCGTTTTTTCCGCGCGCGCCGCCTTTGTCATGGAAAAGCTGATGCAGCCCGGGAACAGAAACGAGGGATTGCCGCCGTTGATGCGGCGCAGCGTGACCGTATGCGTGCCGCGTGTCAGCGCAATCTCGCCAAGCGCCTTCGTCTCGCCCACCAGCAGATTGTCGCCCACAAAGCGATACTCGCCAAGATACGTGTTATCCACATAGATCCCGGCGGTCGCGCCGTCGATCTCTCCGAACTGACCGCCGGAGAGCGCAAGCGCATATGTCCCCTCCGCCGCAACCGAAAAATCAATTGCAAGGTCAGAATGCTTAGGATATGTCGCGTCCATCACGCGCGCCCGAATGCCATACGGCTGAAAATCAAACGCAGTGCTGCCTTGCACCAGGGACCCCGCCGTTTTCTCGCGGTTGACCTGCCATCCGTCGATGGCAAGGCTTGCCTGAAGCGGAGTGCGCCGCTCGACCTCCGGCTTCTCCCACTCGGCTTTGAAATCCAGCATGATCTGCGTCTGTGCCTCCGGGTCCGCCATGTTCGCGCGCGGCAACCCTGCCGGAAGCACGCCCGCGATCATACAAAATGTCAAAAAAGCTGAAAGCAGCCGCGTTCTTGCTCTCCCTCTCATCACTTCTCCTCCTTAAGCTCCGCTAGATTTTTCACAAGCTGTGCCACCTCGGCGCGTGTTGCCTGCGCTTTCGGCTCAAACAGATTCTCGCCCCTTCCGGCAAGAAGCCCCGCGCGCCGCATGCGATACACCGCATCTTTTGCCCAATCGCTGATTGCGGCGTCGTCTGCAAACTGCTGATTCTCAGAATCCGGCAGTGCAAGCGCCTGATATTTTGCATAACGCGCAAGCATCGTGGCGAGCTGCTCGCGAGTGATCTCGCGCTCGGGCAAAAAGCATCCGCCGCTTCCCTTCACGATCCCCGCGCGCGCCGCCCAAATCGCGGCCTGCTCATACCAGCTTCCGCGCGTCACATCCGGGAAGCTCTCGCCCGACGCTTCCGCGCCGCCCGCCATGCGGTATAGCACGGTGACAAACATCGCGCGCGTCATCGGCGCATCGGGCAGGAACAGCCCGCCGCCAACGCCGGTAAAGTATCCCTCGCGCGCCGCATAGGTAACCGCCGGATAGTACCAGGCGCTCTGCGCCACATCCTGAAACTCGGGATCGTTCGGTATATCCGGCGTAGTCACAGACGGCTGCGTTGTCCCGCCGGGCGCGGGCGTTGTGCCGGTTGTGCCTCCGCCCGATCCGCCGCTTATACCGCCGCCCGAGCCGCCGGGCGCTTTATTTTTAATGGTAATACGCAGGTTTTTCGCAGACACCGCGCGCGGGTTTCCCTTTGCATCGGTTGCGATCACGCTCTGGTTTTTCAGTTCTGTTGCGCCCGCTGCCTTCGCCCGGAATTTCAGCGTGGCAACGGTAAGCTCTGCCGCGCGGGGCGCGCCCTGCCCGGTCATGTCTACAAAATTGACCAGAACGCGCGCGTGACCGCCCGCCGCGCTTCGATAGCCCTGTTGAAACCCATATGAAATGGATCCCTCATTCGGCAAAAACTCCAGGAGGGCGGCATCATATTCAATCTCATCCTGCACGGCATACAGCAGATATTCCTCTGCCGAATCGGTTCTGCAGACGCGCACATCGACCTGAAGCGTATCGCCCACCGCGACCGTTGCCGCATATGCGCCGCCGCTTTGCGTTTCCAAACAAAGCGCCGCATCTGAAGCGTCGTTTTCCGCAAAAGCCGCTGCGCCCAAAAGCTGCAAAAGCATCGCAAGCACAATGCCCGAAACAAGAAACCGCCTCACCTGTTTTCCTCCATTTCATATGGTTTTCCACGCCGGGGCAGCGATACCGCCGCCCCGGCATGCAGCATTTACAGTCCTAAATACGCAATAATGATCGCTGTGACATCCAGAATGTCAATCTTAAAATCTCCGTTATAATCCAGCGCAAACAGAAGCGCCGCATTCTGCGCCGCGACCAGCGCGTCAAACTTGCTGTCTACATTATTGTAGTAAGTATACACAAGCATCGCGTCGAGCGTATCGACCGCAGCGTCGCCATTTATATCTCCACGCGCAATGCTTGAAACCGCGCCGTCTGCCAGGCTTATTTTCGCCGCCGCGTCCGCGTCCCCCTCCGGAACCAGGCAAAGATACGCGTCATGCGCCGCAGAAT
>CAKUEM010000060.1 GCA_934646115.1 uncultured Oscillospiraceae bacterium
GTGATCAAATATGCGCAATTTGAGGGGCATGAGACCCGCGAGGCGCGCGACGGACTTGAAGCGGTCGAGCTTGCGCGGCGTATTTTTCTTACCGGTCGTCTGTCTCGTCAGGCATGGTTCGGAAACGATCAGTCAGGGGTGATTTAGTGAAAAACATCATCATTGCAGGTCCAGCTAGGGCAGGGAAATCAACACTTGCGAGAAAAATACACGAAGAGCTGGGTCACTTTGTCATCCATATCGATAAACTGGTGGCTGTGTTTGGAGAGGCATATCCGCAACTGGATATCCGGCTCAACTGGAATAGAAAAAAGACGACAGATCACCTCGCGCCGTTTCTCGGTCACTTTCTTGGCATGTTCTCTTCGGATGACGGGCACGGGCTGCTGCCATACAGCCATGGTGCTGTGAAAGGGAATCACTTTGTGCTGGAAGGCACGTATCTTAACTTTGACATCATTGACCACATTTTAAAGACATATGGGATTCGAGATTTTAAAGAAAAATTTTTGCTGATCGGTTTGGTACAAAACGAAAAAACGGTCGATGCGTTCGTCCACGATTTTAAACAATATGATACGAAAGACGATTGGACATACGGGTTTGACGACAATGACCTGAAAGAGATTGCCGAAGGGGAGATTTCCTTTGGCAGATCAATGTACCAGGATCTTGTGAAGTACGGTTTTACAATCTATGATACATCTGCCGAGCGGGAGCGGGTATACAGTCAGATTTTAGCGGATATCAAGGCGCGGCACATGTAACACCGATTTGTGCGGCGGCAGATTTCTCAAAGCTGGATAGGGTTTTAAGGAAAATTGGAGGGACGCGGCGCTGCTGCTTGGCGTGCTGTGCTTGCCCGGCAATGGGTGGCTGAATGATGCGGTCCAGGCGATGGCGTCTAATCCGTTTCAAAATCCGGCGGCGCTTTGCTTTGTGTGCGGCGCGATTTTGGTGTCCGCCGCGCTGATTTATGTGTGCAATCGGTTTATTTGCTTAAAAAATCTGCGCGCGTCGCTGCGGCAGAAGCGCTGCATTGCGCTGACGCTTGCGATCGCGACTGCGCCGTATGCATTTTTGCTGCCGACACGTTGGTTTTTCTAAAGGAGGCGCCGTATGGCACGGATTTTGATTGCGGACGACGAAGAGAAGATCCGCGCGCTTGTGATCAAATATGCGCAATTTGAGGGGCATGAGACCCGCGAGGCGCGCGATGGGCTGGAGGCGGTTGCCGCGGCGGAGCGCGAGCCGTTTGATCTGATGATTTTAGACGTGATGATGCCGGGGCTGGACGGGTTTTCCGCCTGCCGCGAGATCCGAAAGCACTGCGACACGCCGATTTTGATGCTTTCTGCGCGCGGCGAGGAATATGACCGCATCCACGGGTTTGAGGCGGGCGTGGACGATTATGTGGTGAAGCCGTTTTCCCCGCGCGAGCTGATGCTGCGCGTGGGCGCGATTTTAAAGCGCAACGCGAAGGGCGACCGGGCGGAGGTGTTTACGCTCGGCGCGTTGACGGTGAATTTTTCCGCGCGGACGGTGGAGCTTTCCGGCGCGCGCATTGCGCTTTCGCCGCGCGAATATGAGCTGCTGTTTTATTTAATTCGCAACCGGAATATCGCGCTCTCGCGCGAGCGGCTGCTTTCTGAGGTTTGGGGCTATGATTTTTTTGGCGACGACCGCACGCTCGACACGCATATTAAGCTTTTGCGGCGCAGCCTTGGCGAATACAGCCGCCATATTGTGACGGTGCGAGGGGTGGGATATCGCTTTGAGGCAGAGTAATATCCGGCGCAAAATTTTGCTTTCGCTCACGGTGTTTGTGCTGGTGATCGTGGGCGTTTTGATGCTGTTTCAGACCGTGTTTTTAGAGCAGTTTTATGAGAATTTTAAGCTCGCGGACATTCGCGACCGCGCGGATGCGCTGCTTGATCAGCTCCAGGACGACGAGTTCGCCACCTATTTGGAGGACGCGGCGCAGGGCGGCGACATGTGCGTACATGTGATCAATGCGGACGGGCGCACCGTGGCGGCGACGAACCGGTATCGCGACTGCGCGGTGCATCGCATGGGCGTGAGCGATCTGCGGCGGATCTTTTTAGAGACGCGCGCCGCCGGCGGCGCGCAGACGCGGCGGTTTACGATGCCGGCGCCGGATGCGGCGATGCAGGGCACGCGGCACGGCGCGCTGCAAAATGTGTTGTATTCGCGCACGTCGGGAGATTATATGGTGTTGGCTTCCGCGATGATCACGCCGGTGAATGCGACGGTGCGTGTGCTGCGCGTGCAGCTGCTTTACGCGAGCGTGCTGTTTATTTTGGCGGCGGGCGCACTTGCGTTTTGGTTGTCTAGCCGGATCGCGAAGCCGATCGTCGGGCTGAGCGAATCCGCGCGGCGGCTTGCCGCGGGCGAGCGCGAGGTTTCGTTTGAGAGCGGCGGCTATCGCGAGGTGGACGATTTGCGCGATGCGCTCAATGATGCGGCGCGCGAGCTGGCGCGGGTTTCGCATTTGCAGCGCGAGCTGATTGCCAACATTTCGCACGATTTGCGCACGCCGCTGACGATGATCCGCGGGTATGGCGAGGCGATCCGCGATCTGCCCGGCGAGAACACGCCGGAGAATATTCAGGTGATCATCGACGAGGCGGAGCGCCTGAGCCGCCTGGTTTGCGATGTGCTTGACCTTTCGCGCCTGCAATCCGGCACGCAGGAGCTTCAGCCGGAGGAGTTTTGCCTGACCGATGCGGTGGCGCAGCAGGTGGCGCGCTGCGCGCGGATGGTGGAGCATGACGGGTATCGCATCTCGTTTTCGTTTGATCGCGAGGTGTGCGTGCGCGGCGATGCGCTGCGGCTGTCGCAGGTGGTGTATAATTTGCTGGGCAATGCGCTCACGTTTACCGGAGAGGATCGCACGGTGCTTGTGCGGCAGATCGTGCGGGATGCGTGGGTGCGCATCGAGGTGGAGGACCACGGCGAAGGTATTGCGCCGCAAGAGATTGCGGATATTTGGGAACGCTATTATAAGGCGAATGGGCCGCATCGGCGCGCAACCGTTGGCTCTGGGCTGGGGCTTGCCATCGTGCGGGAGACCGTGCGGCTGCACGGCGGGCGCTGCGGCGTGCAGAGCCAGCCGGGGCAGGGGAGCGTGTTTTGGTTTGAGCTGCGCGTGGACGATGAGAGCGTGTGACACCGTGATTTATCCGGCATATGACACGCAATTCTAACGATTTTAAGTGCCTTTTTATGAAATCGCGCGGGCGGTGACCGCGCGATTAAACAACAAAGCGGTTTATTCAACAGACATGATTAAAAAAGGCGGCGATTCCCAAGGGATGGGGCGGCGCGAGCCGATACGGAGGGGGCATCCTCGCCGAAGAAACGGCACACAATCTTTGAGGATGCCCCCTGCGGGACAAGTATACTTCTGAAATATACCATGCTTTCGGCAAAGCCGGGTAAAAAGCTTTTCAAAGCATGGCATTATTTCAACGCTTTTCTCATGATAAGCTTTTTGCTGGTTTCCGCATAAACGCGAAAACCCATATTCTTATACATATCGGCATAACCGACAAAGTCTTCTGATTTGGCAGTGATTTCGCGATCCGGATACGCTTCCACAAAGTCAAATCCATCCGCCGCCGCATCTTCGCAGACGCGCGCCAAAAGCGCGGAGGCAATCCCTTGCCGCCGCAGCTTTGGCGCAATCGCAAAGCAAAAAACAGATTTTACGCGAATTTCGGGGGTGGCTTCCTCTGTAGGGATAAACCCTTTACGGGGGCCGTTCATCCAAAGCCAACCACTGCACGCGAGACAATCTGATTTTGTGTTTGCATTGCACCACCCTACGACCTGACCGTCATAATAAGCCATATAGCCTTGAATTGTGCCGTTTCTCACACACGCGGCGGCATAATCCCTTCGTGCCGCTTCCGTATGTAAATCTTTTCCTGTACAATCATCACTGCACCAAGCAGCACAGTAACAGTTGACATTATACTTTTGATTGTGCGGTGTTGTATCAAAAAAATGGATATAGTCCTCCACCAGCGCGGGCGTCAGTTTTCGAATTTCAATATGCATGGCTACCTCCCGAAAAAAATTGTTGTTGTGATAAGCCGAAGCGGATGCTCTGATATGGGAAGCGCTGAGAACGCCTGTAAATATAGGCTGCCGGTTTGCCAATATTTTTTTGTTTCTTTCATTCTTTTGCTGAGAAAAAGTTTTCGGAGCAGATGGCAGGTTTGCTGGTCTGTGCTCCGAAAAACGTTGGGCTGCAATGGATTTGGGACACAGGGGGGATGGAAAAACGTTGCTCTGCGAGTCTCGCGGGGGAAGACTCTAGAGGCATCGTGCATGGATTTTTTGACAAGATAAGACACCTGTGATGGATTTTCTGACCTGTGAAAAAATTTGTGCGGAAAAAAAGCACGGTCACGCCGCCGATATCGCAATCACGGTTAAAGTTCGCTGTGATGGCAGGATTTTTACGCATCTTCTGCGATATGATCGATCATTTCGCGCAAAAACGGCATTTTCTCGCGCGGGATGCGGCGGATGATGCGTCGACCATGGTCAGAGAGCAGGATGACGTTATCCTCAAGCGGCAGTTCCTCGCTTTTGGCTTCATCCGCGCGGTCAAGCAAATAATCGGTCGTTACGTTAAAAAGCGTTGCCATCTGCGTCAGCACCTCGGTGGAGGGGGTGACCGGCTGCCGCCCCTCGTATTTTGCAACAGACGAGCGCTCAAGCCCGAGCAGATTCGCTAGATCCTGCTGGGAAAGTCCGTGCTCCGCGCGCAATGCTTTTAATCGATCTCGCAACATAGTCAATGCTCCTTCTTTCTTTGTTATCCCTATTATAGTGAAAAATATTCACTTTGTAAAGAGGGAATGTGAAAATAATTCATAAAATTACTTGACATTTGTTCAGGTGTTCGCTATAATGTGAATATAATTCACAAAAACTGGATTTTAGAAAGGAAGTTGGAGGAAATGGAGGAGAGACGATTTCAACCGATGATGTTTCAGCGCGAGGGGGCGCGGCTGCGTGAGCGACCGGATGCAGTGAATTATCTGCGCGAAATCCAATGCTTTTACACAAATCTTGAGATGGCGCCCTTGCGCGCGAACGCGATTTCGCTTTGGCACGCGCTGATGAACCAATGGAACCGCTCGTTTTGGACCGAGAATTTTACGCCCGCGATGCAGCTGCTGACCGTGCGGAGCGGTATGTCGAAAAGCAGTGTGCTGCGGGCGCGCAATGAGCTGATCGATGCGGGTCTGCTTCAAATTGAGGAGACCGGAAAGCGCGATTTTACCCGCTATCATTTGGCACTGTTTGAGCCGAATACGCCCCATTTTGACACACTATATAAACAATACTAATCAAATCAAATCTGCGCGAAGCGGAACACAACAAGGCGGGACAGACCGGGTTGCGTTTTTTTTGAGGAGGGGCTGCGGCGGCTTGGGTTTGCGGCGCTGCGCCGGGGTGAAAATCCGGCGATTCGCTGAGGCGTGAAGCGTGAGGGGCGCTGGCGTATGGCTTTGGACGGAGCGCAGGAGAAGGGGGAATATGTGAGAGCGAAATGGTGAGAGCAGCGAGGCGCACGGTTCGGGCGTTTTTGGGAAAGCGCAGGTGTGGGGGGATGCGATGGGCAGAATTGAATGACGCGCTGGGCGATAAAACGTGCGGCGCAAGGGATTGGACAAAAACGCAGGAGAATAGAGGGAGCTGGCATGTGTGCGATAAATGTTGCGGGGGAAGAGAATACGAAGTATTGTTGGGATGTAAGGCGCGCGGGGCGCGCGTGGGGGCGGGCGGAGTCTGCTTGCTTGATCGAACAAGAGTGAGAAGCGTGTGGGGCGAGATTGGCTAAGTGGCGCCTATGGCTGTGCGCATATTGCGTTGTTGGGCGGAGAGGCTGCCGAATACGGCGATGCGGACAAGTCGGTGCGAAGCGAATGTGAATAATATTCACTTTTTAAGCAGGAGTTTGGAGAAAATCATATAAAAACCGAGACATGGAGGGGAGCATTATGAAGAAAAAGGAGCTTTATGGATATCGCGATTTGCAGCGCGAGGCGCGGCTGCTCAAGCGGCGCTGCGCAGAATGGAAACGGCGCTTGGATGCTTGCGGCGACTCTGATCCGGAGCTGCTTGAACGTGCGCGGCAAATCTCTGAATGCCTAGAGCGGCAACAGTTGCGTGTTTTAGACGAACAGCTTAGGATTGAGCGCTTGGTGGAGCAGATCCCCGACAGTCTGCTGCGGCAAATTTTTACCCTGCGCTACTTAGAGGGGCTTTCCTGGCAGGCGATCGCGCAGCAGGTGGGGGGCGCGAACGAGGACTCGCTGCGCATCATGCATGAGCGTTATTTAAAAACGCTGGTGAGCGAGAAAATATGTGTATAGCGAAACGGCTTTACATACATAACACTTGAAGAACGTGCAGATTGCGCATGATAACTTGATTTTTGAGATATGTATAGTGGAAAAGCTTTACAGCGATAATGGGAAGGGGGTGCGATTGCAAGTGACATTTCGTGATGTATTGGGTCAAATTCTGGAAGAAAAAACCGAGGATGAGGACGTGACCGTGCGGGAATCGATTGCGCGCAGCATCATGCAAAAGGCGGCGGGCGGCGATATTTCCGCCGTGAAGTTTTTGCGCGAGGTTGTGGACGATGATGCGCCGAAGGATGATGTGACCGAGATTCGTATTCACGTTGTGGAGTGATCGGTGCGGCGGTGTGCGAAAAGCGGCGCTACGCCGGAATCGCGCGGAAATGAGCGGACAATGAAGGCGCGGGACGCTGAAAGGCGGGTGCGGCGCTTTTTGCGCGTGGTGTGGTCGCATGCGCGGGATGCGTTTTGGTAGGGGTGAAACGGTATGGTTGCGGCGAGGTGCGGCGCTTACCGGAAGGGCGCTTGTTAAGGGGTGAAAGTACGGGAAAAAGTGAATAATATTCACTTTGAACGCAGCGCTTGAGCAAAATATGTGTGGGGAAAGCGCTGGATTTGTCATAAAAAGCGATTATGGCGGGGCGTGCGGGCTTGGTTTCGAGAAAAAGGTGTTTTTTGACGGTGCGCGGGCGGTGCGAAGTGTATTTTTGACGGTACGCAGGCGAGGTGCGGCGCAGGTGGGAATGCGCGGGCGAGGTGCGAAGTGTTTTTTGACGGTGCGCGGGCGAGGTGCGGCGCAGGTGGGAATGCGCGGGCGAGGTGCGAAGTGTTTTTTGACGGTGCGCGGGCGAGGTGCGGCGCAGGTGAGAATGCGCGGGCGGGGGCGGAAATGGTTATAAAATGCGAAATGGGCATGATCAGATTTTAATTTGGAGGGGTTTTATGAGTACGATGACGCTTGAGATCTCGCGTCGGCAACGCGCTTTTTTGGACGCGGCTGCCGACGAGGTGTTATTCGGCGGCGCGGCGGGCGGCGGCAAGTCTTACGCGCAGATGATTGACGCGTTTTCCTTTGCGATGCGCTATCCGGGAAGCCGACAGCTCATTTTGAGGCGGACGCTGCCGGAACTTGAAAAATCGCTGATTCGCGTTGCGCTGCAGCTGTTTCCGCGCGCGCTTTACCGCTATCAGGCATCGCGCTATGTCGGCGAGTTTCGCAACGGCTCGGTGCTGGATTTCGGGCACTGCCATGCGGAGGACGATGTATTTCGCTATCAATCGGCGGAATATGACGTGATTCGCTTTGACGAGCTGACGCATTTTACCGAGCAGATGTATCGCTATTTGATCTCGCGCGTGCGCGGGGCGAATGCGTTTCCGAAACAGGTGAAATCTTCGACGAATCCGGGCGGGGTGGGGCACGCGTGGGTGAAGGCGCGGTTTATCGATATCGGCGCGCCGGACGTGGTGCATGCCTGCGAGGGCGGGACGCGGCTGTTTTTGCCCTCACGCGTGCAGGATAATAAGTTTTTGATGCGCGCTGATCCGGGGTATGTGCGGCGGCTAGAGAATCTTTCCAGCCGCGACCGGCGGGCGCTGCTTTACGGCGACTGGGATATTTTCGATGGTCAATATTTTACTGAATGGGATCGCGCGCGGCATGTGGTTGCGCCGTTTGAGATTCCGGCGGGATGGCGGCGGTATTTCACGATGGACTATGGGCTGGACATGCTGGCGGGCTACTGGATCGCGCTGGATGAGGCGGGCAACGCCTATGTATATCGCGAAATTTATCGCTCCGGGCTGATCATTTCCGAGGCGGCGCGCGCGATTCGCGAGCTGGACGAGCCGGGCGTGTATGCCTATCTTGCGCCGCCCGATCTCTGGAACAGGCGGCAGGACACCGGCAAGAGCGCGGCGCAAATTTTTACCGAGCATGGTGTGCCGGTTGTGCGGGCGCGGAATGAGCGCGTGCAGGGCTGGCTTGCGCTGCGCGAATGGCTTGCGGTGCGGGACGATGAGTTCGGGGCGCGTGCGCCGCGGCTGCGTGTGTGCGCAAACTGTGTGAATTTGATCCGCACGCTGCCTGCGGTGTTGGTGGATCAAAAGAACCCAAACGATGTGGCGCGCGAGCCGCACGAGCTGACGCATGCGCCGGATGCGATCCGCTATTTTGTGGCGGGGCGGCCGCTTGCGGCGGAGCTGCGCGCCGAGGAGGAGGCGCTGCAGCGCGCTGATTTTGACCGCGAGGTGGATCAGTTTTTAAATTTCGGCGGCTGAGCCGGGGAAAAGGGGCGATCCCTAAATGGGATCGCCCCTTGGTTTATGTGGGGATGGTTGGGGTGCGAGGCGAGGGAGTGTGGCGAGGTGGGGCGCGGGGGTGTCAAAAAAGTGGGGTGGTACGGCGAGGAGGGGCGCGGGGGCAGTGGCAAAATGAGCCGTGGCGCGGCGCATGAATCAGTGGGGGGATAATTGTCTTGCCGCATCTTGCGCATTGGGTCGGTGAGAGGGGATTCTCGCCGAACCTTGCGCACTAATCGGCAGGGGATTTTTCGCTGCCGGGGAGGTTTTGGGGGAAATAAAAAAGAGACCGAGATGATCTCTTTTTACGGATTTGGTGCGGAGAAGCGGGTTGTTGGGAGGATTCATGGATTGGGGCGGTATGGAAAAGCGGGCGCGGGGATATCAAAAAAAGTGGGGCGGTGCGGCGAGGTGGGACGCTGGGGGGAAGTGGCAAAATGAGCCGCGGCGCGGGGCATGAATCAGTGGGAGGATAAGTGTCTTGCCGCATCTTGCGCATTGGGTCGGTGAGAGGGGCTTCTCGCAGAACCTTGCGCATCAATCGGCAGGGGATTTCCGCTATTGGGGAGGTTTGGGGGAAAATAAAAAAGAGATCGAGGTGGTCTCTTTTGGTGGGGTGATACGGCGAGGAGGAACGCGGGGGATTTTTTTCTGGGTGGTGCGGATGGGCGAGGAGTGCTGCCGGGGGGAGGTTTTGGGGGAAATAAAAAAGAGACCGAGATGGTCTCTTTTTATGGATTTGGTGCGGAGAAGCGAGGAGTGCTGCCG
>CAKUEM010000061.1 GCA_934646115.1 uncultured Oscillospiraceae bacterium
GCCCAGCATGCCGGTGATCGCGCCGCAGAACATCACAAGCGGCGGCGCGCCCAGCCCGCTGGAGACCGCAACACCGATCGCCGCGCCCATCAGGCTCATCGCCTTGCCGCCCAGCTCAACAAGTCCGGCGGACACCACGTTTTCGCCGAACAGCACGGCGCTCTGCTGTCCCAAAGTTTTGATGATCAGACCGATAATCAGCGAGGAAAACAATCCGGTCGCCATGGCGGACAGCGCGTCGATAAAATAGCGTTTCACGCTGAACTCAATGTTCTTTTTCTTTAAAAATGCGCATACTTTACTCAAGGCAAGACCTCCCCAAAAATCTTTTATGATTGTGATTATACCATGTTTTCCCTCACTAACAAAGCGTTTTTGAAATTTTTGGGAAGATTTACAAAAACCGTGTGCAAAACGCCGCTTTTTATTTCTAAATGACGGAAGAAAAAAATACTGGAACAATGGAGAAATCTGTGATATAATGCTATCAGAACATTTATTTTCATATGCCGCGCAGTGCTGCGCCGGTGAGGGGAGTTGAGCTCTTGAAGATTGAATGGAACAAGAAATACACGACGATCGCCGCGTATGTTTTAATTGTGGTCGCGATCGGCATCGCGATTTATCAGCTGTTTGATAATCTGCCGTATTTCCACGAGGTGTGGAACACGATTGTGAAGCTGATGATGCCGTTTATTCTTGGCGTCTGCTTTGCTTACATATTTTATCCGGTTCTGCATTGGGTGGAACGCACGGCGCTGCCGTTTCTCACGCGCTATCGCTGCACGCGGCGGTTTTACCGCGGGCTTGGCATTTTGCTTACCGTTTTATTTGTTGTTGCGGTCATCCTGGTTCTCTTTTCGTTTGTGATTCCTGAGCTGCTCAACAGCGTGAACGGGATTATCTCGCAGATCACCGCGTATGCGCCCAATGTCGATAAGATCTTAACCGATTTTCTCGCGCGCTTTCACCTGGATTCGGCGCTTGCGCCCGCCATCACAAGTATCACAAGCTCGATCGAAAGCTTCTTCAGCCAGGCGTTTGACCTGCTCTCCAAATCGCTTAGCGGCATCATTAATGCCACGATCAGCACCACGATCACGATCACCTATACCGTGATCAATATTTTCATCGGGATCATCATCTCAATCTATCTCTGGAGCTCGAAAGAGACGTTTTTTGCGCAGACAAAGAAGCTTTGTTATGCATATTTTCCGCAGACATTTGTGGACAAAACCATTTCGCTTCTGCATGAGGCGAACCGGATCTTCAGCGGGTTTATTTCCGGAAAGCTTTTGGACTCCATGATCATCGGGCTGCTGTGCTATATCGGGATGTTTCTGTTAAATATTCCGTTTGCGCTGCTGATCAGCGTGATCGTCGGCGTGACGAATATTATCCCGTATTTCGGGCCATTTATCGGCGCAATTCCATCCATTTTGCTGCTTCTGATGGTCGATCCGATGAAGGCGCTTTGGTTTGCGATCTTTATTCTCGTGCTGCAGCAGATCGACGGGAATATTATCGGTCCGAAGATCCTTGGCGATTCGACCGGTCTGCCTGCGTTTTGGGTCATTTTCGCCGTTACGGTGTTTGGCGGGTTCTTCGGATTTTTCGGCATGCTGGTTGGCGTTCCGCTGTTTGCCGTGATCTATATGCTCGTGCGCCGCTCGGTAAACCAGAAGCTGGAAAAAAAGCAGCTTTCCGTTGCAACGGAAAGCTACGCATCGCCTGAGAATCCATTGATGCACAAGGGGGAAAAGGTGGAAAAACCTGCGCATCTTGGAAATAAAAAAGCCAAACACTAAGGAGGGCATTCTATGTTCAAAAAGGTAACGACCCGGATCACGGCAGCTGTTTTATCCCTTTTGCTGATTTTCAGCGCAACAGCCGGCGCAATTGACCCCTCGGTTACCCTGCGCAAAGACAAAGCAAATATTTACCTCAAGTATATCACCGGTTTTGCTGATAACACGGTGCGTCCTGATGCGCTGCTCACGCGCGCGCAGGGTGCAAAGATGCTTTCCTATGTGTTGAACACAGACGATGTACGGCAGTCGGCGCGCTCGTTTACCGATGTGGCGCGCGGTTATTGGGGCTATCAGGCGATCGCTACACTGAGCGCCGCGGGCGTGATCGGCGGCTATTCTGACGGCACGTTCCGTCCGGAGAAGGGGCTGACGCGCGCGGAGTTTGCAACCATCCTTGCGCGCATCGTTTCGCCGCAGAGCGGAAGCGCAGATTTTACGGATATCGAAGGGCATTGGGCCGCAGCGGATATCAACGCGCTGAGCGCCGCGGGCGTGATCGGCGGCTATTCTGACGGTACGTTCCGCCCGGATCGCACGCTGACGCGCGCGGAGGCGGTCAAGCTGATCAACCGCGTGGTCGGCGTCCAGATTGATCCGAGCGAGAATCGCGAGCTGTTCCGTGATTTAACGCCGAAGCATTGGGCATATTATGAAATGATGGCGGTCACCTCAACCACCGCGCTCGAGGAAACCTCATCCTATCATGCAAATGTCGCTTATGAGGATATCGATTATATCGATCTGGAATATTCAAAGATTTCAGATGAAATCGATAATTTGCTCAATGAGTTCCCAAAAGCGACTGCGATCCGCCAGGGTAAGATCTTCCAGCGCATTTCCTCCATTGAGATGGAGATTTCGCATGCGATCACCATGTCGGAAATCAATTCGAAGCGCAATGTGACCAGCGAGCGCGATTTAAAGAACATGAAAAACGCAAGCGCTTGCCTACAGCTTGTCTCGCAGGCGAAGGAGAAACGCTATCAGCTGCTTTCGTATGTTAAGGATGCCAATATGTTCTGCGGCGTCATCGGCATGGATATTTCTGATATTCCGGAGCCGTCGGCTGCAACGCCGGACGAATTGGTTGCGCTGCAAACCGAAATGCAGGGCTATGAGAGCGATTTTAGTCAGTTTATGTATGCTAATTCCATCACCTATAACGGAAAGCAGTATTCACTCTCCCAGGCAGAGCAATCCGATGATATCGATTTGTATCGGCTCGCGCTGGATTATTATGTCGCGCATGAGCAGGAGCTTGGACAGATTTTTGATAATCTCGTCAATGTTCGCACCCGGATCGCCAACTATTTCGGCGCGGAGACATTTACCGATATCGGGTATTTGTACAGCGGAAAATCCGCATATTCTCCGGAGGATGTTGCGCCGCTGCGCGCAGATATTAAAAAATATATCGCCCCGCTGTATTCTAAGTTAGTTCAGGCGCAGCGCGGCGTGAAAAACGGCTATCGCGCATTTGATGTAGAGTCTTATTACGAAACCGATAACGGCGAGAGACTGACCGCCACGCAGGACTACCTCCGGGCATTTTCTTCGCAAACGCGCCAGGTCTTTGATTATATGAAAACAAACAACCTGTTTGACACCAAACCGCGCGAGAATAAGGCAACCGGGGCGTTTACGCAATATATTTCTCTGTACGGCTCGCCGTTTTTGTTTATGAATGAATCCGGCAGCGCCGATGATGCGGTCACATTCAGCCATGAGTTTGGGCATGCTGTGCAGGCGTTCCGCGCCGCAAGCAACGGATATTATACTAGCGATATCGCCGAAATCGCATCTTATGGCATGGAAATGCTCATAATGCATGCATATGACGACATTTTCGGTAAAAATGCGGAAGATATTCAGGATTTTGCATTTTACGGTGATTTAAATCTCTTGCTGAATACCGCTATGATGGATGAATTCCAGTATGTGATCTATTCAAACCCGAATATGACGATCACTGAGCGCAACAAAAAATACGCAGAGATTTCTAAAGCATATTTCCCAGACTTTACGATCAATCATCCCGCACACACCAAGGGGATCGTTTGGTCCAACGCCGGGCATATTTACACAAGCCCATACTATTCGATCGATTATACGCTCGCATTGACCGCGGCATTCCAGCTATGGGAAATCGGCGAAACCGAAGGCTTCGATCGGCAGTTTGAAACGTATATGAGCATCGTGGAATCGCCGCTGTTTGATTATGGGATCGAGGCAGTCGTGGAATATGCGGGGTTGAGAAGCCCGTTTGAATCTGGCATTATTCAGAGTATTGCAAGCAAGCTTGATGATATGTTCCGAACGTCAAAATCTGCCGCGTGGGCGAGCTAGGAGAAAGTGCAAGCGCCAACGGAAATTCCGTTGGCGCTTGTTTAATGCACCGAATCTTTGGGAATAACGGCGTTCTGCGCGCCATACGCGCAAAAAAATTGCAGCAGGAGATAATAGGGAAGGGAGCAGCCTGCACAACTGTAGATCCCTGTTAAATAACTGCGTGAAATCAATCGATCGCCCCCCCACGCCTCTGTGCATTAAGCTAAGCTTCTAACACACCTCGGAACTTTAAATGAGACGAAAACCGCACTTGAATCATGCAAGCGAAGAAATTGCGAAAATCACCGCGAGCAAAGGGAAGGGGATACGCGCCACAGTTAAACCTCAGGCATGCGCCAATCCCACGGCGTGGGATTTTTGGGGTGCTGACGGTTCTTATGCCGGCAAGCGCTTGGCTTGCATAATAAATCAAGCACATTCGGGAAATAAAAAATAGTATTTGAATTTGAGTTGCCGAAAAGCATTAAACGAAGAAAACCGTTGTAAATACTGACTTTTTTGCCTATTAACACACTTGAATACACAACGATTATTGATTTTATGGTGCCCGAATTTACTGCGGCAATATAAAATGATACAAGCAGATGTAAAGACAAAAACGATGATAGATAAATTCACAGCTTTGTGCTATTATCATAGAAATTGATAAATATGAATTTGGAGGAGATTTCATGCACAGATTTGATAATAGTTTCTGGAGTACATTAGATGCCTTAGTCAGCAAATCAGAAATCATCATAGATAGGCCAAAAGGAACTGCACATCCTAAATATCCTGATTTCATTTATAAAGTCAATTATGGGTATTTGAAAGATACAGCATCCATGGATGGCGCAGGGATAGATGTATGGGTCGGAACGAATGGGAAAAATATAGATGCTATTATGTGTATTGTTGATTTGATGAAAAGGGATTCTGAAATTAAAATACTGATAGGTTGCACGGAAGAAGAAAAGGCTATTATATACGAAACCCACAATGAAACACAGTACATGAAAGGAATTTTAATTCGTCGATAATTTTATATTTGTGAGTGCATTCCCAACAAGCAAAAATGAAAGACATTTTTACGGAAAGGGTACCCCTTTCCTATGCTTGCTACGGAACATTTCATTTGGTGCGTCGGTGTTTCCCATGCTTTTCTAAATCGCCCATATTTTATATGGAATGGGGGCAGGAAAGGAACGGAAGGGAACGGATAGCATTTCTCTTTGAGGTGTTACGCAGTTAAAAGGCGTTTTCACAGGAAAAGGTATAAACACCTTGTCTGCTGATTTTGGTGTCTGCAAAGCCTTTGTTTTCAAGACGTATAGAACCTCTATTGCGTAACAATGCTGTAAAAACAAGGGGGTGTAGTAACACCGCCTGATATGCATGGGCATGTCTTATTTGTGGTGCTAAAATGGTGCCCAGCCTTACAAAATTAACCTATGCGGAGATATAACAAGAAAAATGACGATATGCAAAAAAGCCTTATTTTAAGCTGTCTTCAAGATATGGTATAAACAGTTATAAGGGCGTATAAAAAGCTTTTCATCTATCTAATCAATAAAAAATAGCTTTAAAGAGTATGTTTTGCGCACTTCCGAGTTCGTGATTTTTGGAATCGCAAGGCGGATATTAGAATATGTATGGAGGCACATCTGAACGCTTGTTTGCATTGCATTTGTATAGATTGAACGATGCCACACAGCGATACATATAAAGTAGGTTATATTGTTATTTTTTTAACTATCATGTCTTATTGAATGCTTCGAGGATCGGAATGCCGCCAATAGGCGCTGTATTCCGATGCGCTCATGCAGCACGACCACGCTATATGAACGGAATGAAGCGAGGAGACTTTTTTGATTAAATTTAAATCGGTATTTGAGAAAAAGCAACTAGCCGTCGCCACGGAAAACTCAAATCATGATCTGTTTACTTGACCAAGCATGTATGAACATGAAATACGCCCAATGTGCTTGCGTAGAAAATCCATGAAGCCTATACAGCAAGCAGCGTCGCGCAAGGTTTATCTGTGTCAAATAGAAATGCAAAGTCTTAATATAGAAATGCAAAGTCTTAATATAGAAATACAAGGTCTTAATATAGAATCGTTGATATGCAGCCTGTTAAAAACTTTCCGTTAGCCAACTATTTAATAAAACAACCTATAAGCTCAGAACACACAGCTACAGCAATCCCCGCAGCCTCAGAGACTCTATTCATTATTCATTTCATTTTCGCCGCCAGCTTCCCTTTATTAAGTAAAACTTTCATTTTACTTAATTGTGTTGATGGATAATTCCCGATAAATATGTGGTGTGTGCTATGAGCGAAAGCTTTCCGTTCATTTATCCCCCGCCTGCGCAAGCGGTCCGTACAGCGCTTGCCTCGCTCTGCTTCGCAGCATATCCGGATATTAAAATATAATTGCGCGATTGCAAATAAATATACATGGCAGCGCAACGCTCCGCTGCATGCGCGAACGCCACGAAAGCACAGTTTCATACTAAACGCCGTTTTGGGTATCAAAACATGCCGCTCTTTTGAAAGAGTTCCTGTCCCAAATTTGCCGCCCCAGCGAAATTATAAGAACGCGCGCTTTTGCGCCGCCGCGCAGAGATCCATTATCAATGGCTGCACTTTTCGCAAGCGCAGCTCATCGCGTTTTCCGGATAGCACGCCCCTGCTATCATAGTTTTTCCATCAAGCCAGAATACTTTTTCTCAGTTTGTCTAAATCCGCTTCATCCGGGTGCGTCAGCGCGCGGTCAAAATTTTCGATCAACATATCAAGGTTTTCCGGATGCTCCGGCTGATTTTTCATCATTACATAGCGCTCGCGCACAGATTGCGGCATTTTGCCCTGACACATATATTCCCCAACCACGGTGTTGCTTGCGTCGATCGACTGCTTCACATGCTCGAGAATTTTTTGAAAATATGCTGCACTGCCGCCGAATCCCGCCGTTCCAAACAGGAAAATTCTTTTGTTTTTCAGCGTTGAAAGCAGCTCCAGGGTCGCGCTGTCCGCAGTTCCCTTATCCGTCCAGAACCCGATATAAAGCAGCGCGGAGCGAGGCGCTTCCGCTTGAAATATGCCGAAATAGTCGCAGCTTTCTTTGGGCAGCGTTTCGCGAATCGTGTCGGCAAGCTGCTTTGTGTTGCCCGTTGCGCTGCTGAATATGATCGAATATCTATCCTCATGCATCGTATAGTCGTTCCTTTCGGTTTAAAAAAATGATACGCGCAGCGGCATAGCGTTTCCGCGGTTGCTATGCCGCTGCGCAAAAATTATCATTTCCGCCAAATCGCTCAGCGTCATTTTATTGGGCGCGTTTTCTATCGATTTTGCGAAATATATGTTTCCTGCGCGGCGGCGAGTTATTTGCTATCCGTGTTCTGCTGCGGGACTTCCCTACCGCAGAGTCACAAAAAGCTCAAAAGAGAATGCTTACAAAAAAGCTATTTTTACAAGCGAAAACTAAACTAAAACGCTTTATTTTCTCGCTTTTGCGCACAATTTGCCGCAATTACTTCTCTTGGATGTACTCGTCGATCGCCTGCGCCGCGCCCTTTCCGGCACCCATCGCCAAAATAACCGTTGCCGCGCCCGTCACCGCGTCACCGCCGGCAAAAACGCCTTCTTTTGAGGTCTTTCCGCTTTCCTCGCTCTCAACCACAATGCAGCCCCATTTGTTGGTATCCAGCCCCGGCGTCGTTCTACGGATCAGCGGATTTGGCGACGTGCCGATCGCAATGATAATGCAATCCAGCTCTAAATCGAACTCGCTTCCCGCGATCGGAACAGGACGGCGGCGTCCGGATGCATCCGGCTCACCAAGCTCCATTTTTTGACATTTCATGCCGCTGACCCATCCGTCTTCATTGCCCAGCACCTCAACCGGCGCGGTCAGGAAGCGGAACTCGATCCCCTCTTCTTTCGCGTGATGGATCTCCTCCAAGCGCGCGGGCAGCTCGCTCTCGCTGCGGCGGTAGACAATGTAAACATTCTCCGCGCCCATGCGCTTTGCGCTGCGCGCCGCGTCCATCGCAACGTTTCCTCCGCCGATGACCGCAACATTTTGATATGCGCGCATCGGCGTGTCGTAATTTTTATCATAAGCTTTCATCAAATTGATGCGCGTTAAGAACTCGTTGGCAGAATACACGCCGTTTAAGTTCTCGCCCGGCACATGCATAAACGACGGAAGCCCCGCGCCCGAGCCGACAAAAATTGCCTCGAAACCATCATCGAACAGATCATCGACCTTGGCAGTGCGCCCAACAACATAGTTCGTAACGATTTTAACGCCCATTTCCTTGAGCGAATCAATTTCCTTTGCAACAATCGCCTTGGGCAGACGGAATTCCGGAATTCCGTAAACCAGAACGCCGCCCGGCGTATGGAACGCTTCAAACACCGTGACCTCATAGCCGCGGCGCGCAAGCTCGCCCGCGCAGGTCAACCCGGCAGGACCGGCGCCGACAACCGCGACCTTATGCCCATTGCTTTTCGGCTTTTCCGCCTGCGCCGTGCTGTGCTTCATCGCCCAGTCCGCAACAAAACGCTCTAAACGACCGATCGCGACCGGCTCATGCTTGATTCCGCGGACGCACTTGTTCTCGCACTGCGTCTCCTGCGGGCAGACGCGACCGCACACCGCCGGCAGCGCGTTAGTCGATTTTAAAATATCATACGCCGCTTGAAAATCGCCGATTTTGACCTTCGCGATAAATTCCGGGATCGGCACGCCGACCGGACATCCGGACACGCAGGGACGATGCTTGCATTCCAGACAGCGGTTTGCCTCCTTGATCGCCTGCTCCTCCGTATAGCCCAGCGCAACTTCTTCGAAATTTTTATTTCTCACGTTCGCATCC
>CAKUEM010000062.1 GCA_934646115.1 uncultured Oscillospiraceae bacterium
TCGGCGAGCCGGGCGTTGGCAACACCGCGATCGCAGAAGGGCTTGCGATCCGTATTGCCGAGGGGCACGTTCCGGAAAAGCTCCTCGACCGCGAGGTTTATCTGCTGGATCTCACCTCGCTCGTTGCGGGAACACAGTTCCGTGGGCAGTTTGAGAGCCGCATGAAGGGTCTGATCGACGAGATCAAAAAGCTTGGAAATATCATTCTCGTGATCGACGAGGTGCATACGCTGGTCAGCGCAGGCGACGCGGAGGGTTCGATGAACGCCGCCAACATCTTAAAGCCCGCGCTCTCCCGCGGGGAAATTCAGGTCATCGGCGCGACCACATTTACCGAATATCGCAAAAGCATTGAAAAGGACAGCGCGCTTGAGCGGCGTTTTCAGTCGGTCATCGTGGCGGAGCCATCGATCGAGGAGACCGTGCAGATCCTTCTGGGGATCGCCCATTATTATGAAGAATATCACGGCGTGCGCATCACGCCTGAGGTCGCGCGGCTCGCCGCTGTGCTTTCCGAGCGGTATATTACCGATCGGTTTTTGCCCGATAAGGCGATCGATTTGATCGACGAGGCGTGTTCTGACGTGAATTTAAAAAGCGCGGTGATCACAGAGCGCGCGAAAATTGAAAAAGAGCTCGCCGCTATCTCCACTGAGCAGGAGGAGCTAATGAACCGCACCGAGCCGGAGGCGTATGAGCGGCTCGCCGTGCTGCGCAGCAATGAACTGAAGCTGAACGCGCGGCGCGAAGAGCTTGCGGCAGAAAGCGTTCCCGAATTAACGGTAGAAGATCTTGCGCGCGTGATCGAGCTGTGGACGAAGATCCCTGCATCATCAATCCAGGAAACAGAATTCGCGCGCTTGTCCGGGCTTTCCGCGCGTTTAAAAAGCCGGATCATCGGGCAGGATGAGGCGGTAGACGCGGTGGTTGCCGCGATCAAGCGCGGGCGCGTGGGCATTTCGCCCAAGCGCAAGCCGGTCTCGTTCATCTTTGTCGGACCGACCGGCGTGGGCAAAACAGAGCTGGTCAAACGCTTATCCGAGGATCTGTTCAACGCGCCGGAGGCGTTGATTCGTCTGGATATGTCTGAATTTATGGAAAAGCACGCCGTTTCGCGCATTATCGGCGCACCTCCGGGCTATGTGGGCTATGACGAAGCGGGACAGCTGACGGAAAAGATCCGCCGCCGCCCGTATTCGGTCGTGCTGTTTGACGAAATTGAAAAGGCGCATCCGGATGTGCTCAACATCCTGCTGCAAATTTTAGACGATGGGCATATTACAGACGCGCAGGGGCGCACCGTCAATTTTGAAAATACGGTCATTATCATGACCTCCAACGCCGGCAGCGCCAATAAGTCCGGCAGCGCAGGCTTTAATCAAAGCGTATCTGAGCAGGGCAAGGAGCGTGCGCTCAAAGCGCTTTCTGACTTTATGCGTCCTGAATTTTTAAATCGCGTGGATGAGATCATCGCATTTCGTCACCTCTCGCGCGAGGATTTTGGAAAGATCGCTGCGATCATGCTCTCTGATTTGACGAGCGCGCTTGCGGAAAAGCATGTTGCATTCTCTTACGATGCGGCGCTAATCTCATATCTGACCGAGCAATCGTATTCGATCAAATACGGCGCGCGCAACCTGCGCCGCACCATTCAAAAGGAGTTGGAGGATCGCATCGCCAACCTGCTGATCGATCGGTATGCGAACCCGCCTACAAAGCTCTTTGCCACCGCAACAGCATCCGGCGTTACAGTTACAGCAGAATAACAAAAGCGCCCCCTAAAGGGCGCTTTTTCTGTTTCAATGCGGCTTTTGACAGCGAAATATCCGGTTTGACATTGCATCAAACCGGATATTTCTTTTATTGTCTTGCAATTTACTGCGCGATTTCCTCCACCTGATCGGCCAGCGCCTCAAAATAATCCTCGCCGGAATGATGCGCAACCGGCATAGCATTGTACGCAAAGCAAGAGGAAAAGCCCTCATACCCATGCAGTTTCACAAGCTCTTCGGTCGGAACATACCGCGTTGTGGCAAACGCATTTCCGACAAACAGAACCAGATGATCCGGGAAGCGCTTTTGCAGATATTTCCCAAACTCGATCGCGGTCTCGCCGGATACATATACAAGCAGCAGCTTGCCCATGCATAGCGCCTTATACTGCATATAGTCATACTCCGCGTCGCCAAGCGCCACGCGCAGCTTCTGCGTATACGCCCAGATGCCCGCATTGCGCGCAAACTCCGGTCCCGCCACCGCTGCAAGGTCATATTCCGCCTCGATCTCATCGATCGTGATCGGCAGCAGCGCCATCGGAAGATAATCGCCGCACGCGCGCATCTCGCCCATCGGCAGCTCCTTGCCCGCGCCAAGCATCGGCTGCACCAAATCAAACAGCTGCTGCGCCGCATGCGGTGCGCAATTCACCGGGTCGGTATCGCGCTCCCACGGGTTGATGTTTCCGCAAAAGCCGTTTAAATAAATCGCATCTACGCCCTGCTCCTCCATCAAACGGCAGAAAATTCCGCAATAATCCGAGGAGACTTTGTCTGCCGCGCGGTACGACACCGGGTGGCATGAATAATTCACAAGTGCGATCGGGCGCGCATCGCGCCGCTCGATATACACCGTGCGCACAGCGTCATCGATCTCTCCGCCCTTCACCGAGCGGTTATGCGCAAAGCTGTTTTTCATCGTGCCGCTCTTTTCGGTGATCTTCTCCACCTGTGCAAGGTCGGCAAACGCATGGTCAACCGCAAGAACAAGCTTCTCGCTAAGCTCCTGATAATATTCGCGGTCAAACTCGCCGCAGCCGCAAAGCTCGCCTGTCATCGGGCCGGTATGCGTATGGATCGAGGCGATCATAATACGCTCATACGGAATGCCGTATTTCCGCTCGATCGTCTCCTCCAGCCGTTCGGAAATCTCGCGATGCAGACCGATCAGATCCGCATTGAGCAGCACCGCCTTCGCGCCGTCCTGCTCGATCACCGCCGCTCTTGCAAACAGCTCTTCCACCACGCCCGTATTGCGCCGTTTGATAAAATAGCCGTATCCAGAAAGCTCCAGCCCCTCCGGCGGCGTGATATTAACCTTGCCAAACCCTATTCTCATGTTCACACTGCGCACCCTCTTTAATTTTTTTGCCTCCGCAGGCAGCGTTTTCCCCGCCCCCGCGCCGGCGTTTTTCACAGTATCCACGCATAGTATATCGACAGTTTTAAAAAAAATCAATACGCACGCCGCAAGAAAAAAGAATCTGTCAAGCTTATTGCAAAAAAACACAAAAAGTGGTATCCTATTCGAAGAATATGATTCCGGAGGAACTGCATGAAAACTCAGAAAATTGTCATTTGGTGTCTGCGCATTTTGATGGCGGCCGCTGTGGTTCTTAAGCTGGTTCTCGGTCAGTATGGGCTTGCCGCATACGGCACGGTCGCCGTTGCGCTCACGTTCCTGCCCGAGCTTGCGCGCCTGCTGTTTCATTGGGAGATCCCGATGGAATTTTGCACGATACTCACGGTGTTTGTCTTTCTCGCGATGACGGTCGCAAAGCTGTTTTATTTATATGAGATCACGAATTGGTGGGATAAATTTTTGCATTGTTGCTCGGGCGTGATTCTCGCATATGTGGGCGTGACCATCGGGCGGCGGCTCACGCGCGGTGAAAATCGCCTGATCATCCTGCTTTTCGGGCTGGCGTTTGCAATCGCCTGCGCCGCCGTTTGGGAAATTTGGGAATTTTCCGGCGACGCGCTGTTCGGGCTGGATTCGCAGCGCCGTGCGACCGGCGTGGTCGATACGATGGGCGATATCATTGCCGGAACGATCGGCGCTTGCGTTACGATCCCGTTCCTCAAAAAAATCGCAGACGGGAAGCAAAATCCGGATGCTTAGCGCGGTAGAATCGCTGCCGTCCGTGTGGGATCGGCTGGAGCGCGCCGGGCTTCCGATCATGCTCTACGGCATGGGCGATGGCGCGGATAAGATCCTGCGCGAGCTTGCGCGGCGGGGTCTGCGCGCGGCAGAGATCTTTGCCTCGGATGAATTTGTCCGCGGGCACAGCTTTCGCGGCTATCCGGTGCGCCGTTTTTCTGAAATTTGCGCACAATATGACCGATTTATTATTCTGGTCGCCTTCGGCACGCGTGACCCGGATGTGATGGCGCGCCTTGCGCGTATGGAGGCGCAATTTGAGCTGTATGCGCCCGATGTTCCGGTTGTTGGCGGCGCGGCGTTTGACCTTGCGTTTTTCCGCGCGCATCGCAGCGAATTTTCCCGCGCGGCTGCCTTGCTCGCAGATGAGCAGTCGCGTTTTGTATTTTTAAATAGCCTGTGCTATAAAATAACCGGCAAGCTTGCTTACCTGCGCGCGTGCGAATCGCCGCCGGACGAGGTGTACCGCGCGCTGCTCCGCCCCACGGAGGCGGAGACCTATCTGGATCTCGGCGCATATGACGGTGATACCATCCGCGAATTTTTGCGTTATACCAACGGGCACGCGCAAAGAATCATTGCATTGGAGCCGGACGCTTATAATTTTAAAAAGCTCTGCAAAAAGACGGAGCGTGTCACCTGTCTGCACGCCGGCGCGTGGAGTGAGGACTGCACGATGCAATTTTCCGGGCGGCGCGGGCGCGGCTGCGCGCTCGGCACCGGGGCGGAAACCGTGATGCGCGCGGTGGATTCCGTGCTTTCCGGCGCCCCGGCGAGCTACATCAAGCTGGATGTGGAGGGCGCGGAATACGAGGCGCTTTGCGGCGCGCGCAATACGATCGCCCGGTTTCACCCGAAGCTTCTTTGCGCGGCGTATCATCGCAACGAGGATCTGTTTCGCCTCCCGCTGCTGATCCATGCGCTTCATCCGGGCTATCGGCTTTATCTGCGGCATTTCCCATGTGTCCCCGCTTGGGAGACGAATTGGATTGCAATAGAAAAAGAGGAGTGGAAAGAATGGTAAAATTTGGAACAGGTGGATGGCGCGCCATTATTGGTGATGAATTCATCAAGTCAAACATTACGCAAGTTGCGCAGGCGGTGGCAGACGACATGCTTGAGCACCATGCCGCAGACACCGGGATCGTGATCGGCTATGACCGCCGCTTTTTGTCAGACACGGCGGCGAAATGGATTGCCGAGGTCATGGCGGGCAATGGCATTCGCGTGCATTATATTGGGCGCGTTTGCCCCACGCCGCTTGTCATGTACGGCGTGAAAACGCTTGGCACGCGCTTCGGCATGGCGGTCACGGCGAGCCATAACCCCGCGGATTATAACGGCATCAAAATCTTTACCGAAGGCGGGCGCGATGCAGACGCTTCTGTCACGGCGACGTTTGAGGCACGTATGGAGCGCGGCGTCACGGTGAAAAGCATGAATTTTGACGATGGCGTGGCGCGCGGGCTGATTTGCAAGTGCGACCTGTATAACAGCTATATCGACAGTATTATTTCCATGATCAACATGGACGTGATCCGCGAAGGGCACATGCGGATCCTCCTTGACCCGATGTTTGGTGTCTCCAAAACCGCGCTGCAAACCGTTTTGATCACGGCGCGCTGCGATGTGGATATCATCAACGATCGGCATGACACGCTGTTCGGCGGGCGCTTGCCCTCCCCCTCCGCGCACACGCTGCAAAAGCTTTCCAGCATGGTGGTGGAAGAGGGGTATGACCTCGGGATCGGCACAGACGGCGACGCGGACCGGATCGGCATCATTGACGAGCGGGGCGTGTTTGTGCATCCCAATGAGATCCTGGCGCTGCTTTATTATTATTTGCTGCGCGTGAAGGGCTGGCGCGGCGATGTGGTGCGCAATATTGCGACCACGCATGTGCTGGACCGCATTGCGGCGGATTTTGGGCAAACCTGCCATGAAGTCCCGGTCGGTTTCAAATACATCAGCTCAAAAATGGAAGAGACGGATGCGCTCATCGGCGGCGAATCCTCCGGCGGCTTGACCATCCGCGGGCATATTCGCGGCAAGGACGGTATTTTTGCCTCCTCCCTGCTTGTTGAGATGCTCTGTGCCACTAAAAAACATCTTTCCGAGCTGCTTGCCGATATCTACGCGCGCTATGGCAGCTGCGCCATGGCGGAGTTTGACACGAAGTTCTCGCCGGAGAAGAAGGCAGAGCTGCAAAATCTGCTGTTTACCGAGAAGAAGCTGCCCGATTTTGGGCTGAAGGTAGAAAAGGTCAGCTATTTAGACGGTGTGAAGGTCTATTTCAAAAACGGCGGCTGGATCATCGCGCGTTTTTCTGGGACAGAGCCGCTCCTTCGCATTTTCTGTGAGATGGAAACGATGGAGCGCGCGGAGGAAATGATCGCGCTGATGCGGAAATTCCTTGCGCTTTAAGCATTGTGACATAGAAAAAAGAGGTGCTGTATCAAACAGTACCTCTTTTTCTGTCAAAAGAACAGCCGGATCGCGCCTTCCGCAAGCAAAACCGCGGCGCACGCACTGAGCGCAACGGTCAGCAGGCTCTTTTTCCGATATGCGAGAACGAGCGCGACCGCGCAGCCAAACACCGCGCTCGGCACGCTTCCGGTCGAATAAAAAATCGCCGGGAACGTCATTGCGCCAAGCACCGCATACGGCACATAGAATAAAAACGAGCGCAGAAAGCGGCTGTTTAGCTTTTTGGTCACAAGCGCAAGCGGGATCATGCGGATCAGATACGTCACGCCCGCCATCACGATCAGATTGACAGCAAGATTCATGACGCATCCTCCTTATCCTCCGGATCAACCGGGCGGAAATACGCGCCCAGCCCAGCCGCGATCAGCGCGCATATAATCAGCGCAAAGCCGGAAGAAATGCGGTTTAGCCCCGGCGTCCAATAAAACAGGCAGCTCAGCGCAACCGCGCCCGCAACCACCGCAAGCACCGGGCGATATTCCCGCGCGGGCGGGATGATGATCGCGAGGAACATACCATAGATCGCGATCCCGAGCGCGGCGGTCACGACCTCGGGCAGGATCTGCCCGAGCGCCGCGCCCGCAAGCGTGCCGAGCGCCCATCCGAAATACGGGCAAAGCATCAGCCCGTAGAGATAGCGCCGCCCAACCTCGCCCTGCACCCCGCTCGCGACCGCGAAAATTTCGTCCGTCATACCAAACGCGATGGCAAAACGATGCGCCCGCGTAACAGATCGGTCAAGCTTTTGCGAAAGCGAAAGCGACATCAGCGCATACCGCAGGTTGATCACCAGCTGCGTCAACGCCATTTCGACCGGCGCACTGCCCGCGACAAGCAGAGAAAGCCCCGCAAACTGCCCCGCCGAAGTCAGGTTCGTCATCGAGATCAGCACGGAGATCCAGACCGGAAGCCCCGCCGCCGTCGCCATAATTCCAAATGTGAATGATACGGACAGGTAGCCCAGCGCAATGGGGATCCCGTCACGCACCCCTTTTTGAAACCGATTTTCCACCATGCTCTTCTCTCCCTCAAGACGACGCCCGCGCCGCATCGGCGCAAAACAAATTCTTATAAAAATGGACCTCAGCCGCATCACGCGCCCGAGGTCCACGCCGTATCAAATGCAATCAATCCTGCTTGATCGAAAATGCGATATTGGTCGCATGGTCGGCAACGCGCTCTAAATTAGAGGCAAGATCGGTAAAGATCATTCCGGAACGCAGGTTGCACATGTTGCGCGTAAGTCGTTCAATATGCCGGTTTGTCAGCTCGCGCTCCATCTCGTCCACCCTCTGCTCCATCGGATACACCCCGTCAAGAAACTTGACGTCGCGCGTTCGAAAAGCTTGCAGCGCAAGTGTTAGCAGCTCTTTCACCTGCTGGAACATCTCGCGGATCTCCGCCGTGCTTTCCTCCGACATGCGGATGTTTTCATCCGTGATCGTTTTTAAATAATCGCCGACGTTCACCGCATGATCGCCCACGCGCTCAATATCATTGACCACATGGAAGCAGCTGCCGACGATCTCGGAATCATTTCTCGGCAGATCCAGCTGGTTTAAATTAACCAGATACGTGGTGATCTCATGCTCAAGATAATTGATGACCTTCTCATGCTCCTGCACCTCGCCGAGAACCGACGCGTCATGCCGCGCAAAGCCGTCCACGGCAAGGCTTAAATTCTCCACAGCGATCTCGCCCATACGATCGATTTCCTTAATGATCTGCCCGACCGCGATATTCGGCGTGCTGAGCAGGCGCTGGTCGATATACGCAAGGCGCATCATCTCGCTCTTCGGGTCTTCGCCGCGAATGACCCAATTAGAGATCCACACCAGGACGCGCGTAAGCGGCAGGAACACGATCACGCCCAGCACATTAAACGTGATATGCACCATAGCGATCTGCTGCATGGGGTTGCCCGCAAACACACGCTCATAGAACGGGATAATCGGAACAACATACATAAACGCGAAGAACAGCACCGTGCCGAGCGTATTGAACAGCAGGTGGATCACCGCGGCGCGGCGCGCGGTTTTATTCGTGTTGATCGCGGCAAGCAGCGCGGTAATACACGTTCCGATATTTGAGCCCATCAGCACATACGCCGAATTTTGCAGCCCGATAAGACCCTTGAGCGAAAACGCCTGCAGCACGCCGACCGCTGCCGACGAGCTCTGGATCGCCGCGGTAAACAGCGCGCCCGCAAGGATGCCGAGCAGCGGGTTTTTCATGCCGACCAAGAAGTTCTGAAACGCTTCGATCTGGCTGAGCGGCTCTAAATTATCGCTCATCAGACCAAGACCCATAAATAACATACCGAAGCCGAAAATAACCTCAGAAAACTGCATGGCCTTTTTGTTCTTCTGCATGGATAGCACCAGACCGAAGATCACAATGATCGGCGCATACTGCGTGATATCCAGCGCGATGATCTGCGCAGTAATGCACGTGCCGATATTTGCGCCCATGATCACCGGCGCCGCCTGCATCAAGCTCATCAGCCCGGTGTTTACAAAGCCGACGACCATAACCGTCGTCGC
>CAKUEM010000063.1 GCA_934646115.1 uncultured Oscillospiraceae bacterium
GGGGTAGGCAGCAACGTCAAGAAGTATTTTAGAAAACGTTTTCGGCACGCGCATCTTGCTCGCCGCCTCTTCAACCTCGCCGGAGAGGATCGCCTTCGCATGGGCGATCTGCGCCGCGGTCGGCTTGCGCAGCCGCGCCATAAACGTGCGGCTTTTGCAGCAGAGCGCAGGGTCGGTCTTAAGCGTGATCGCGCCCGTCAGGCGCACAAGCTCCTGAAACAGCGCATCGGCAATGCGCTCGGGATTGTTCGGGTCGGTATACGTGCTGCGGTCCGCACGGTTAAAGTGGTTGATGTTGCCGCACGGTCCGGTGAAAAACAGGCTCATGACCTGCGGACCAAAGCGCTCCTGCACGCGCCGCGCAAGCGCGCCCGCATAGTCCGCGCTGATCGCGTCGCCGCCGAGCGTGTCCAGATGCAGCCCGAAATTTGAAATGAACGCAAGCGGATTTTCGTCTGCATCCGTCAGGAGAAAGAGCGTGAACGTCTCGTCCGGCGCGCCCTCCGGACCGGTGATGCTTGTATCATCGGGCAGCGGATTTGTGACAACGCTGCCATCCGGGCGGAAAAACCGGCGGATGAACGCGATGCCGGAAACGCGCCCGGTCGCCGCGCCGAATTTCGCCGGGCGGCGGGATTCATACGCGTGCAGCGCGGCGGTTGCCGCGGAGGTGGTCATAAACTCGAGATATTCGGCGTTGCGCAGCGTGTCAAACCCTGCCCAGACCGGACCGCCGGTGTGCGTGTGGGTGGCATGGACGAGGATCGCCTCATCCGGCAGGTCAAGCCGCGCATGCAGCTTCGCGCGGATCGCAGCCACGTCCTCGCGGTTTAAGTTGATCGCATCCAGCGCGATAAGCATTGCGCGCGCTGCGCCGGACTCCAGATAAATCGCCTTGGCAAACAGGTCGTCGCGTACGCTGCTTGCCTTGCGGTCCTCGAAATAGCCGGGGATTGACATACCAAGCGACGGCGTGATGCACACACTGCCGCATCCGCAATAAAACATAGTGATTCCTCCTTAATTATTTCAAGTGCTCAGACAGCACGGCGCGCACGCCCTCGATGCAGCGCTCGATATGCACGCGCTCCCAGCTCGGGTGCAGGAACAGGCTGACCGTGCAGTCGCGCAGCGATTTCGCCATCGGGCAAAGCACGTTTGCATAATCCACGCGTGCCGGGTCGGTGTATTCCTTCGACTCGAACGGGAACTTCGCGCTGCCGAAGCCGTTATGCTGGCGATAGGCGCGCTCCTCATACGCCTCTGGCCACTGGATGCCGTAGCAGGGGATTCCCTTCGCCATCAGCGCTTTCACAAATTCGTCCGCCTTGATATCCAGCGCGTCTAAATCGAGCAGGAACGGATACCACCAATATGCGTGCCGTCTCTCCTCTGTATTATGCGGCAATTTTTTGATTTCTGCAAGGGGTGCGAACGCTTCGTCATACATTTTTGCATATTCGCGGCGGCGCTTGAGATTCCAGGAATCGAAGCGGCGCAGCTCACCCAAACCGATCGCAGACTGGATCTCCGTCATGCGATAGTTGAAGCCTACGCGATTGTGAACATAGGGCAGCTTTTCCTCAAGCGCAAGCAGGTTCATGCGCTCGCGCACGTCATAGCCATGATCGCGGAACGAGCGGCACTCCCAGCCCAGATCTTCGTTATTGGTGACGACCATGCCGCCCTCGCCGCCGGTCGTGAAATGCTTGCTCTGGCAGAAGGAGAAGCAGCCAACATCGCCTAACAGGCCGGCCTTTACGCCGCGATATTCGCCGCCGAAGCACTGCGCGCAGTCCTCGATGACATAGAGATTATGCCGCTTTGCGATCTCGAGAATGCGGCCCATATCCGCCACGCCGCCATAGAGATGCACGACGACGATCGCGCGCGTTTTCGGCGTGATCAGGCGCTCGATCCAGTCCGGATCCAGCGTATGCTCCTCGGTCACATCGGCAAATACCGGGATCGCGCCCGCCTGAACGATCGAGAACGACGATGCGATAAACGAATAAGACGGAACGATCACTTCATCACCCGGACCGATACCGAGCGAGGCAAGCGCAATGTGCAGCGCCGCCGTTCCGTTCGTGCAGGAAATCGCCATTTTTGCGCCGATCCATTTCGCAAATTCCTCTTCAAACTGCATGCCGACCGGACCGGTCCAGTAATTGACCTTGCCGGAATCCAATATTTTTGCCACCTCGTCCGTCGTGCCGGGCGCAAACTGCGGCCACATCGGGAAGCCGATCTCCTCAACGCCCGCGCCATTCATTGCCATTTCTTTCTTTTTCATGTAATTACCCCTTTCTAAACTATTAGTTAATCCACTGGACTAACTAATAGTTTAGACCAAAAATATGCGATTTGCAATAGTATTTGCAAGAAATGATCTGGATTTATTTAAATTATACAATTTGCGCTTGCCGATCTTGTGTAATATACCAATGCACGTCGGGGCGAGTGACATGCAGCGCGGCACGGCGCGGAAAATCTTGACATATTCTGTGGGCTGGGCTAATATGATATCAGAAGTGAGAGTGCCGGAGGCAAGGAAAGGGGCGATCGGAAATGAAGCGTGCGATCGTGTTGGGCGGCGGCGGATCACGCGGGGCGTATCAGCTGGGGTTTTGGCGCGCGCTGCGCGAGGTCGGCATTGCGTATGACATGGTGATCGGAACATCGATCGGGTCGATCAATGCGGCGCTCATGGCGCTGGATTCCTATGATTCTGCAGCGGCGCTGTGGGAAAAGATCCGTGCGACCGATATCATGCGTGACGGGATCAATTTGGAATATTCGATCGAGGCGATGTATCGCCAAAGGGCGCAGCTGCTTGCGTTTTTAAAGCGCTATGTCAACACGAAGGGGGCGGATATCGCGCCGCTGCGCGCGCTCATTCGCGAGGTGATCGATGAAAAGGCGCTGCGCGCCGCGCGCGTGGAGTTCGGTCTGGTCACGCTGCAGGTTCCGTCGCTCAAGCCGATGGAGCTTTTGACCGCCGATATTCCGGAAGGGCAGCTGCATGAGTATCTGATCGCCTCCGCATCGTGCTTCCCGGCGTTTCCGCTTGCGAAAATCGAGGGGAAAAATTATATCGATGGCGGGTATTATGACAATCTGGCGATCGATTTTGCCATTCGCGCCGGCGCGGATACGGTGATTGCCGTGGATCTGGGATACGAGGACCCGCCGCATCCGCATTATGTTTATATGCCCAATATTACCTATCTTGCACCGAGCTGGCCGCTTGGCTCGTTTTTGGATTTTAATCCGGACGTGCTGCACCGGAATATTGCGCTGGGGTATTTAGACGCAATGAAGGGGTTTGGAAAATACCGCGGCTTCCGCTATGCGTTTACGCAGGAAGGCATTCCGGAGGATTCTGCGTTTTTGCTTTGCGTGCAGCGGTTTGAGGCGTTTCTCGCGCATGATAGCGGGATGGCGCGCGTGTCGGAAAAATCCGCCGCGCCGCTCACAAGCTGTGTGTTGGAGCATACGGGTGGGCGCTTAAGCGTTGCGGAATGGAATCTGCGCGGGCTGGAGATCATCGCCGAGCTGCTGGAGATCCCGCCCACGCGCGCGGTTTCGTTTGCGGAGCTTGACCGAACGGTGCGCGATGCGGTCGCGAAGGCGCCGCCGCTCCATGCGCTCTCCGGTGCGCTTAAGGGCGCTGCGCCGAATGCGCTGCTCGCGGCGCTTGCGGAAAAGCTCAAGGGCGGCGATGCGGCGTTTTCTGAGCTGAAATGGGTCGCGTCGTCCATGCCGGCGGCGCTTACCGGCGCGATGTATCTTGCCGCGCGCGGCATTGCGAAATAGCGAAAAAATGGGTATAATATAGTAACAAACGAGAAGGGACGCCCGGTTGCGGGCGGGTGAAGCAGATGAAGCATGGATTGATCAAGGTGATGGCGGGCATTCCGGAGATCCGCGTGGCGGACTGCGCGCAGAATACAGAGCGCATTGCCGGGTGCATGCGCGCGGCGGAGCAGGCGGAGGTGGATCTGCTCGTGCTGCCCGAGCTGTGCGTGACCGGGTATACCTGCGGCGATTTGTTCCAGCAGGCTGCGCTGTATCGCGCGGCAGAACGCGCGGTTGCGGCACTGCTTGATGTGTCAAAAACGCAGACGCAGGTCACAGTGGTTGGCGCGCCGTTTTTATGGCGCGGGAAGCTGTATAACTGCGCGTTTGTCATGCAGGGCGGCGCGCTGCTCGGCATCGTGCCGAAAACGCATTTGCCCAATTATGGCGAGTTTTATGAGCTGCGGCATTTTACGCCGGCGCCGTCCGGCGTGCATGAGGTGCGCGTTTGCGGGCAGACCTGCCCGTTCGGCACGGATATTTTGTTTGAGGCGGAGAACGCGCCGGAGTTTACGCTCGCGGTGGAGATCTGCGAGGATCTGTGGACGCCGTGTCCGCCGTCGGCGCGGCACGCGTGTGCCGGCGCAACGGTGATCGCGAATTTATCCGCCGGCGATGAGGTGGTCGGCAAGGCGGCGTATCGGCGTGAGCTGGTGCGGTCGCAGTCGGCGCGGCTGCTTTGCGGCTACGTGTATGCGGATGCGGGCATCGGCGAATCGACGACCGATATGGTGTTTTCCGGGCATAGTCTGATCGCGGAAAACGGCGTGCTTCTGGCGGAAAATCGCCTGTTTTCCATGGATGCGCCGCAGAGCGAGATCGATCTTTTGCGCCTTGCGCATGACCGGATGCGCATGAACACGTTTGCCATGCAGGGCGAGGGATATGCGCGCGTTTCGTTCCGCGCGACCGAGCGGGAGCATTTTGCGCTGACGCGCCCCATCGCGCAGACGCCGTTTGTGCCGCAGGCGGGCGCTGCCCGCGCGGAGCGCTGTGAGGCGATTCTGACCATGCAGGCGGAAGGGCTTGCACGCCGCATTGCGCATACGCATGCAAAAACCGCGGTGATCGGGATCTCGGGCGGGCTGGATTCCTGCCTGGCGCTTCTGGTCGCGGTGCGCGCGATGGATCGTTTAAACAGATCGCGCGGGGACATTCTCGCGGTCACGATGCCGTGCTTCGGCACGACGAAGCGCACGCGCGGCAATGCGGAAATTTTGTGCGAGCAGCTGGGCGTAAGCTTCCGCTGCGTGGATATTACCGCCGCGGTGCGTCAGCATTTTTGCGATATCGGGCATTCGGAGGAGCAGCTCGACGTGACGTATGAGAACAGCCAGGCGCGCGAGCGGACGCAGGTTTTGATGGACCTTGCCAACCAGACCGGCGGGCTTGTGATCGGCACGGGCGATTTGTCTGAGCTGGCGCTCGGCTGGGCGACGTATAACGGCGATCATATGTCGATGTATGGCGTGAATGCGTCGATCCCGAAAACGCTGGTGCGTCATCTGGTTTCGTATTTCGCGGACACCTGCGGCAAGGAGACGCTCGCCGCGGTGCTGCGCGATATTCTGGCAACGCCGGTCAGTCCGGAGCTTTTGCCCCATGCAGACGGCGAAATTGCGCAGAAAACGGAGGATCTGGTCGGTCCGTATGAGCTGCATGATTTCTTTCTATATTATATGCTGCGGTTCGGATTTGCGCCCGGGCGGATCTTCTATCTGGCGCGACACGCGTTTTCCGGTGTGTATGATGAGGCGACGATCCTGCACTGGCTGCGGACGTTTTTGCGGCGCTTTTTTGCGCAGCAATTCAAACGATCCTGCCTGCCGGACGGGCCGAAGGTCGGAAGCATTACGGTCTCGCCGCGCGGAGATCTGCGCATGCCGAGCGACGCGCAGGCGGCGCTTTGGCTGCAAGAGGCGGACGCGCTGGCAGAAAACAGAACATAGCAAAAAGGCAGGTGAAAACACCTGCCTTTTCTCATGAAAAAATTATAAAGCGGGGTCAAGCTGCACCGCACCATACGGACGAATCTGAAGCGGATAAATCTGCTCCGGTGCGACAAACTGAGCCATGTAGGCGCGATAAGCGGCGAGCTGATCCTGCGGCAGCACGCAAAGGATCGTTCCGGCAAAGCCGCCGCCGTGCACGCGGCAGCAGCCGTCGCCGATCTGCCGCAAAAACTCCTCGCTCAGTGCGAGCATGAGCGGAACGCTCTGCTCAGCCGGGTCTGCGGCACAGCAGTTTTGCAGAAGCTGCCAGGAGGACGCGCCGGATGCGCGCAGAAGCGAAAGAAGCGACGGCATATCGTTTTGCCGCATCGCCTGATACGCGCGGTCGACCCGCTCGTTTTCTGCAAAAAAATGCAGCGCGCGCAGCACAGCACGGTCACCCGCCGCCGCGCGCACCTGCGAAAGATTTGCAAGCAGCGCCGCCCGGTCGGTCTCTACCAAGCGGGTCACGCCGAGCGCGTGCGCAACGCGCTGCATCTCAGCGGGAATTTCAGAATATTCGCGGCTGAGATCCGCATGCCCTTTCCCGGTATTGACCAGCACGAGCGCATAGCCGCGCGCGGAAAAATCAAAATCGACCGCCGCGCAGTCCGGCGCGTCGGCATTGCGGAAATCCAGACGGATCACCCCGCCGGACGCGCACGCCATTTCGTCCAGCAGCCCGCACTGCTTGTTCCAATACACATTTTCTGCATATTTTCCAATCATGGCGCATTGCGTCATCGTGGCGCGGCCACCGCAGAACAGATGGTTGATGATCGCGCAGAGCATCATTTCAAACGATGCGGAGGAGCTGACGCCCGCCGCGCGGATCACATTCGTGGACAGGCACGCGTCAAAGCCGGAGAGCGAAAAACCGAGATTTAAAAACCCACGGCAGATCCCGGCAAGCAGCGACCGCGTCCCCGCGCATTTCGGCGTATCCTCGAGCTGCGCAAGCGAGAGCGTGAGCGGCGGATAGCCTTCGCTGAGCAGGTGGACCTCGCAAGAGCGATTGCGCGCGGCCGCGCCGATCGTGTCCATGTTGATGCTTGCGGCAAGGATTTTTCCGCCGTTATGGTCGGTGTGATTCCCGATGATCTCGCAGCGGCCGGGCGAGGAAAAATATCCCTCCGGCGCCGCGCCAAATTCTTTTAAAAATTGATTTTTCAGCGCTTGAAAACGCGCAAAATGCTCGCCCTGCGCGCCATAAACCTGTGCGATGCTCAGCATAAGAAGCCCCACCTTTTACTAAAATAATAAAGCAAGTTTAGTATACTATAGCATGCGCGCGTTGTCTAGGCGGATTCTTTTAAATATCGCAGCGCGAGTTTGCGCTCGGTGCTGCCGTCGCCCGGTCTGCCCAGACGCCGCGCGACCTCAGACCAGGTGCAACTGTCTAACACGCGCAGTTTAAAAATTTCGCGCAAATGACTGCTTGGGATATTGCCGATAAATTTTAGAATAGAGGAGAGTTCTTTCGCACAGCGTGCTTTGTTTTGAACGAGCAAATGCTCGATTTCATCCAGATACTCCACATAACTGGAAACACTGTTCTCCTGCGCGCTGTGAGTAACGCGTGTTCCATATTGAAACTCGGGCTGGTGCATGAGCTGTAAGGCGCGGATGCGGTCTTCGTCGTGTTTGATTTCATACCGCAGCGCGCGGTATTGCGTCAATGAATGTTCTGTTATCATAAAATAACCCCCCCATGTATATTTTATAAAACAAATGCGCACAATAGATTTGAAATTAAGTAATGGAGGTATAAAAAATGAACCAGCCGAATACGAGCATTGAATGTAGCGTAAACCAGTGCGAGCATCACAGCAGAAGCGAGAATTACTGCACCCTGAACTGCATCAAGGTCGGCACGCATGAAGCAAACCCGACTGTTCCGCAGTGCACAGACTGCGAGTCATTCGTCAAAAAGTCCTGCTGCTAACAGCATGCTTGCATCCTGACCGGAGATCAGAGACTCTTGCAATGCGGGGTCTCTGATCTCTTTTTTTACCCAATTCCCGGAGAAAAACCAGGGAATGATCACGGCAGGATCGCCCATTACCCCACGATCCTGCACGAATGCCGCGGCATCCGATTCGCAGACAAGCCGCCCCCGCTCGCTGCAAATTCCAATATAAACAATCAATGTTACTATTCTCGCAACTTGTGGAACAAAAAAATAAGCATAAGACCCTCCTAAAGCTTTATGGAATCCGAAATCCGCGGGGACATAACTTGTAACTTACAGGCAACAGTATACAGCAGATATGTTTCTTTGTCAATAACTTTCTGGAAAAAATTTTCAATTAATTAGTGCGCGATGCGGTGCTTGCAAAAGGGGAAGAGTTGTGGTATAATATGCGCGAACGTGGAGAGTGTGCTGATTTTAAGTGTGTTGCCCTGCCGTAAAACCGGCGGAGCAGTACCACTTTTTAAAATTCCCCTTGCATCCCTGCCTAGGCAATCAGCCGGGATGCGACTTTGCGCAGGAAACTGCGCAATCACAACATGAAGCGCGGAAAAAGACGGCGGAGATCACCAGAGGCCCGGAGGGGGCGGAGGCATCACGAAGAGGAGGCGGCGGTTGTGTTTGGAAAACGTCTGCGCGA
>CAKUEM010000064.1 GCA_934646115.1 uncultured Oscillospiraceae bacterium
CTCGGTATAATGCAGGTCGATATAATCGAGCGCAGACTGGATCGCCGCGCGGTATTGCGCAAACAGCGCATCGTCGCTCGAGGGCGAGCGCGTCTCATACTCGCGCGCGACCAGCGTGAGCAGCCGCAGGACGTTTGCGGCGATATAGGTGCGCGACAGGGCGTTCCGGTGCTGATACTCATGCAGCAGCTCGAAATAAATCGCCTCGACCTGCTGCTTCGCCTTGCCGTGAAACGACAAAAACGGCTGCATTTTCCGCGCGTTGACCAGAAGCGGGCGCAGATACGCCAGGTCAAACAGCGCATTTTTCTCTTCACTATCCGGAAAAATGCTTAAAAACTCATCCGACAGGTCGCAAAAAATAAACGAAACGTCGCGCGGGGCGTTGCTGGTGTCGATCACATGTGAGTAAAACGGCGGAACGAAGAGAAAATCGCCCGCGCTTTGGATAAATTCCTGCCCGCTGAACACATGGCGAAAACTGCCGCGCAGCACATACCAGAGCTGCATGTAATTATGCGTGTGGTTGATGCTTTGCTCATGCGAGGTGCCAAGCTGTGTTTTAAAATACGCCGGCTCGTGCAGAAACAGCTCTTTTGCGTCATCTTCCGGCGGTTTTCCGGTATAAGCAAATCCGTATCGCATCCCGATCCTCCTTTAAAATGACGGCGGATAAGTGCGGCGTTTTCGATACGCACCCGGCGTTTCGCCCGCGATTTTTTTAAACACGCGCCCGAAATGCGTGATATCGCGAAAGCCGCATTCAAAACAGATCGCCGTGAGGCTCATGCTCGTTTCCAAAAGCAGGTTGCGCGCTCGGCGGATGCGCAGGTAATGCACATATTCTAAAAATGTTTTCCCGGTGATGGATTTAAACACAGAGGAAAACGACCGCACGGACATGAGCGCGATTTTTGAAATTTCGGGCAGCGTGATATCCTCGGTATAATGCAGGTCGATATAATCGAGCGCAGACTGGATCGCCGCGCGGTATTGCGCAAACAGCGCATCGTCGCCCGAGGGCGAGCGCGCCTCATACTCGCGCGCGACCAGCGCAAACAGCCGCAGAAGCCCGGCGCGCAGATATACCTGCGACAGCTCACTGTTTGATTCATATTCACGGATCAGGTCAAAAAAACCGGCCTCCAGCTGCGCGCGGCTGTTGCCCGAAAAGGATAAGAACGGCTGCACCTTGCGGGCATTGACCAGAAGCGGGCGCAGATATGCCAGGTCGAACAGGCGCCGCTTTTCCGCGCTGTTTGGAAAAATATTTAAAAATCCATCCGACAGGTCGCAAAAAATGAACGAAACATCCCGCGGCGCGGCGCTTGTGTCAATAATATGCGAGCACCAGGTCGGAACAAAGACAAAATCGCCCGCGCTTTGGATAAAATCCTGATCGTCCAGCACGTGCCGGAAGCTGCCGCGCAGCACATACCAAAGCTGCATATGGTTGTGCACATGGCGCGCGGTCTGCTTATGCGATGTGCTGCGCGCGATGGTGAACACATTGTCCGGCAAAAACCAGTCCTCCACCTCATGCGGCTGCCCACAGAACGAAAATGTTTCTTCCATGGCAAATCCTCCTTTGATTCCAATATAAGCATAGCACACGAAAAGTCAAAATGCACGATATTTTTGGCGAAAATGGAGCTGTTTTCGTTGAAATGCCAAATCGTACGAAAAAAAGCCGGGAGGCTCTGTTATAATGATGATGCTAAGGCAGGGGGACTGTCTGTAAGAAATGCGCGTGACGCATTGAGAAGAGTGCAAACAGAGGAGGAAAAATTGGCATGAGAATACGACACACACATCGCATCGTATCTATGGCGCTTGTGCTTGCTATGCTGCTTGGATTTATTCCGGCAGGCGAGCGGGCGTCGGCAGCGAACAAGGTGGAATATCGGTTCACCCTGGGCGCATATGTAGGCGAAAGCGAGACCAATGCGGAGGAATACCGCGCATTTCCCGAGGAGGGATCAGGATCGGCGCGTCAGTGGGCGTATATCGGCACGAGCGCGGTATATTCCAACTCGTTGGGCCTGTTTGTTGATTTGGGAAAGGGATATATGTCTATCCCGCTCAATGGGCGGTCGTCCGGCGAATGGGCAGCGTTTCGGATGCGCGTGACGGAGGCGGGGAACTATAAGATTTCGCTGAATGCGTATGCGTATCAAAACGCAGGGAATCTTGGCATGTATATCGTGCCGGCGCAGGGTGAGATTTTAGATATTCTCGCGCCCGATAATGCAGATACATATGGAACGATTTCGCTAAAAGAAGGAACAAAAGCAACTTATGTAAGAAGCGGCGCAAGATATGACCTTCCGGTTTTTGCGGATGAAAAAAACAAGGTCGGCGCGCAAAATTTCTGGGCGGCGAAGGGCTCGGCAGACGTGGGCATGCGGAACGCGGAGTTTGGCAGCTACACGTTTGACGCAGCGGGAGAATATATTCTGCTTCTGCGCGCAGAATCGATCGGTGCGGCGCTGATCCATACGCTGACGATGGAAAAAAGCAGCGATGCGCCCGCAACTGAAAAATCCGGCGCAAAGGCGGAATATCTCTTTAAAAAGGGCGCATACGCGGGCGAAACGACGGCAGATGCGGCCGCTTATCCCGAGTATCCGGCAGAAGGATCTGCCTCCGCGCGCCAATGGGCGTATATCGGCACGACCGCGGACCTCTCGGATTCTAAGGGGAACTTTACGGATATGGGCAACTGGATCGCCACATCGTTTACGCAGGCGGGCGGCTGGGTCGCGATGAAGATCAAGGTCCCGGCGGCGGGCAGCTATGGCGTGTCGGTCAGCGGGTATTGCTACCCCAACGCGGGCGTATTGGATCTATATATCATTCCATCGAGCGAGGCGCTGCTTACCGCGCTGGCAGATCCTGCAATTTACGGCACGATCGCGCCGTACTCTGAGGGCTCTTCGATTCTCGTCCGTACTGGCGCGGACAACGAGTTGAAAGCGCTTAACGTATTTGATGAGAAATACAAGGTAGGCAGCGGCGATTTCAGCGGCTCGAAAAAAGCGGTAATTGAACTGCCGTATGGAAATTGGAATTTTGATGCTGCGGGAGAATATGTGGCGTTTTTCCGGGCAGGCGCGTCGAGCGCGGGCAAGTATAACCTACTGTTTTCGGCGCTGACGCTCAACGGGCTGAAGTTTGACCACGCGTCGCTCCGCATAGAGCCGGGCGAAATTTATCTGGGTGAGACTGCGCAGGCGACCGTGAAGGCATATTGTGCCGACGACAGCGAGATCGATTTAAACGCGCTTGCAGCGGAGGATCATATCGTATATTCCAGCAGCAATAAAGATGTGGCAGAAGTCAACGCGGTGGGGAAAATCACAGCGAAGAGCGCGGGCGAGAGCTTGATTTCTGCCGCAGTTTATATCGACGGCGTAGAGCGCGTGGTCGAGCAGAGGCTCGTTGTGAAAGAAAAGATCACGCTTGCGCGCGCGGAGCTACGCATTGCGCAAAAGCTTGCGGTGGGCGCGTCTGCGCAGGCAAGCGTTGTGGGCTATGGCACGCAGGACGAGGTTGTGAATATTCCGGCGAAGCAGGTGGAGCTTTCCGTGGTTGCGCAGTCGCCGGACGGCGCGGTCACAGTGGCGGCGGACGGGCTGGTCACCGCGCATGCGGTCGGCACGGCAACGCTTCGCGCAAAGGTCCAGTATGACGGGCAGGAGCTTGATACGCAGGAGGTCACAGTCACGATTGGCGAAAAAATTGCGGCAAAGAGCGGGATGAAGCTTGACTTCTCGGTAAATGCGTATGGCGAGACCGAACAGAACATGGAAAACCTGACGAAGTATGGGGCGGAGCGCCCGTGGGCATTTGTCGGGCATACGATCTCTTCCGCGGATTATCCTTATCCGGCGCGCCAGGGAGGATATTTCCAGGCGGTCATGCAAAAGCCGGGCGAATATCTTGCGCTGCGCTTCCAGGTCGCGGAGGCGGGCGAATATCAGGTGGCGATGGACGCGTTTTGCCGCGCAAGAAGCGCGATCGCGGGGATCTATATGTTCCCTTACAGCGATGCCGCCGCGAAGGACATTTCGGCCTATTTAAACGCGGCGAACAAGATCGGCGAGGCGGATACCTACGCGCCGCAAAATGAGTTTAAGCATTTTGAGATCGGCAAGTTTTACGCCACAGAGCCGGGCGAATACATACTGGTGTTTAACGTGGAGGGACATAACCCCAGCTCGTGGGAATACACGCTGTATGCGCAGTTTGTTACGCTGACCGGGACAAATGCGCTGGGAAGCGTGGAGGCGTCGCTTGCGGAGCAGCCGCTTTCCATCGGGGCGACAGGGCAGATCGAGCTTGCGCTGAAGGACATGAGCGGCGCGCCGATTGATCCTGAAGAGGATGGCATTTTTTATGATTATGCCAGCAGCGCGCCTCAAATCGTGAAGGTCGATTCGTTTGGAAATGTGACGGGGGTCAGCGAGGGCAGCTGCGATGTTACGGTCAGCGTGACGCGCTATGGCGTTACGCTGACGGCGACCCTCCCGGTCACGGTGGAGGATAGGAGCGACCTGCTTTCGGTCGTGATCAAAAATCCGGGCGAGCTTTGGACGCGCGGCACGCGCCAGCTGACTGCCTATGCGCAGATGTCGAGCGGGAATGAGATCCCGATTCCGGAGGAATTTGTTACATACCGCGTGGTCTCCATGTCGCCGGAACATGCGGCGACGCTGACGGAAAAGGGCGAGCTGACCGGCGTTGCGGTCGGCAGCGTAACGATTGTGGTCGAGGCAAAGTTCAAGGGCAAGGTGTTGCAAAGCGAGCCGCTTGAGATCCAGATCGTGTATTCCGGCGCGGTCGAGCCGGCGGTCACAACGCTTGAGCAGCGCGGGATCATGCGTGAGAATATCGCCAAATATCCCTGGGCCACGGCAGAGACCGATGCGGTGATCAAGGCGGCAGACCGCTATGTTGACCGCTATGACGAGATCTGGAATCTGGTCGTGGCGGAAGGGCTTCCGCGCTATTACCATGTGGGGTATAAATATGACCCGGATAAGTTTAAGTGCCGTTACTGCGGGTGCGATCTTTCGGCGAAATATCACCCGTATGGCTGGCTGGTCGATGCGCTGAACGAGCCGTATAAAATCCAGTGTCCGGATTGCCGCAGAAAGTTCCCGAGCAATGATTTCGGCGGTTTTTATCAGCTGGGACTGGATGCGCACGGTATTTTTAACTACGAGCAGGCCAAGGCGAAAAACGATGAGCTGGTCGCGGCGGGCGAGGATGGATATTTGAAGAACCTGCTGTATCCGGAGAAAAATACGGCGGAAGAGCCGAATTGGGGCGTGGATGACGGGTTCGGCTATTTCACCGGTCGGACGTATTCCAACGGCGTTGCCGAAAAGCATACCTACATCGCTTATTATTTGCATGAGGGGCTTTGGAGCAACCAGGCGAATAGTGTGCGCGTGCCGTATGGCGGGCTGCTTGCCCAATCGCTCGAAAAGTTGGCAAAGGCATATAATTACACGGGCGACATCCGGTATGGACGCGCAGGTGCGATCATCTTAGACCGCGTGGCGGATGTGTATAAAGACCTCGACTGGAAGCAGTGGGGCGCGTTCCGCGGCGACAGCTATGATGGCAAGGCGCTGGATATCGTTTGGAATTGTACGCTTGCAACAAACTTGGCATATGCGTACGACGCTTTCCTTCCGGCGTATAGCGACGCGCAGACGATCGATTATTTAAAGGCGAAGGCTGAAAAGTATCAGATGAAGAACCCGAAGGACAGCCCGATGGCGGTGCGCCGCAATGTGGAGGACAATATCCTGCGCGAGACGTTTGCAAACGCGGTGAGTGGCAAGATTTCCGGCAACTTCGGCATGACGCAGGAAACGGTTGCGACCGCGGCGCTTGCGCTAAATACCGCGCCGGAAACAAATGAATGGTTGGATTGGCTGATGCGACCGGGCGAGCCTGGCATCTATCCGCGCACCGGCGGCAAGATCAATTTCCAGCTTGTCACGAATGTGGACCGCGATGGAAACGGAAACGAGGCCGCGCCGGGATATAATGCGCTATGGATCAATAGTTTGATTGGCGCGGCGGAGCTGCTTGCGGATTACACGCCGTATCCGGTGGTCAATCTGTATGAAAACCCAAAGTTTGCAAAGATGTTTACCGCGCAGATTCCGCTGATTCTAGGCGGAAATTATGTGATTCAAATCGGCGACTCGGGAGGAACGGCAAGTCTCGGTGTTGCAACGGTGAGTACTGATACGCTGGCGAAGGGCTATCGGCGCCTGAATGATCCGCGCATTGCACAGCTGATTTATAAAATAAACGGGAATTCATCGCATGGTCTACACTATGCGCTCAATGTGCGCGACCCGGAGCGGCTTTCTACCGAGGTGCAGCAGGAGATCGATGCGAATGGTCCGCTTGCGCTTGAGAGTACAATGAGCGCGGGTTATGGGTTTGCGGCGCTGCGTGAGGGAAAACCGTATGCGCAGGGCTCATATACCGAAAAGGATACCACGCGCGATTTCTGGATGTATTTCGGGCGCAGCGTGGGGCATGGGCATTATGATGCAATGTCGATCGGGATGACCGCCTTTGGACTGAATATGATGCCGGATCTCGGTTATCCGGAGCAGACCGGAACGCAGCCCAATCGCATCCAGTGGGTGCGCACTACGCTGAGCCACAACACCGTTGTGGTAGACGGCGCAGAGCAGACCGGATTATCCGGCACAGGCGTGCCGCTCCATTTTGACGATTCTGGTAAAGTCAAGGTCATGGACGTAGACGGAAAAGCGGCTTATCCGGCGCTCGAGCAATATCGTCGCACAGTGGTCATGATCGAGGTGGATGATGAAACGTCTTATGGGCTGGATTTCTTCCGAGTAAAGGGTGGCGACGACCATATCTTCAGCTTCCACGCCACAAGCGATGAGGTTTATGAAACCGAGGGGCTGAATCTGGAAGCGCAAACAAATGCCACGGGTGAGTTTGTGGGTACCTATGCGGGCGCAGACATTCCGTGGGGACCTGACCCGAAAACCAATTTGTCTTCTTGGGCGACCAATTATCTGCAATATCCGGCGGGCTTTACCTGGCTGTATCATGTGCGCCGCGACAAAGCGCCGCAGCAGCAGTTCAGCGTGGACTTCGCGATTCGTGATTTTAGAAACATTTTGCGAGACCCGGATGGGCTGCATCTGCGCATGACGATGGTCAATCCGTTTACGCTGACTGAGCTTGCAATTGCAAACGGAAATCCGCCGGTCAGCAAGGGGAATCCGGAGACGCTGGAATATCTGCTGGCGCGGCGTACAGGAAAGAACCTGGATTCGCTCTTTACCACCGTGCTGGAGCCGTATCGAAACGAGCGCTATATTCAGAGCATTGAACCGACAGAGCTGCAGGTGCTTGAGGGAATGCCGGAGGATGATGCCGCCCGCGTCGTGAAGATCACGCATCAGTCCGGGTGCGTGGACTATGTGGTGTATGCAAGCGACCGCACAGTGGAATACCGCGTGGACGATACGTTTGACTTCCGCGGCTTCCTTGGCGTGTATTGCATGCAGGAGGACGGCGAGGTGTTTAGCTATATCAATGATGGCGATTTGATCGGCGAGGCAGAGAGCATTCCGGCGTTTACTGGAGAAATTATAGATTTCACCCGAGAGCTGCAAATGGAAAATCAGGTCACGGTCCGGATGGATCAGGAGGTCACGCCGGACGCACTTTCCGGGAAATACCTGTTTGTGGAAAACGACGGCGTGCAAAACGGCGCATATCTGATCCGCTCGGCGGAGCAGCGCGGTAACCAGATGATTTTAGATATCGGCGATATCACGCTGGTGCGCGCGTATCGCGATGTCGAAAACCCGGATCAGGGCTATACGCATAATATCGCGACCGGGCAGAAATTTAGGATCCCATGCGCGAAGATGATCGATACCAGCCCGGTATTCCAACCGATCGAGGACCAGCAGGTCGAGGTGGGGAGCGAGCTGAAGTTTATTGTGTCGGCGGAGAGTCCGGCAGGGCGTGCGCTGACATATTCTGCAAAGACCCTGCCGCGCGGCGCGAACTTTGATGCGGCGACCCGGACATTCAGCTGGATTCCGGATTCCGCGCAGCTGGGCAAGAA
>CAKUEM010000065.1 GCA_934646115.1 uncultured Oscillospiraceae bacterium
TCCTTTGCCCAGTCATACCCTGCAAGATCGCGGAAACGAGTTGTCTGTTCCAGATTTTCCGGTTTATTCGGGCTTTCCGGCTTGCCGGGCGTGCTCGGGCTGGGCGACGCGCCGGTCGTTGCGCCGTAAACGCGAACCACGAAGTTCAAGCTCGATTCTAGCGTTCCGTCTGTCGCCGCGATCGCAATATGATGCGTTCTCATCTGATATACGTCCGGTATCCAGGTCAACCGCGCGGTTTTCTCATCAAAATTTGCGCCGCGCGGCAGCGTTTTCGCCGAATAGTGAAGCGGACGCGATGCTGGGCTGATTGCTTAAACGGTCACGCGCAGCGATACGCCCGGCGCGATTTTTATACCCTTTGGCGCAGCGCATTCGCGGCGTAAATTTTTTAAGCCGTATAGCGCCCGGCGCAGGCATTTTTTGGTCGCAAATCGCGCGATTTTTATTAAATACTTTACATTGCGCGTCGTTTATTTTAAGATTAAAATACGCAATGTGAAAGAGTACGCAGCTGAAGCGGCGTTTCCTTTCGCATAAACTCCATTGCTTGCAAATCAAAGGAGGATCCGGTATGAAGCAATTAAAAGTCGGCGTGATCGGCTTGGGAAACATCGCCAAAGAGCATCTGCGCGCCTATCAAAATAACCCGCGGGTCGAAATTGCCGCGCTATGCAATACCAACGCTGCGCGCCTTGCCGCATACGCAAAAGAGTTTCACGTGGCACAAACATTCACGGATCTCGACGAAATGCTTGCGCTGCCGGAGCTTGACGCAGTAAGTATCTGCGCGATCAACAGCCAGCACGCGCCCTATGCCCTGCGCGCGATCGCCGCGGGCAAGCATGTGTTGGTAGAAAAGCCGATGGCAACCACGCTGGCGCAGGCAGAGCAGATGCGCGACGCGGCAGACGCCGCCGACGTTCTGCTGATGGTCGGGTTCGTGTGTCGATTCGGCGAGGACACAGAAATGCTGCGCGACATGGTGGATGCAGGCGTATTGGGCGAAATTTATTATGCCAAGGCGAGTTACCTGCGGCGGCACGGTTGCCCAGGCGGCTGGTTTCAAAACCGCGCGCTGTCCGGCGGCGGTCCGCTGATCGATCTGGGCGTGCATCGCATCGACCAGGTTCGTTATCTTGCAGGCTCGCCCCGACCGATCTCCGTGTATGGTGCAACATTCTCTAAGCTGCAAAATCGCCCGGGTCTGCGCGATGGGATCAGCGCCCGAGTCCGCGCGGGCAGCGGCAGCTCTGACATATTCGATGTAGAAGATCTCGCGAGCGCGATGGTCCGTTTTGATAACGGTTTGGTGCTTCAGGTCGAGGCAAGCTTCAGCCTGAATCTACGCGAGGATCAAGAAAACATAGAGCTGTTTGGCACGCGCGCGGGCGCGCGTTTAAATCCCTTTGAGGTATATACGGAATTGGGCGGTCACATGGTCAGCGCGACCGCCGCGCAAGCGCCGGTGATCACGTTTGCCCGGCTGTTTGATCGCGAGATCGATCATTTTGCCGCCTGTATTTTAGATGGCGCGCCCTGCCGCGCAAGCGCCGAGGACGGCGTGGTCGTCACACAGATCGTTGATGCGATTTATCGTTCCGCGGAGTGCGGGCATGAGATCGTGCTATGATCCGTGCGCAGCCAAGTCTGGCTTCCCCAATCGATGAATCAAACTCGCTTTGCATCAGCCGCTTTTGCGGCTGATGTTGTTCTGTCCGGGATTGACAAAGCGGGAGCGCAGCGCTATAATAGTTCTAATTAGAACATTGCGGAAAGGGGCGACGCGATGCTGTTTGCAGACAAGCATAAGACCATCACCGGCTGTTACGAAATGCTTGCGCGAAAGGTATGCGAGAAGTATCAGCTCACACAAATGGAATATGGGATTCTGATGTTTCTGCATAATAATCCGCAATATACGACCGCTGCGGATATCGTGCGGGTTCGCAAATCAACAAAATCTCATGTGTCCACTTCTCTGCGAGGGCTAGAAAACAAAGGTCTGATTAAGCGGCTGCAAAGCGCCGATCATAAAAAGCATATCGAAATCGTGATTTTAAGCAAGGCCGCCCCGGTGATAGAAGACGGCACAAATGCGCAAAAGGAATTTGCAAAAACGGTTTTAAACGGCTTGACCAAAGAAGAAAAACATCTGTGCAAAGTTGTTTTTCATAAAATATGCAGCAATGCGGACGAATATTTAAAAAAACACGGGGCAGGATCATGAAAAACAAATTTTATGTTAAAAAAAGAACTCTTTTGCTGATTGCCGGTGTCGTTTGGCTGATCGCCGGCTTTAATGTGGCAAGGCTTGGCGTTTTGTCATACTTCAAAACCGACGGGGAATGGTTTTTATATCCATTGGCGTTGCTCGTATTTTTCCTGTTTGGCACAATGTTTTATAAGATGAGCCAAAAGCATACAAAAAGAATTTCCGCCTACGAAAGTCATCGTCCGTTCTGGCATTTTTTTGATTTAAAAGCATATTTGATCATGGCCTTTATGATGTCCACAGGAATCGGGCTGCGGGCAGCCGGGGTGTTCCCCGATCTATTTGTTGCCTTTTTCTATCCCGGCATCGGCTGCGCATTGATTTTAGCAGGCGTTTTGTTTATAAAAAACTATTTATATTTCGACCAAATCCTCGAAAAGGAGTGAGAGCATGAAAAACGCCGCGTATAAACCCAAGGCTCCGGATATTATGGAAGCGATATTCGACGCATGCTATTTGATTTTCGATCTCATTGCGGGGATTTTATTTTTTGCGTTTTCCAAGGGGAATACGGTATTCGTTCTTTATGGCATATTAACGCTGACGCTTTGCGGCGGAGACGCGTTCCATTTGGTGCCGCGGATCATCCGCGCGGTTCGAGGCAGCAGCGATAAAATCAAAAAGCAGCTCGGGGTCGGGCTGCAAATTTCGTCGATCACAATGACCGTCTTTTATATCATTTTAATGTACGTTTGGAAATATACCTTCCCGCAGATAAGCGCGCCCGCCGCCGTAGAAGTCATGATTTGGGTCTCCGCGCTGATCAGAATATTCGTATGCAGCCTTCCGCAGAATAATTGGTGCACGGATGAGGGAAACCCAAAATTATCCATAATTCGAAACGCGGTATTTGCCGTTACCGGAATCGGCGTGATTATTTTATACGCGATTTCCGGCAATACCTCCGGATATCATATGACCAGAATGGTAGCCGCCATCCTCATTTCCTTCGGCTGCTATCTCCCGGTCGCGTTATACAGCAAAAAAATGCCAAGGCTCGGTATCCTTATGATCCCGAAAACCTGCGCCTATGTCTGGATCATTGTGATGGGGCTGCAATTATTATTTCATGCAGCTTGAGCCGTTCCTCCCGCGTGGGGCTTCTTGAAAATTTCTGTCCGCTGCCGTTTTGCAGCGCGCTTATTAAAAAGCAAGGTCTCGCCGATTATTCGGCAAGACCTTGCTTTTTTAATGACAGGATGAAATCTGCGCGCTCACTAACATGTAGCCAAAGTATTCCGGCGCTTTTATTGCGCGCCGCTCGCCTGGTTATACAGCTGATAATACGCGCCGCGCTTTGCCATCAGCTCTTCATGCGTGCCGGATTCTTCAATGCCATCGTCGGTGAGCACCAGGATCCGCGTTGCGTTGCGGATCGTTGTGAGCCGATGCGCGATCGTGAACGTCGTCCGCCCGACCGACAGCTCCTCCAGCGACTGCTGCACCACGCGCTCACTTTCGTTATCCAGCGCGCTGGTCGCCTCGTCCAAAATCAAAACCGGCGGATTTTTCAAAAACGCCCGCGCGATCGAGATGCGCTGCTTCTGCCCGCCGGACAGCTTCACGCCCCGCTCGCCCACATACGTATCATAGCCATCCTCAAGCTGCATGATAAAATCGTGCGCCCCGGCGCGGCGCGCCGCCTCCACGACCTGCTCCTGCGTTGCGTCCGGCTTGCCATATAAAATGTTGCTCATCACCGTGCCGGAAAACAGATACACATCCTGCTGCACCACACCGATCTGCGCGCGCAGCGACGCAAGCGTTACATCGCGGATGTCCACCCCATCAATCCGCACCTCGCCCGATGACACATCGTAAAATCTCGGTATTAAATTACAAAGCGTAGTCTTTCCTGAACCGGAGCTTCCGACAAGCGCGATATGGTCGCCCGCGCGCACCTCCAAATTGATATCTGAAAGAATGAGCGGCGCGTCCGGCGCATAGCGGAAATCAACATGCGAAAACGTGATGTCCCCGCGCACATGCGCAAGCTCCTGCGCGCCCGGTCGGTCCTCAATATCGACCGGCGCGTCCATGACCTCGAGGAACCGCTCGATCCCGGTCATGCCGCGCTGGAACTGCTCCGTAAACTCCACGATGCGGCGCACCGAGGTGAGCAGCGACGACACGAATAGCAGATATGCCACGAGGTCCGCCGCGGTGATCGCGCCGTGAATGATAAAGAGCGACCCGGCGATCACCACCGTGATATACATCACGCCGTCAAACAAGCGCGTGGAGCTTTGAAAGCCCGCCATATAACGATAGGTTTCCTTCTTGATCTCCAAAAATTCCTGATTGCCCGCCTCAAACTTCTGCTCCTCGATCGGCTCGTTGGCGAAGGATTTCACCACGCGCACGCCGAGCAGACTGTCCTCGACCTGCGCATTGAGCTCGCCGATCTGATTGCGCGATTTTTTAAACGCGCGGCGCATCCGGCGGTTAAAATAAAACGCAGACACCAGCATCAGCGGGATGGTTGCAAACACGATGAGCGTGAGCCACACATTAAAGCTCGCCAAAATGGCAAACGACGCGATGATCTTGATCGCGGCGATAAAAAACTCCTCCGGGCAGTGATGCGCAAACTCCGTAACGTCAAACAAATCGCTCGTGATGCGCGCCATGATCTGCCCGACCTTAGTCTCATCATAATACGCGTGCGAAAGCCGCTGCAAATGCGCAAACAGATCGCGCCGCATATCGGTCTCGATCCGCGCGCCCATCACGTGCCCAACGCCCGCCATATAATAATACGCCGCCGTGTCGATCACGCGCAGCACAAGATACAGGAGCCCGACCTTTAATACAAATTCCACCGGCAGCTCCGCCGTATGATACAGCCCGAGATTTGTGATCGCGCGCACGATCAGCGGAAACACCAGCTCGCACACGGTTGTCAGCGCGGCACAAAGCAAATCCAGCGCGAGAATACCGCGATATTTTTTAAAATACGGCAGAAACCGGCGCAGCAGGTCTTGCGTGCGCATCTGCCCCTCTCTGTTTCTCATAACGCCCTCTTTTCCACAATATTTCAATAAAACGCCGGAGCGTGCTGCCCCGGCGTTTTCGTTTCACAAAGCCCCTGCGCTATACCGTGAACGGTTTTAATTTTGCAAGCAGCGCATCGCAGGAATCGCTATGGATCACGCACTCGATCGGCTTGGTCAGATCTAAGCTGAAAATGCCCATGATAGACTTCGCATCGATCACATAGCGCCCGGAGACCAGGTCAACATCACATGTGCTGGCGAGCAGCGCATCCACAAAATCCTTGACCTTCGCAATCGTATCCAGCTTTACATTAATTTTGACCATATCGTTCATCCTTTCCGCTTCTCTTTGCCTTTAGTATAGCACATTTTTCCTGCGCATACAATGCAAAAACGCGATTTTTTATCGTCCGCCTCAGAAATTTTTAGCGTTTACTAATTTGACGAAAAATGTTATAATAAGTGGATAATATGTGTGGTCGCCGCGCGCGAGCGGCGCCGAATTTTCGTATTTTCTTGTATGTAAAGAAGGTGGTTTCTATGGCTCTCACGGTCGGAATCGATATCGGCTCAACCACGGTCAAGCTCGTTGTGCTTGACGGAGAGCATATTTTATACACGCATTATGAGCGGCATCTGTCGCAGGTTCGGCAAAAGGCGGTCGAGCTGCTGCGCGAGGCGCGCGATGTGCTGGGCGGGCAGGCATTCACGCTTGCGATCTCCGGCTCGGGCGGGCTTGGCGTTGCAAAGTCCTGCAATATTCCGTTTGTGCAGGAGGTATTTGCCACGCAGAAGGCAGTTCCGCTGTTTGGCGATGGGATCGACCTTGTGATCGAGCTGGGCGGCGAAGACGCAAAAATTTTGTTTCTGACCGGCGGCGTAGAGGAGCGCATGAACGGCACCTGCGCCGGCGGCACCGGCTCATTTATCGATCAGATGGCGACTCTGCTTGACGTAACGCCGGAGGAGCTGGACGCGCTCAGCCTGCGCAGCACGCAGCTTTATCCGATCGCTTCGCGCTGCGGCGTATTCGCAAAGTCAGACATTCAGCCGCTGCTCAACCAGAACGCGAACCATGCGGACATCGCGGCGAGTATTTTTCAGGCGGTCGTTGACCAAACGATCACCGGGCTGGCGCAGGGGCGGCAGCTTCGCGGTCGCATTGCGTTTCTCGGCGGTCCGCTTTTCTATTTCAAAGGGCTGCAGCGCCGCTTTATCGAAACGCTCTCCCTCGCGCCGGAAGACGCGATCTTCCCGGAGCTTGGGCGTTTTTCCGTTGCGCTCGGCGCGGCGCTCTATGCCGCGGAGGGCGGTACGCAATTTGCGTATGACGCGCTGCTCCACACGCTGGCGGAATCCGTTGGCGATGTGCGCATTACCCACGCGCTCGAGCCGCTTTTCACCTCGCGCGAGGAATATCACGCATTTGCAGAGCGGCATGCCAAGGCGTCCGTCCGCCATGTGCCGATCGGCAGCTATTCCGGGCGCGCCTATCTTGGGATCGACTGCGGCAGTACGACGACGAAGCTGGTTTTGATCGGCGAGGACGCGGAGGTCTTGTTTGAATATTATAGCTCAAACCGCGGGAATCCGGTCGATGTGGTGCGCGGCGAGCTGTTGCGGCTCTACGCGCTCTGCGAGGATCGAATCACGATCGCGGCAAGCGCGGTCACGGGCTACGGCGAGGAGCTGATCTCCGCCGCGTTTCGCCTGGACACAGGTCTTGTTGAAACTATGGCGCATTTCCGCGCCACGCGTTTCTTCTGCCCGGATGTGGATTTCATTCTCGATATCGGCGGGCAGGATATCAAGTGCTTCCATATTAAAAACGGCGCGATCGACAGTATTATGCTCAACGAGGCGTGCTCCTCGGGCTGCGGCTCATTTATCGAGACGTTCGCCCGCTCAATGGGCTATGAGATCGATGAATTTTCAAAGCTCGGGCTGTTTGCCAAGCACCCGGTCGATCTCGGCTCTCGCTGCACGGTATTTATGAATTCCTCCGTGAAGCAGGCGCAGAAGGAAGGCGCGGATGTTTCTGATATTTCCGCAGGGCTCTCGATCAGCGTGGTCAAAAACGCGATCTACAAGGTGATCCGCGCACAGAACGCAGCGGATCTTGGTAAGCATATTGTCGTTCAGGGAGGGACATTTTATAACGATGCCGTGCTGCGCAGTTTTGAGCGCGAGCTGGGGCATCCGGTCATCCGCCCGGCGATCGCAGGGCTGATGGGCGCATACGGCGCGGCGCTTTACGCGCGCGATCTGGGGCTTGAACGCTCTGATATGATGCGCGCTTCTGAGCTTTCCAGCTTTACGCACAGCGCAAAGAGCACGACGTGCGGGCTGTGCGCCAATAAGTGCCACCTCACGATCAACACCTTCTCCGGCAACCGACGGTTCATCTCCGGCAATCGCTGTCAGCGTCCGCTTGGGAAGGACAACGTGCAAGAGCTGCCAAACGTGTATGAATGGAAGCGCGCGCGGATCGACGCGCTGCGCGGCGTTCCCGGAAAGCGCGGCAAGATCGGCATCCCGCGCGGTCTGAATATGTTTGAAAACCTGCCGTTTTGGCACGCATTTCTCACGGCGCTTGAGTTTGAGGTCGTGCTGTCCGAGCCGTCGTCCATGGAGCTGTATAACCGCGGGCGCTATTCGATCCCGTCTGACACCGCGTGCTACCCGGCAAAGCTGATGCACGGGCACAGTGAAAGCCTGCTCGACCAGGGGAGTTCGACGATTTTTTACCC
>CAKUEM010000066.1 GCA_934646115.1 uncultured Oscillospiraceae bacterium
TGCGATTCCAGCTGCTGAACGCGCGCACGAACCGGCTCGATCAGCGCGTCAAGCTGCTGCTCCGTGTTGCGGCGCACGGTCTCATACCGCGCTTTGTTGAACTGCTCAACAGTCATTTGCGGGGTCAAAACGCTTTGCTTCGCCGCCGCCGTATTTGCCGCCTGCCGCGCGCGGTCAGAGAACATGCCATCCTGCGCCATTGCTCTGTACGCATCGTTTACCGCGTTGTTTGCCGCCCGGCGCGCCATGTTTTGCCGTGCAGCGCCAACCACCTGCGCGCTTGTTGCCATCAAGCCACCGGAAATACCGCCCCCAAGCGAGCTCTTGAGCGTGTCGATAAAATACAGCTGATAATTTGCCTCGCGCTCCGCCTCCTCGCGGCTCGCGCCCTACTGCATGAACTGCTGCACGAGCAGCGAATAATTGGACAACTCGCCCATAATGACCTGATCCGCCACGTTGCCGGCAACATTGGAGATCCCTTCCTCCAGCATTTCCGTGCGTGCAAATCGGCTTATCTTGTTACCCAAAATCATATGATTTCGCGCCGCTCTTTCCCCTGTTAGCACCCACTTTTCATTCTTATTTAACTCTATCCATGGATTTCTCGGCATAAAACTCGCACACGCGAGGACTATCAGCGGCACGCGGCAGAAATTGATCTGCTTCCCTTGCTTTTGCAGGGGCATTTTTCTAAAACAAAAGCGTCTATTTGGCGATATTCCGCTAAATAGACGCTTTTTTTATTATTTCCCTACGCAAAAACGCTCGAATATGCGGTGAAGCACCTGTTCCGACGCGGTTTCCCCGGTTATTTCGCCCAATGCGTCCACCGCAAGCTCCATATCCGAGATCGCAAGATCCGGCGTTAAGCCGCCCTGCAGCGCCTCCGCCGCATGCCGAACATGCTCGCGCGCCTTTTCCAGCGCCGCCGCATGCCGCGCGTTTGTTACTATTTTACCATCACATGGCGGAAGCTCCGCCGCAAACATCTCATCAATCGCTGCACGCAGCGCTTCAAAGCCTTGCTGCTCCTTTGCGCTGATGATGCACAACCGCGTGCCAAACTGGTCGCGCAGCCGCGCCAGATTGATCGCAAGCGGCAGGTCTGATTTATTGACCAGCGCGATCGCGCGGCGCTCCCTGGCAAGCTGTAAAGCCTCTTCGTCCTCCGCGGTCCATGGCGCGTTCCCGTCAAACACTACAAGGAGCAAGTCCGCCGCATGCACTGCCGCCCCGGTTCGCTCGATGCCGAGTTGTTCCACCCGGTCTTCCGCCCGGCGCAGCCCAGCCGTGTCGATCAAATGCAGCACAACGCTTCCAACCCGCGCCTTTTCTTCCACTGTGTCACGCGTTGTTCCCGGAATGTCTGACACGATGCTGCGCGAAAAACCGAGCAGCGCATTGAGAACCGAAGACTTCCCCGCATTGGGACGCCCAATGATCGCTGTGCGCACACCGTTTTTGATCATCTGCCCCTGGTCAAAGCTGCCGAGCAGCTGCGTAAGCGTTGCGCAAGCCTGCTCTAAATCCGCCTGCGTCTGCGCAAGCGTGGGCATATCGATCTCCTCATCCGGATAATCCACATACGCATAAAATGCCGCGATCGCATTCAACAAACGGTCACGCACCGCGGTGATCTCGCCGCCCATGCGCCCTTCCATTTGCGCTGCCGCATTTTTGGCGCTTTCCGTTGTTTCTGCATCGATCAGATCAATCACGGCTTCCGCCTGCACCAGATCCATTTTCCCATTTAAAAATGCGCGCTGCGTAAATTCGCCCGGATTTGCCGGGCGCGCCCCCGCGCGGTACAGCGCGGCGAGCAGCTCACGCTGCACGACCGGCGACCCATGGCAAAACAGCTCCACCGTGTCCTCGCCCGTATAGCTATGCGGCGCGCGCATATACACGGCAAGTCCGTGATCGATCACCTCGCCCGCCGCGTTGGCAAAGCTGCCGTAAATCATCTCGCGCGGATGCTCTGTCATCGCGCGCTGCGCGCGAAAAACCTGCCCCGCAGCCGCGGCGGAATCCGCGCCGCTTAGGCGAATGATCGCGATCGCGCCAGCTGCCGGCGCGGTTGCAATTGCCGCAATTGTGTCTGCCATAGCTTCTCCATTCTATTTCTCGATAAAAGCTCCCGCCCTGCGCGAGCGGCGGCTCTTGAAATCCACTTTCATAATAAAATGCTCTGCGCGATACATCATTTATTTCCCTGCGCAACGCTTTGCCCCATCGCCTGTCCCACAAAAAGCGCCCGCCGCTTTTACACGTCGGGCGAATCTTTTCATGCCGAATGAAATTAGCGGTTTGCAAGCTCCTTTGCGCAATTTGTGCACACATTTTTATCTTTATATGTAATGACATTTTTCGCGTTTCCGCAGAAAATGCACGCTGGTTCATATTTTTGAAGAATAATCGTGTCGCCCTCCACATAAATTTCAAGAGAATCTTTTTCAGCAATTCCCATCTTGCGGCGAAGCTCAATCGGCAACACAATTCTTCCTAATTCATCAATTTTTCTTGTAATTCCAGTTGATTTCATAATCTTATACCTCCATAATTTTATTTTGCTGTGCCTAACTTCCAATCTACAAATTTAGTATAACAAAATTGGTTTTTTATGTCAATTGCGGATTGTTGCATTTTTAGTAATTTTTTGTTAATTTTTTCAAAAATGCCATGTTTTTTCATATATGCTGTCAGACGAAGAAAGAATATAGGGGGTGCAAACGGCATGATGGGTAAAATTTGGGTCGGAATGATCTGTATTTCGCTGATTTCTGCCGTAATAACGGGGAAATTAGACGCATTATCCACCGCAGCGATCGAGGGCGCGCAGGCGAGCGTGACCCTCTGCTTTTCCATCGCGGGGCTGATCATGTTCTGGTGCGGCGTGATGGAAGTCATGCGGCGCAGCGGTTTGATGGACCGGCTGGCCCGGCTGGTCACGCCGGCGGTCGGGCTTCTGTTTCCCGGTGCGCGGCGCGACCGGCAGGTCATGGAAGACATTTCCGCAAACGTAGCCGCCAATTTGCTGGGGCTTGGCAACGCCGCGACCCCCGCCGGGATCCGCGCGGCGCAAGGGCTGCATCGTCTGCACAGCGGCGAGACCGCCTCAGACGACATGTGCATGCTCGTTGTGATCAACACAGCGTCTTTGCAGCTGATCCCAACCACGATCGGCGCGATTCGCGCGTCATATGGCGCGGTCAATCCGTTTGACATCATCCCCGCGGTCTGGCTTGCCTCCATCCTGTCGCTCGCGGCGGGGATCCTCGCCGCGAAGCTGATGGCGCATGGCGCGCGGAGGCGGGCATGAATCTGTCCATGCTCTCGCTCGCGATCGTCCCTGCCATTCTGGCGCTGGTCGGCATATATGCGCTGGTGAAAAAATGCGATGTCTGGAACGCGCTGCTTGAGGGCGCAACCGATGGTGCAAAGCTTTTGTTGCGAATTCTACCATCACTGATCGCGCTTTTGACCGGCGTATACATGCTGCGCGCCTCCGGCGCGATGGATATCATCACCAACATGCTCTCGCCCTTTACCAAGCTGCTCGGCATTCCGGCGGAATGTGCCCCGATGGGGATTTTGCGCCCGTTTTCCGGCAGTGCCGCGCTGGCGGCCGGAAGCGAGGTCATCAAAAGCTGCGGGGCGGATTCCTATGTGGGGCGCATTGCCGCGGTCATGCTCGGCTCGGCAGAAACTACGTTTTATACCATTGCGGTGTATTTCGGGGCAATCGGCGTGAATAAAACCCGCTACGCCATCCCCGCCGCGCTGATTGCGGATATCGCAGGGTATGCCGCCTCCACTCTCGCGGTGCGTCTTTTTTTCGGCGGCTGAGCCGCCATGTCTGCGCGGAAGCAGTCGGAAGTGCTTCCTACTTGTTTATTGTACCATCTGATTTTTGTCGAAATTTAGTAAAAAGCCATGTTTTATCGCCTATCATGTGGAAAAATTTGCATTTTGGCGATTTAACTAAAATTCTTACGGGATTTGCGCTTGTTTTCGCGAAATATAGCAAAATCTTTGTTTTCCTGCGCGGCAGCGCGGTTGCAAAATCCGCCCGGTCGTGTTACGATAAGCGAAACGGCAACAAGGAGTGAATTATGAAAGCATATCAAAAAATCCTTCTCGGCGCGCTGACGTTCTGCCTTTTGTTTTGCGGTTGCACCGCGCAGAAGGCATCCTCCCGCGGCGTCACCGTCACTGTGATGGACATTGGCAAGGCGGACGCAATTTTAATAGAAAGCGGCGAACATGCCGTTCTCATCGATACCGGCGAGGCGGAGGATGACGAGGAAATTGCGCAATGTTTAACAAATCGCGGCATTCGCTCGCTCGATGCGCTGATTCTTACGCATCTGGATAAGGATCATATCGGCGGCGCACCGTCCGTGCTCGCGCAGGTCACCGTGGGCGCGCTCATCCAGGCAAATTATGAAGAAAACAGCGCTGCGGCAAGCGCTCTGGCGCAGGCGTGCGCACAGGCAAACGCCACGCCGCATAAGCTGCTGGCGGAAACGACGCTCTCCCTGGGTGGCGCGCAGCTGCGCCTTCTGCCCGCGGAGCAGGCGCGCTACGAAGAGGATAACGATTATTCGATCATCGCAGAGCTGACCTACGGCACGCGGCGCTTTTTGTTCGCGGGCGATGCGACCGAGCTGCGCCTGCGCGAATATTTGGCGCAGAGCCCCAAAACGTTTGACTTTTTAAAAGTGCCGCATCATGGGCGGCTTGAGGATTGCTCGCAGGCGTTTTTTGCGGCAGTTTCGCCGCGCTATGCCGTGATCACCTGCTCTAAGAAAAAGCAGCCGGATGCGCAGGTGCTTGCGCTGCTCGCGCAATGCGGCGCGGAGGTGTTTCTCACAAGCAACGGCACGGTCACCGCAGTGTGTGACGGCAACTCCCTTTCCGTCACACAGAAGCCATAGACTCGGTTTCTGCTAACGCTTCCCTTTTGCATATTGCTGCCTTCCGGCAGAAGCAGTTTTTCATAATAAGTGCAGGGTGTGCCGTTTGGCACACCCTGATTTTTGTAAAAAACAAGCCCCGAGCTCGCCGGGGCTTGCGCGAAATATTAAGCGTCATGCGCGCGGCAAAACGCCAAAAGCGGCGCGATCGCTTCTTTTTTCATAAACTGAACCGGCTGTTCCAGCGCAGAGAGCAGGCCGTCCTCCTCGGCTGAGCGCTCCTTCTTGCGTTTCAGCATGGCCTGCAGCATCCTAAGCTCCAGCTTGTGCGCAATTTTAAGGCGCGACGTGTCCAACGCGCCGCGGAAATAAAATTTCTCCACGCGGGCAAACTGATCGCCCAGCTGTTTTTTCAGCGCATTCTCCACGCGGGCGCGCACCGCCTCATCCTCCGGATCCGCCAGCCCAACGGCAAATAACGCCACCGTTTTCCCCGCAAGCTGCTGCGCATACCGCGCGATCATCGCCGCGGCGGCAACTTTTTCCGCATAGATCCCGCTGCCGAAAATGATCACATCCGAGCTGCGCAGCATCTCCTCGCGAAGATATTTTTCCTCGCATAAATTGGCGGAAAGCATAGTAGAGATCCATTCCGCATAGCGGCGCGTTGCGCCGTAGCACGAGCGATAGACGACCAAGGCATTCATCAATAACCCAGCTCCTCACCGACAAAAATCACATGGATCCGCCCCGGCTCACGCTGCTTCGCCGAAACCAGATAATTGCAGCAAATGCGCGCGTCTGATGCGCAGCCCGCGCATAGATCGCCGTCTAACCCGGCGCATTTGCCCGTCGCCTCGCAATAGGTCTTGCAGGCAAGGCGCTTCGTGTTCTTCGGCGCAGCGATCGTTTTCACGCGGCGGATCGCAGCATCGAGATCCGGAACGATTTTATTGATCCCAACCACCATGATCACGCGCGACGGTCCAAACGCGATCGCGGCAATGCGGTTGCTGTTTCCATCTACGTTATACAGCTCGCCGCGCTCTGTCACCGCGTTGGAGCTGGTCAAATACACATCCGCCGAAAACGACGCGCGATAAACCTCCATTATCTGCTCACGGGTAAGCCCCGGAACGCTGCGGTCTAAATACTTGCAGTAGCCGGAGGTCAAAAAGTCGCGTACACCGCACTCCTTCAGCGTGACCGAGCCGCCGTGCGACACGACGTCCGTCGGGCGGATCATCGTTTTTAACTGCGCGACCACCTCGTTGCGATGCGCAACATATGAGGTTGTGATGCCGTTTTTCTCAAGCGCTGCGCGCGTTTTTTCTAAATTTACCATGCAGAACACTCCCTTGCACGCAAATTTTTATGATATCATGCCCGTTCGCCGCGCGGCAAACGTGGCGAAATCGTTATTAATATAAATATTATACATCAAAAGCCATGCGATGGAAAGCACATTTTGCGAAAATCCGCCCGGTTTCATGATATTTCCATTTTTGCGCGCTGCGCGCGATTTGACAAGGCGGAGAAAACTTGCTATGATAATTCGGTGAGGTGATGACATGCTTGTTATGGTCGTTGACGGGCAGGGCGGCGGAATTGGCCGCGCGCTGATCGAAGCGCTTGCGCCAAGGCTTCCCGCCGATTGCGAGTTGTATGCGTTCGGCACAAACGCCATCGCTTCCGGCGCAATGAAGAAGGCCGGGGCGCACGCGGCTGCGACCGGGGAAAACGCAATTTGCCATTATGCGCCGCGCGCAGACGTCATTGTGGGAAGCATCGGCATCATCGCCGCGCATTCCATTATGGGCGAGCTTTCGCCCGCGATGGCAGAGGCGATCGCCGCGTCGCGCGCCGTCAAGGTTTTGGTCCCGATGAACCAATGCAATTTGCGCGTTGCGGGTCTTGCGGAAGAAGCGCTTCCGCTGCGCGTGTCTCAAGCGGTCGACATGGTGCTCCGCGCGCTGGATTGACCGGATATTATGAAAGGTGTTGTTTTTTTATGGCAGAAAATGAAAGCTGCACGCATGACTGCAGCAGCTGTGGCGCAAGCTGTTCCTCGCGCGCCCAGCAACAGACGGATTTTCACGAGCCGCCGCATGAGCTGAGCCGGATCAACAAGGTCGTTGGCGTGATCAGCGGCAAGGGCGGCGTGGGCAAATCGCTTGTTACATCGCTTCTCGCGATCGAGCTGGCGCGCCGCGGGCGGCACGCCGCGATTTTAGACGCGGATATCACAGGCCCCTCCATCCCCCAGATTTTTGGGCTGAGCGGTCATGCAACCGCGAGCGGCAATGCGCTGCTCCCGATCACGACGAAAACCGGGATCGATGTGATGTCGGTCAATCTCCTGCTGGAGGATGTGCGCCAGCCGGTGGTGTGGCGCGGTCCGGTCATCGCGGGCACCGTCCGCCAGTTCTGGACCGATGTGATCTGGAAGGATGTAGACTGCATGGTCGTAGACATGCCGCCCGGCACAGGCGATGTTCCGCTCACCGTGTTTCAAACGCTGCCGCTTGACGGGATCATCATCGTGACCTCTCCGCAGGAGCTGGTTTCCATGATCGTGGCAAAGGCGGTCAATATGGCGAAAATGATGAATATTCCGATCCTCGGGATCGTGGAAAACATGAGTTATCTGGAATGCGGCGAATGCGGCAACCACATCGAGCTGTTCGGCGAAAGCCATGTCGAGGAGGTCGCGGCGGAATTTGGCATTCCGGTGCTGGCTCGCCTGCCGATCGATCCGCAGCTTGCGAAGCTGTGCGATGCGGGCGCGTTGGAGGATGTTCCCGGCCGTTGGCTGAAAACCGCGGCGGATGCCTGCGAAAAATAAGGCGCTTTTCTTTGGAAAAATGCAAAAAACTGACTTGGGGCTTATCCCAAGTCAGTTTTTCTATGCCGCAAATATTATTTTTTATTGATTTGATAGACGCCAAACCTTTTATAAGTCCTCACAAATGTTTATAAACCAATGTGAAAATGGC
>CAKUEM010000067.1 GCA_934646115.1 uncultured Oscillospiraceae bacterium
GTCATCGCGATCTCCAAAGACCTGGGTACCGCGATTATTTATATTTTTATTTTTATTGTTATGTTGTTTTTTGCCGGGCTGAAGCTTCGCTGGTTTTTCGGTGCGACGGCACTGGGCGCGGCGGCAACCCCCCTGCTCTGGCCGCGGCTGAACAATTATCAAAAAATGCGTATCCTCGTTGTGTTTGATCCGGAGCTTGACCCGCTGGACAAGGGCTATCATGCGATCCAAAGCAAGATCGCGCTCGGAGCCGGCGGACTATTCGGGCGCGGGCTCTATCGCGGCACGCAAACGCAATATGGCTATCTCCCTGCTAAGCATACGGATTTTATCTTCGCGGTCGCGGGCGAAGAGCTTGGGCTGTGCGGTTGCTTATGCATTATCGCCCTGCTAAGCACGATCATTATTCACACGATCGTAATCGGGCGGCGCAGCGCGGGCAGCGCGTCCTCGCTTGCCTGCTTCGGTGTTGCCGCAATGTTGATTTTTCAGGTCATTGAAAACGTGGGCATGTGCCTGGGGTTGATGCCCGTGATCGGTATCACGCTTCCGTTTTTCAGCTACGGCGGCTCGTCTGTGCTCACCATGTTTATCGCCGTAGGCATCGTCAGCAGCGCGAAAATGCGCGCTGCACCCTCCTGGTTATCAGACTAATACACCATATCAAAAAGGCTTCAGGCGCCGCCTGAAGCCTTTATCTTTTTTTCGCATACACATGCGCCGAAATAAATTGCCGCCCTTTTTTCGAAACACCGCCGCACGCGGCAAGCCGTGCGCGCCCGCGCCCGCGCCAAGAGATCAAATCTCCCTCCGCAAGCTCTGCCGCCGGATTTTGCAGTATCAGCCAGTTGCGCGCGACCAGACCGCTCGCGATCGCCTCCGCCGCAACGCTTCGCGACACGTGAAACGCCGCTGCGAGCACCGCGTCCAGCCGCAAGCTCGCCACAGTCGCCTCCACCTCGTCATACGGCTCTTTCTCCGGGTGGATCTCTTCGAGCGGCAAATCGCGCAGCGTTACGCCCTGCCGCCCGACTTTTTGAAACTGCTCGCGCACAAAAGGCGCAAGCTTTGCCGCGACCAAAATCACCGACTGCGCGTCCGAAACCAGAATATCGCCCACGCTCTCCCGCGTGATACCAAGCCCGAGCAGCGCCCCCAAAAAATCGCGGTGCGACGGCGCGCCAAACGGGACCTGCGCCGAAAACGCCGCGATGTAATCAGAAACCGGAAACTGCTCTTCCTCAAAATATTCGGGCAGAAAAAACAAAAATTTTCGTTCCGCCCCGGGAAACCCGCCGGAAAAGAAGGTGCGCGCACCCGGAATTTTGCGCAATATCTGCTGCGCCTCCGCCTGCTGTGCCGGATCTAAAAAGCCCAGCGCTTCGGGAATATTTTTCGTTTCTGCGCGCCGCAGCTTCTCCTCAATTCGCGCCTCGATCCACGCGCTCATCGGCGCAGCCCCTTGAGATATGCGATCTCCCGGTCGGTCAGCATGCGCCATTCGCCCACGCGCAGCCCGCGCATCTCAAGCTTCCCGATCGCCACGCGCCGCAGCCGTACGACCTCAAGCCCGCACATCTCACACATGCGGCGGATCTGGCGGTTGCGCCCTTCGTAAATCGTGATCGAGATCGTTCCGCCCTCCGCCGTTTCGCGCAGCACATTCGCCTGCGCCGGAACGGTTGCGCGCCCATCGAGCACGAACGGAAGCCGCAGCGCGGTCAGCGCCTCGTCTACGTCGCCGCGCACGGTAACGATATACTGCTTCCCGATTTGATGCGACGGATGCGTCAGGCTCTGCGTCAGCTCGCCGTCGTTGGTCAAAAGCAAAAGCCCCTCCGTGTTATAATCCAGCCGCCCCACCGGATAAAGCCGCTCCGGCACGTCAATCAGCTCCATCACCGTGCGCCGTCCGCGCTCATCCTTTGCACTTGTGATAAATCCGCGCGGCTTATTGAGCATCACATAGGTTTTTTTCGAAGGGCTTGCCACCAGCTTGCCATCCACCGCGATCAGGTCAGACGCTACATCCGCCTTCATACCGACCGTCGCGACCTCGCCGTTTACCGTTACGCGCCCGCTCGCAATCAGCGCTTCCGCCGTGCGTCGAGACGCCACGCCGCACGCGGATAAAATTTTCTGCAACCGTTCTGTCATGTTTTAGATCCTTTCTTTTTTGAAACTTCCGTGCTCTACCCGCGCAGCTTGCGATTCCACACCTCAAACACCGCCGCGCGATCGCCCTCCATCGCATAGATCATAATACTGGCGTCTTCCAGCACCAGCTTTTCCCGCTCGCGCACAGTTTTATCCAACCGCGCGAACTCATTCTCAACCACTTCGGAAAGCGTTGTTCCAAGCGCCTTTGGAATATGCACCTTGCAAACCTTCTCCACCTCGTGAACCGGCGTGTCCGCCTTAAACAAATACCCCTCGTCCAGCCGCGGCGGCGCGCCCAGCAGATATTTGCGCACCACGAAAAGAAGCGCCAGCGCAACCACGCCAAGCAGCATCTCCACACTGGTTCCTTCGTCGACAATGATCCGCTTTGCGATCACAAATACGACCACCTCGATCGCGCTCGCCGGCGAGTGATTCGACAGCATTTTTACAAATTCCACGCCGATGATCAGCTGAATGGTAAGAGCCAGGAACAGCCGAAAATCCAAGCTGTTCTGCGCGCCCTGAATATACTCTTTTACCGAAATATATATTGTATTTACCACAGAAATACTGCAAACTATAATGGAAATCAACACAACCGCCGAAAGAAATAGCTCCATCCATCCGGCAAATTTCACAAAATTTGCTCTTATATTCTGTTTCATAACGCCCTCCTTTTATTCATTATGCCTATTTTATCAAAAAAAGCAAAAAAGAGCAACTTTTGCTTTGCATTTTGTCCGCGTGTGTGATATCATACCCTCGTTGCCACATATTGTATTTCAAAAGAGGTGTATGCTATGATTACCTTTTATAATTGGGTAGACGGCGATATGCTCAACGCGCGCGACGGCGTGGTGGAGGGCAGATCCCTGCATACCACGGTCTCTGTAAAGGCCGCGCCCGAGGCAAAGATTGAAATCAACTGCGTTCCCGCCACGTTCGACGGGAAATATCACACCGCGCCGATCACGCTGTCGCAATATGAAACGCGCGTGTGCGCCCGCGACACAAAAACCGGCGAGCAAGCGGAGATGCTGCTCTATTGGCTGCCGGATTTCGCAGGGAAATATCGCGTATCGCTTGATGATAACATCTGGTTTTTGCGCGAGCTTGCAGAGCATGATTATCGCTCTATTTTTGAATGTGCGTACCTCGCGTTTTGGAAAGAGCTTTATGACGAGTTTGGAACCAAAACGCACATCAATATCTACTTAAAAGACGATGACGACTTCACGATCGCCGCGCTGTCTGATCGATATAAGGCGGAATGGCAGGCGAATTCGCATTGGCTGCGTCTGTCCTTCCATGCGCGCGCCAACCTGCCGGCGCAGCCGTATTTAAACGCAGGGTATGATGAAATGAAGCGCGACGTCGACGCGGTCCGCGCTGAGATCGAGCGGTTCGCCGGCAAAGAGCTGCTCGGCCCGGTCACTACGCTGCACTGGGGCGACGCAACGGTGGAAGGCTGCCGCGCCCTGCGCGACGCGGGGTATGACATTCTGCTTGCCGATTTCAACCCGCCGCCCAACAACTACCCGGTCGCCTATTATTTAACGAGCGACACCGAGCGTCTGCACCTGTTTGACCGTTTCGCATGGCGCGACACCAAAGAGGATATCACGTTTATCCGCTGCGCCATCATCGCAAACTGTTATCAAGAAGAAGAGATCGTTCCGTTTCTCGATCAGCTCGCGCGCGATCCGCATCGCGGCGCGTTTATCGATCTTTTAATCCACGAGCAATATTTCTTCCCGCATTATCAATTTTATCAGCCGAATTATCGCGACAAAATGCGCACTGCGGTGCGCTGGGCGGTAGAAAACGGCTACGAGCCTGCATTTCTTGAAGAGATCGCCGCCAAGTGGTAAAGCCAAAAAGCACCCTGTGGAGAGCAAACGCTTTCCGCAGGGTGCTTTTGCGCGCCGCCGGAATATAACCCGGCGGCGCGCAGCATATATTACAGGATCTTCTGCTTGAATCAGGATTTCTTAAACGAATAGCCAAACGGATATAAATCGCCAACCCGAACCGGAAGCACGCCCTGCGCCTCCAATTCTCCGAACACGACCTTTGTCGCCGCTTCGATTGAAAATTGATCGTCGCCGTAGCCAACGATACAGTTTTTAATTTTCGGAAGCGCAAGCAGGCAATACGGGTTTCCAAAAATCAAATAAATGAAGTTCGGAACGCGCTCTGTCAGTTCGCGGATCAGCTTTTGCTGGTTCTCCGTGATCGTGCCGCTGGTCGGCTTATAAGCAACCGGGCGAATAAACGAAGCAAAAATCACATGCTCGCAACCCTCTGCGCGCGCAAGCACCTCTTCAATATCCTGCTCAGACGGATGCTCCGGCACACACATATGATCGATCTCCATTCTCTTCGCAACTGCTTGCGCAATACGCTTGGAGGAGCTGTCATCCGCAAGTCCGAAATCGCGGATTTTTTTGCCTTCCTCCTCGCCGACGGTCGAAATAACAAGGGTTTTCCCCGCCGTGTTGGGATGAAGCGGCATACACTCGTTTTCAAGCAACGTTACGCCCGCCTCGGCGACCTTGCGCGCAATGTCGCGGTGCTTTTCGCAGCCGAGAACTTGTTTCGCATGCTCCGTATCGATCGGCTTGTTGCCGAGCGCATCGATCTTCTGTTTGAACTTTAAAATGCGCGCGACCGACTCGTCGATCTGCTGCACGGAGATCTTGCCCTCGTGCACCGCGCGAACCAGAACGTCCATCGTAAGCTTCGGGTCAGAATCATAGTCCTGAAGAATAATATCATGCCCCGCATGGATCGCGCCGACGGCGGCTTCCAGCCCATAAGCGTCTTTGATGCCCTTCATCGTAAGACTGTCAGAGATGATCAGCCCGTCATAGCCGAACTCCTCGCGGAGGATGCCATGAATAATTTTTCGAGAAAGCGTTGCCGGAAGAGTTTCTTCCCCTTTTTCCGCAAGCGCTGGATACGCGATATGCGCGGTCATCACGCCCCACATCTCTTTTGCCAGCTCTTTATAAGGGCGCAATTCAATATCCATCAGCGAATCGCGATCTCTCGTTACGATCGGCATAGACATATGCGAATCGACCGCTGTATCGCCATGACCGGGATAATGCTTGCCGCAAGGGAGCACGCCTGCATCCTGAATGCCCTGGACATACGCGCGGCCGAGCTTGATCACAAGGTCGGTATCGTCGCTGAACGCACGGGTGCTGATGATCGGGTTTTTATAATTGATGTTGATATCCAGCACCGGGCTGCCGACAATGCTGAACCCAAGCGCTTTGCATTCGCTCGCAATCACATAGCCGTTTTGGTATGCAAGCTCTTCCGAGCGCGACGCACCCACCGCCATCTGCGCCGGGAAACGCGTGCCGTCCGGAAAAACCTGCGCAACGCCCCACTCCGCATCGATATAAAAGATCAGCGGGTTTTTGGCGTCGGCAAGATACCGGTTCATATGAGTTGTCGCTTCATCAACGGTGCGCTCCGGAATGGCGACTGCACCGATCGATGCGATCTTCCCTTCGCGAAGCATATCGCGGATGCGCTCTTCATAGCCGATCCCTCGAACGACGATCATTTGCGCAAGCTTTTCTTCCAAGGACATGGTTGCTATTTTTTCTTCAATATTCATGGGAATCCTCCTGGTCTTCCTTTTATAATCAATCGCACTAGGCAGGCTGCGCGATCTTTTTCTTTATAAAGCCCGGCGAAACCGCCGTTTTTTATCAAGCACAACGAAAAGAGAGCGGAAAAACGCCCTCTCTTCGTTCTGTTGTTATTAGCCCATCACGCGGGTATACGCAGCATCAAAGATAGAAACAAGCTCATCAATATTCATTTTATGAAGCTCTTTCTGGAACTGATCCCACTTGCTGAGCGGCTCCTGACCCATAATAAACTTAGAGAGCATCTCCTTAACATATTCGTCGATCTCCGTGCTGAGATCCGTTTTGCGGCGCTGCTCCTCATCGCTAAACGGCAGCCACCACATGGGGTTGGCATGCGCCTCTGTATACTGAAGCGCTTTATGACACTCGGCAATCTGCTCTTCGGTGTAACCCGCTTCGTTTGCCGCAACATCCATACGCTGATAAAGCCCATACGATGCTGCGCCATAGAGCGCGCGCGGCGTATCGTCTGCAGACGGGAGGATGAATCTTTTCTTTCCGTCGACGACCTCATACGTCTCGCCTTCCTTGCCCCATCCCATCAGATCTGCGCCTTCGTCAGAATACATCCAGTCGAGCAGCTTAAGCGCATTGTCAATGCGATCCTGCTTTCCGGTATTGCAAACGGCATATCCGGTAAAGTCAAAATTCAGCTGCGGCAGCTGGCGCTTGCCCGTGCTGACATTTGCCGCAGGCGGCTCCATGGTCGCGAGCGTGTATGCCGGATTATCCTTTCTGCTCAGCAGATTAAAGAAGTCGATACGAACGATATAATCGATGGTCAAGAACCCGCGATCCGTGCTCATCAGCTCTTCCCATGTTTTCGTATTCATCGTAAGGAAATCAGGGGGAACGAGCTTTTCGTCATACAGCTTTCTTAAATATGTAACAATGTCTTTCATGATCGGCTCTGTAACGCCGTAGCTCCACTTATTAGAATTAAAATCATAATACACGTCATATGAGAAATATTCTTTCCACTGCGAGCCCATCATGCGGAGCTTATCCATACCCTCGCGGAAGCAAAGCGGATAAGAATTCGGATAGCGCTGTTTTAAGATCTTTGCGGTTTCATAAACCTCGTCATAGGTCGTCGGAACGGCAAGATTTTCTTTTTCAAATACGTCTTTGCGATAGATCCACGTGCGAAGGCCATTCACCGTTTGCGTGCCGTATACCGGCGGCGCATAGATCTTGCCGTCGCCGCTTCTGCGCTGCATCTTCATCTCCTCCGCCTGCTCCTTCGGCAGTGAGTCGAAAAATTTTACATAATTCTGCATTTTATCAAGATTATCGTCGATCGCGATCAACGCGCCGGAGGAAGTATATTTATCCACCGAGTATTTGTGCGTGAAATGCAAAAGATCGGGAAGATCGCTCGGCGACGCCATCATCAAGCTGACTTTCGTATCAAAATCACTGTCCGGAATCGCCTGCACCTTGGTGACCGCGCCGGTCGCCTCCTGCAGATATTTCCACATTTTCCATTCGGAATCATACGGCCAGCTCGGGTGCGAGCTGATCGCGATTTTAATTTCCGTTGGCTTGTCAAATACCGCTCCGCCATCTCCCTGCGTGTGTTTCCCGTCGTTCCCCGTCCGGTTTCCGCATGCCGCAAAAGAAAGCATCATTCCTCCCGCGAGCACACCGGCCAATACGCGTTTTATGTTTTGATTCATAAAATATGACCTCCTTTGGTTTTTGGAGGGCGCAACATGAAAATATTGCGCCCTCGTTGAGAAAAGTGAGGAAAAGAAGAACAAGTAGTCGTTTTTTGTTTACCACTCCATGAACAGGATGCGGTCTAAAATCACCGCGACCTCGGCGCGCGTCGCCTTGCCCGTCGGGTCGATCATGCCGTTCTTGCCGGCGATGATGCCCGCCGC
>CAKUEM010000068.1 GCA_934646115.1 uncultured Oscillospiraceae bacterium
GTGGGAACAACAGGGCTCGAACCTGTGACCCTCTGCTTGTAAGGCAGATGCTCTCCCAGCTGAGCTATGCTCCCATGAATGTGATCTGCACTCGCGAGCAGTGATGTTTATTATACAGATTACCCATTGGAAAGTCAAGAGGTTTTTCAAAAAAATCTCAAAAAAATTTTTAGCGCGCAAGAAGCTTGCGGCGGCGCGCAAATCCGCGCAGCGCGCAGCAGGCGTTCGTCCTCCGCAGCGCGCCCGAAAAAACGCGGGTGCGGCACAGCGCGCGCTCGGCGCGTGGAGAAAACCAAAAAAATCATAATTTGGGCTTGACGAATGCGCGCCGAGCATATATAATATATCAAGCGTGATGCGCTGCAAAAACTATTTGGAGTAGTATCGAAGTGGTCATAACGAGCACGATTGGAAATCGTGTGACGGTCAAAAGCCGTCCGAGGGTTCAAATCCCTCCTACTCCGCCACTTGTCGGGGCAAGCGATAGAAAGCTTGCTCCGACTTATTTTATCGCACTCACGCCGCCGCTCCCGTTCAAGCCGCAACTGCTTGCGCCGGTTCGCGGCTTAGGAAACGGGATTAGAGAGCGGGCATATCCGAATCGAAGCCGCCTGACATTTGCCGGGGCAAAGCTTTCTTTGCTCCGGCGTTCTTTTTTATCGGCCGTTTGCGCCGGCTTATGCGGCGCGAGCTGTCCGCCGCATCGGACATTTCGGTGAGTTTTCTATCCCCCGGCGGCGCGGCATCGTTTTGCGGAGGCGCTTTTCCCCATGATTTTCTGTTTTCTTAAAGCCGGAGGCCGCCGCGAGATCAAGACCGCCACAGGCAACATGAAAATATATGAGCCCCGCGCCCGCCGTCATTTTTATTGCGGCGGGCGTTTGCTTTCTTGCGAAACGGCGCGCCGGATGCTATAATAAATGCAATAAAGCTTGCGGGAGAACACGCCCATGCCGAACCGGGGCGGGCGTTTCAATAAGGAGGCTGACTTGAGCATGGCATGGGATGCGCTGTACCGCGCGGCGAAGCAGGTTTTGAAGCCGCGAAAAATTTCCGAATGGATGGATGCCGGCGGCGTGGCGGCGGCGATCGAATCCTATAGCGGAACGATCTATACCGGCGTCTGCGTGGATGGCGCCTGCGCGCTTGGCATTTGCGCCGAGCGCAACGCCATTTTCCAAATGATCACAAACGGCGAAAGCGAGATCCGGCGCGTGATCGCCGTCAACTGGAGCGGCAAGGTCATCCCGCCCTGCGGCGCGTGCCGGGAGCTGATGGCGCAGCTGATGCCGAAAATCTATCAGCACATCGAGATCATGCTCAATTATGAGACCCGCGAGACCGCGCTGCTCGGCGCGCTGACCCCGAAGTGGTGGATCTAGTGCTGCAAAACAGGAGGAAATGCTTATGAATATCACGGTGTATCTCGGCGCGCTTGCGGGCAACGACCCCGCCCTGAAGCAGGCGGTGGAGGAGCTGGGCGCGTGGATCGGCGCGAGCGGAAACGCCCTTGTTTACGGCGGGTCACGCTCCGGTCTGATGGGCGTGATCGCAGACAGCGTGCTGCGCGCGGGCGGCCGCGTGACCGGCGTTGAGCCGCAGTTTTTTATCGAAAGCGAGCTGCAGCATAATGGTCTGACCGAGCTGATCGTAACGCGCGACATGTCGGAGCGCAAAAATAAAATGATCGAGCTGGGCGATGCGTTTATCGCCTTCCCCGGCGGCACGGGAACGCTGGAGGAGATCGCGGAGATCATGTCCAGAGTGTCGCTTCGGCAGCTCGCCGCGCCCTGCATTCTCTATAACCTCAACGGCTATTATGACGGGCTTCAAGCGCAGCTGCGGCGCATGATCGCGGCGGGGCTGTCTTCCGATGAGCGGCAGGCGGGGATCTGCTTTGTGGAAAATCTGGAGCAAATCAAGCAGATCCTGGGCTGATCAAGCCGCCCGGCGTGAAAGCGCCAAAAATTTTTCAAGAAGCCCGATATCCTGTGTTTTCCCATGCGGTGCGCGCCGCGTGCGGGCAACGACCCCGCCCTGAAGCAGGCGGCGGAGGAGCCGGTCGCGTGGATCGGCGCGAACGGAAAGGTGGTCGCCAAATCGGTCGGCTTCCGCTCGAAGGCGGAGCTTGCCGCAATGGTGGAGGACGCAAAATAAGCTCGCGGTCGTTTCCGGCGCGCGGCGCCCGTCCCCTGCGGCACGAAGAAGCAGCTTCTCCCCCGCCGCGATATTAAAAAACATACCGCTAGCAAAAAGCCGCCCTCCCGTGGGCGGCTTTTTCTCATTTCTTGCCCCGCGCGCGGTTTTATGCTATACTATAAGCGAAAAAATCAGGTTTGAGGGCGAGTCGATGAATCGCGAGGAATTAAAACTTCTGATCGCCGCGCACTATGCGGCGTGCGTGGATCACCCGTGGCGCAGCTTCCCGAATTACGAGGTGTTTCGTCACAGCGGCAACCGAAAATGGTTCGCCGTCGTCATGGATGTTCCAAAAAACAAGCTCGGACTGCGCGGAGCGGCGCGGCTGGACGTTGTGAATCTGAAATGCGCCCCCGCCATGGTCGGATCCTTGCTTTCCGAGCGCGGCTTTTTCCCCGCGTATCATATGAATAAAAACAGCTGGATCACCGTGGCGCTGGATGGTTCTGTCCCAAACGAGCGGCTGGAAATGCTTTTGGATATGAGCTATCGGGCGACCGCCCCGAAAGCGCATGACAGGAGGCGGATATGATGTGGTTTTTATTTGCGCTGCTCGCCGCCGTGTTCGCGGCGCTCACCTCGATTTTGGCAAAGGTCGGGATCAGCGGCGTGCATTCTAACCTTGCAACCGCGATCCGAACCGCGGTCGTGCTCGTGATGGCGTGGGGTATGGTATTTCTTACCAATACGCAGGGCGAGATCGCTGCGATCAGCAAAAAAAGCTGGCTGTTTTTAATTCTTTCGGGTCTTGCGACCGGTGCATCATGGCTGTGTTATTATCGCGCGCTGCAGCTGGGCGATGTGTCGCAGGTCGTGCCGGTCGATAAGCTGAGCGTGGTGATCACGCTCGTTCTGGCAGCGCTATTTTTGCATGAGCAGTTTACGGCGCGGTCGCTGATCGGCTGCGTGCTGATCGGCGCGGGCACGCTGCTGATGGTGCTATAGCCGCGGCTTTTGATATCGTTTTCCCCAAAAGGAGGCGCTTTTCTTGCGCAAAAAACAGCAAACCTCGGAAACGCTGATGCTCGGCGTGATTTTGGCCGCGGTCGGCGGTTTTCTCGATGCATATACCTACCTGTGCCGCGGGCACGTGTTTGCCAACGCGCAAACGGGAAATATCGTCCTGTTCGGCATGCGGCTCGCGCAGGGCAATATTTCAGAGGCAATGCGCTATCTGATCTCGATCGTCGCGTTCGCCGCGGGCATCATCGTGGCGGAGCTGGTGCGCGCCCTGTTTCGGCAGCTGCGGCGGCTGCATTGGCGGCAGATCGTGGTGGCGTTTGAGATCGCGGTGCTCGTTCTTGCCGCTTTCCTGCCCGCTTCGCCGTGGTCGAACAGCCTGGTCAATATCATGGTGTCGTTCGTGTGCGCGCTGCAGGTGCAGACCTTCCGCAAGCTCAACGGCAGCTTCTTCGCCACAACGATGTGTACCGGAAATTTAAGAAGCGCGACCGAATTTCTCTATCAGGCCGCGCGCAAGCATGACCGCGCTTTGGCGCGGCGCGGGCTTTCTTATCTGTGCGTCATCCTGTTTTTCGTTCTGGGCGCGATGCTGGGCGCAGCGGCGACCTCCCTGCTCGGCATCCATGCCATGCTGATCGCGGCGCTCATCCTCGCCGCCGTGTTCTGCATCATGTTTATTGAAAATTTATAGCGCGCAATCAGCAAATTTTGCATATAACGCCTTGCAGCCGCGCGGCATTTCTACGCAAGCTTCGGCGGAGCGTTGATACGCGGCTTTGCAAGCCGGGCGCTTCGCGGGCGGCGCATAAATTTTGAGCCGGGCTTTGTGTCCCCCCCGCGCGGGCGCAAGTCCTCCGCCTGCCGCAGCGAATTTCTGCGGCGCTGAATTGCCAAACTATCCCCCCGCGGGCGTAAATCTCTACGCAGTTCATGCTGCGGCACGTCCCGTCTGCGGGCGCAACTGCGCTCCGCGCGGGCGAATCTGCGCCTGTTTTCCATTTAACAAATCCCCTTTTATTCCTTAAACCCATCCCCCGCGGGCGAATCTGCGTCTCATCCGGCGCGTAAGCCCGGCGGCGCGCCCGCGTGTCTGCGTGCGCCGCAAAATCCCATAACCGCTTGTGCGGCGCGCGTTTGCAAGCCCGCCGCAAGCCCGGCGCTGCTTGTCTGCTTTTTCACAATGGCGCTTGCCGAGCGCGGTAAAAAATGGTATACTTATCACAGGGTTACGCCTGAATTTTTGTGAAAGGAGCGATGCGCTTGGCGCTCTCTCTTCTTTTCGTGGCGGTCGTGATGATCGCCTGCATCATCTGCAACAAAGTCTCCACGCGGCTCGGGATCCCGATGCTGCTTGCGTTTATTCTGCTCGGTATGTTCTTTGGGTCAGACGGCGTGATCAAGATCCCGTTTGATAACTTCACGTTTGCAGAGCAGACCTGCTCGATCGCGCTGATTTTTATTATGTTTTACGGCGGCTTCGGCACGAAATGGAGCGAGGCGCGCCCCTCGGCGGGCAAGGCGCTGGTGCTCTCATCGTTCGGCACGGTGCTGACGGCGGGTCTGGTCGCGGTGTTCTGCTATTTCGCGCTGCGCATTCCGGTGCTGGAGAGTATGCTGATCGGCTCGGTCATCAGCTCGACCGACGCGGCAAGCGTATTCGCCATTCTGCGCTCCAAGCGCCTGAACCTCAAGGACGGCACCGCGCCGCTGCTTGAGGTGGAAAGCGGCAGCAACGACCCGTTTTCTTATATGCTCACGGTGATTGTCCTCTCCATGATGCAGGGCGAGGCCGCGGGCGGCGCGCTCGCATACAACATCCTTGCGCAGATCGTGTTTGGCGCGCTGGGCGGCGTTCTGATCGCGTTCGGGGCGCTGGCGGTGCTGCGGCGCTTCCGGTTTGCTACCTCGGGGTTTGACGCGATTTTTGTTGTTGCGGTCGCGCTGTTCGCCTACGCCGCGCCCATGCTGATCGGCGGAAACGGATATCTCTCGGCTTACATTGTCGGCATCCTGCTCGGCAACCGCCCGCTCAAAAATAAAACCGCGCTCGTCCATTTCTTCGATGGGCTGACCGGGCTTGCGCAGATGCTGATTTTCTTTCTGCTGGGGCTTTTGTCGTTCCCGTCGCGCCTGCCGCAGGTCATGCTGCCCGCGCTTGCGATCGCGCTGTTTTTAACGCTGGTCGCGCGGCCGGCGGCTGTGTTCCTGCTGCTCACGCCGTTTCGCTCCCCCCTGCGGCAGCAGCTGATCGTTTCCTGGGCGGGTCTGCGCGGCGCGGCGTCGATCGTGTTCGCCATCCTCGTGGTCACAAGTCCGGTCACCACGCAGAACGACATCTTTCATATCATCTTCTTTATCGTGCTGTTCTCAATTTTAATTCAAGGCTCGCTGCTGCCCTGGATTTCGAAAAAGCTCGGCATGATCGACGCGCATACCGACGTTCTCAAATCATTTAACGACTATAGCAACGAGCTGCCCGTGCAATTCGTGCAATCCAAGGTCGAGGCGGCGCACCCCTGGGCGAACCGCGCCGTGCGCGATATCGAGCTGCCGCCCAATACGCTGCTCATGATCCTCCAGCGCGACGGGCGCAGCATCACGCCGCGCGGCAACACTGTTCTTCTGCCGGGCGATCTGCTCGTCATCGGCGCAAAAACGTTTGACGTGCGCGGCACGATCCACCTGTCAGAGATCGTGCTGGAGCCGGGCAATGAATGGATCGGCAAGCAGCTCGCCGAGATCGAGTTCGAGCCGGATAAGCTGGTCGCGCTGGTCTATCGGCGCGGAAAGATTATGATCCCGAGCGGAAAAACCACACTGCGCGAGGGCGACGTGGTCATTCTAAATCAGCCGGAGGCGCCCGTGCCCGTCCCGTGATGCGCATAACCGCCCGCCGCGCCGTATAGCATGCGGCGCGGCGGTTTTGCATTCAGCTCATCCATTCGCTGCAACCGTTCATCCGACCGGGGCTTTTGCATCCTTTGCGTTTTTAAACACCTCAATTATCCCCCCTGCCGGATCTGTTTTATCCTCCGGTTGTTCCAATCTGGTGTCGGCAAAATTTACTTTGCTCGTATATTGGTTGGGTCTTCCAAGCAAGTGATTTGTGTCCGTCTCTTCGGTGTACACAATTATGTTCTTCATTTCAAGCCCGCTTACCTGCAGTGCAATAGCCAGATCATATGCATTAAACTGTTTTTCATCTGCCTCCCCACATCCGGCAAATAACCCAAGCGTCATGATTGCCGCAAGCAACGCGCAAACAGTTTTTTTACAGCGATCCCCTCCGCGCAAAATTTACGCCATTATCATGGCATGAACAGACGTGCAAGTCAACCTATAATTTCCCGTCTCCCATTAAAACACGTTCCAGTTCTCGCAGTCTTTCCCGCTCGGCTCTTGAGGGCGGTTTTTAAAATGTTTTTTGCATAGAAAAGGCACACCGTATTTGGTGTGCCTTAAATTTTGTTGCAAGATATTACACAAACAAATTGGATAGCGCAGACAAGGATGCGATAGATAATATAGCAGCAACACCGGTTGCAATCAGCGTCCCAACGATACACCATTTAATAACTTTGAGATCACGCGCCGACCGTTCGCGAACAGATACAACATAATCTTCTCTCAAAGATGAATCATAGCATATCACCTTTCCGCATTCTATTTTATATCCGCGCATGTTCAACTCGTCAACGGCTAATTTGCGGTTTTCCTGATATGTCTCTTTTACTGCATTTCGATCGGTTGCGTCCGGGAAGTATTGTGAAGCGCGTTCGAAAGCATCATCACTGTTGTCCTCAATGATTTCTTTTAGCTCCCAGATTGTTGAATTTTTAATTTTCGCTTCGCTTATCTTATCCATGTCTTACCCTCCCCAAATAGTAATATTTTCTATATCATACCATGAAGAGGCTTTAATTTCAACTTATAATTTCCCGTCTCCCATTAAAATACGTTCCAGTTCTCGCAGTCTTTCCTGTTCGGCTCTTGAGTACGGGAGCTTGTGAAGCTCTTTCATTTTCCGGTAAAATTCCTTCTGTTCTCTGGACATGCCGTCCGGAATGTCCATGCTGCGGTATCCCATGATTTTAACAAATTCATTGTCATTGCGCAGCGCCCGCGCTGACTTTCGATGCCACAGAAAAAGCACCCGCGTCACCTTTCGGCGGCGCTGCATTGTCGAAACAGCGCTCGTGCTTCCCTCTCGCGCATTTCACCGCCGAAAAGGCATCCGCACTTCCCCGGCGGCGCGGGAAAGAGCGCTCACGCTCTTTTCCCCTCGACTATGTTTTTTTCTCTATAAGCGCAGCCCCCTGTCAAACGACAGGGGGCATTTTCGCGCCCGCGCGCACCACGCGTGAAAAATCTCGCGCGGTGCATTTCTGAAATAGCGCGCGCGTTACTCTCCCCGGCGCGGTGCGCCCTCGAAATAGCACCGACACTCCCGCGCGAAAAATCTCGCGCAGCGAATCGCTGAAGCAGTACCTGCGCTGCCCTCTGGCTCTCGCGCATTCCACCGCCGAAAAGGCATCCGCACTC
>CAKUEM010000069.1 GCA_934646115.1 uncultured Oscillospiraceae bacterium
GGCGGAGGCTATGCGCGCTTTGGTGTCGAAAGAAACGCCTCCACAGGACAGAATCACGTCATTTTGCGTGAACTGCCGCCGGGTCAGACTGCGTATTCTTGCCTCCAGCTCTTCCAAATGAAAGGGCTTGGATAAATAGTCGTTTGCTCCGGCATCCAGCCCATCCACTTTATCGGCAACTTCACTGCGCGCGGAAAGAATCAGAACCTTGGTGTCTCTGTCTGTTTGGCGGAGCTTTCGCAATACGGTCATGCCGTCCGCGCCCGGCAGGTTTAAGTCGAGCAGCACAAGGTCATAGCTCTCAACGTCGAGCAGCTTGATCGCATGGTTTCCGTCATAGCAAAAATCCACACTGTAATCACGGCGGCGCAAACTGCGGACAATTGTCTCGCATAGCACTTTCTCGTCCTCAACAACTAAAATATGCATAAAAAGCCTCCTTGCTTTACCTCTCCTTTTATTTGATGACTTTTTGACGATTTTATTATATCATAGAAACATAAGATTTCTGTTAAGTTTTTGTTCTTAACGCAGATTTTATATTTACCGTGCTACAATGAGGGCGAAAAGGAAAGGGGTGACCTGTTTGGTTCGATCAAAAAAAGCGGTGCTTCAGCTCGCGTTGCTTATCGGCGCGGTAGCAATGATGTGTTTCGGAGTTTTGCGCGGAGAGGCGGACACCGTGCTCGGCAAGGCGATCAGGCTGTGTTTGGAGTGTGTCGGAATTGGATAGAAAGAAACTTAATCATAAGAAAAAGAGCATATCACAGATTTTGTCACGCTTTCGGGGCTTGATACAAGCGGCAGCAACCCTTCTAACCAACATTCATCTGCCGAATTTTTTTAAAGGCGGGATTTATCAGGGGAAAGGGAAAGCCGTTTGCGTTCCCGGACTGAACTGCTATTCCTGCCCGGCGGCAGCGGGAGCCTGCCCAATAGGCTCGTTTCAGGCGGTGGTGGGGTCGTCAAAATTCGCATTTTCCTATTATATCACAGGCTTTCTCATTTTGCTGGGCGTGCTGCTGGGGCGCTTCATCTGCGGCTTTCTGTGTCCGTTCGGCTGGTTTCAGGAACTGTTGCACAAAATCCCGACCAAAAAGATTTCCACAAAAAAGCTGAAGGGTCTAACCTACATAAAATACGCCGTTCTACTTATAACAGTGGTTTTACTGCCTGCCTTTGCGGTAAATGACGTTGGCATGGGAGATCCGTTCTTCTGCAAATATCTTTGTCCGCAGGGAGTGCTTGAAGGGGCGATACCGCTCGCAGCCGTCGATTCCAGCCTTTATGCCGCACTCGGAGCGTTATTCTCATGGAAACTCGGCATTCTGATCGTTACGATTGCGCTGAGCGTGCTGTTCTACCGCCCGTTCTGCAAATGGCTTTGTCCGCTGGGCGCATTTTATGCGCTGCTCAACAAGGTATCCCTTCTTGGCATGAAGGTCGATAAGCGCAAGTGTATTTCCTGCGGGAAATGTGCAAAGGCGTGCAAAATGGACGTGGATGTTACCAAAACCCCGAACCATGCCGAATGTATCCGCTGCGGCATGTGCGTCCGCGCCTGCCCCACGGAAGCGGTAAAATTCCGCTATGGAATTTGCAAAGGAAAGGAGGACACATGTTCTTGTAAAAATGAGGGAACAAAACAATCCAATATAGATGATAAGGAGTGATTACTATGAAAACAAAAAAAATACTGACCGTACTTATTGCGTTTCTGCTGATCCTAGGGCTTGCCGCTTGCGGTATGTCAAAAGACAGCAAAAAGAATGAAGAAAGCAAGGGCGCTGAGATTGCCGCATTACTGGCAACAGAGCCGGAAACAAAAGACGAGGCATCCGACCTGCACCAAAAACTGATGGCGCAGGAAACGGAAATTCTCTCCAAAGACAAAGCCCTCTGGGAAAAGGTGTTTATGTCCGCCGACAAGGGAATGACGATGATCGAGGATGGCGGCAATTACGGCGATTTTTTACTAAAAACAATTGAAGGCATAAAGGAACAGTTTACTGCCGATGAGCTTAAAATTCTCAAAGACGGAGCGGAACAGATATGCGAAATTGAGGGCAAGCTGACCGTTCTTGAGCAGAAGTTCCCGGACTGCGGAAAGAAGCCGTCTGAAGGCGATATGAGCGTTCCGGCGGAAAACGGGAAGCCAAAGGGAAACGACGACCTAATGAAGTTCCCCTCGTTTGAGGGCAAAGACCTTGACGGAAACGAAGTGAAGAGCAGCACGCTGTTTGCCGGCAATACCGTCACTGTAGTAAACTTCTGGTTTACGACCTGCAGTCCATGCGTCGGCGAACTTCCCGACCTTGAGGCCCTGAACAAAAAGCTCGCCGAAAAGGGCGGAGAAGTAATCGGCATCAACTCTTTCACACTGGACGGCGATAAAACGGCAATTGCGGAAGCAAAGGATATTCTGGCAAAGAAAGGCGCATCATACAAAAATATCTGGTTTGAATCGAAGAGTGAAGCCGGAAAATTCACCTCGGGGCTGTATTCCTATCCCACCACGTATGTGGTTGATAAGAACGGTAACATCGTAGGCGGTCCGATCGTAGGCGCGATCACGGGGGGAAAGCAATCGGAAGAGCTAAACAAACTTATCGACCAGGCGATTGCAAACAGTAAGAGCTAAGGCGGTTGAACATCATTTGTACCACCCTCCGCAGATTTTTCCGCGGAGGGTGCTATTTTTGATGCCTTCAGGCGTTGAAATAAACCCCCGGTTCTACCCGGGGAAGGAAAATAGCTTTCGCATGAGTAAAACCTCCTATTGCAGTATGCCGGTAAAGGCTCGGCGACCGCATTACCAGAGCAATAGGAGGTTTTATGCAGATTAAGAAAGATAAAAGAAACGAGATAAAAAGCGCATCATTCAAGATACCGTTGTCAGTATCACAGGGTATTCGCACCGAAGTATCGCAGAAAAGAAGTCTACAGACAGTTGAAAAAGGCATAGGGAAAATACTGCTTGAAGCGGTTGCCTGAAATGGTAATATTCGATGCCGCTAAAAGGGGCTGCGACCGTAACAGCCCCTTTTAGCGGCGGGTCGAGCCACCAGTTTATCGGCGATTATGGTTTTTCTGCACTTGTATTCTTAAAATACTGATTGCCCTTTTTCGCCTTTCCCGTAAAAACGGTTGAACTATTTATGTTAATATGGTATAACCATAATGTAAATTAAGGGGGGATTGAAATGAAAGTTGGAAAAGTATGCAAAGGAACATCCATAGTATTATTTATTCTTGATTTGATAGGTTCTATTGTATTAGGAAATGAACTTGGCGGTCATGATTTCAACTGGGTTATTTTTCTCTGCGGTATTATTGCAGGTTTTATTTTTTGTTTGGTCATATATGCACTTGGGGAGATTATTGACCAACTTGAATGTTCCAACGGTAATACATATGAACTCTATCAGTTGTTGAAAAAAATAGTACCCAAAGAAGAAAAGAAAACAGAACCCCCAAAATCTTATTTGTCGTCCCCGGCACCGACAGTCAAGCAAACTGCTGACGGTGGTTGGATTTGCAAAAAATGCAGCACAAAAAATGACGGCAGCGCTCAATTTTGCAAAAACTGCGCTGCATATAAGTAAAATTGTTTATGCAAGACATCTTTGCTATGTCTTGCATATTTTTTATACAACAAATAAATCTTTTTCAAGGCTGGATTTTCCGATTGCTGCAGGGTATGGGGGGCAGTTGCAAAAAACAGGACGCCCCTTAAATCATTCCCGTTAATTTGCAAAGGCTCGCCGCGATCGATTAAGATTATGGCAGGCTTTTTAAGTGTAAGAGCGATTGCGGCAACAAGCTCAGTAGCCAACCTAATAAGCGCGCTGCTACCATCTGTATCGCCGCGATTTTGTTGCGCAAAGCACGCTATAATGATATGATAAAGTTAAGAAAACAAAATTTGCGGGAGGGGATCGTATGGCAGGCGATCAAGAGAAAATCGCAATTCTGTTGATACACGGCATTCTTGGAACGACAAGTTATTTTGAGCCCTTTTTGCCGCTGATTCCTCCCGAATGGTCAATTTGCAATTTATCATTAAAAGGACATGGGGGCAGCGTAAAAGATTTTTCAAGAGCTTCTATGACCGAATGGAAGCAGCAAGTAACAACTGCTCTGGATAAGCTCCTGGAAAGAAACGACAAAGTTGTGATTGCCGCGCATTCGATGGGAACGTTGTTTGCCATACAGGAAGCGACAGAAAACCCGGTGGCTGCATTATTTCTGCTCAATACTCCGTTAAAAATACGAGTTACTTTCCGTTTGTTCAGAACCGTATGGCGCGTTTTCACGGGGCATATTCCGCCGGATGATTCTTGGGCGCTCGCCGCGCAAACCGCATATAATATTGAACAGGATCATCATATTTTTCGATATCTCGGCTGGATTCCGAGATATCTTGAACTGTTTTTTGAAATAAGAAAAACGAGAAAGGTCATAGGGAAAATGCAGACGCCGCCCCGGATATATTTATCTGCGCTGGATGAGATGGTTTCGCCGAAATGCAGCGAAATATTTAAGGATATCCCCTGTATCTGCGTGAAAATGCTGAAAACATCCGGGCATTTTTATTATTCCCCGGAAGACCGGTGTATTTTGAATGAAGATTTTAATGAAATGATCCAGACGGTGCAAAATAAAATTTCATGATGATTCCATAAGAAAAACGAGAATGCCCGGTTTGCATGGGGCGCGTGGAAAATTGTTTTGCGCAGAGGAGCAAAACCTTGCGCTTTTGCGCAGATTATGCCATAATAAACGCGTGGAGGTGCGTATTTATGTCGCAGGTAACGAAACGAGCGCTTGTGCAGTCGCTGAAAAATCTGCTGCTGAAAAAGCCGCTGACGAAAATTACGATTCAGGATATTGCGGACGATTGCGGCATCAACCGCATGACGTTTTATTATCATTTTAAGGATATTTATGACCTTGTGGAGTGGTCATGCATGGAGGATGCGCGCCGCGCGCTGGAGGAAAATAAAACGTATGATACCTGGCAGCAGGGTCTGCTCCAGATTTTTGAGACGGTGCGCGCGAATAAGCCGTTTGTGATGAACGTGTATCGCTGCGTGCATCGTGAACAGGTCGAGACTTATTTGAAGCCGCTGGTCGATCAGCTGGTGCTCGGCGTGATCGAGGAGGAGGCGGCGGGAATGACCGTGCGCGAGGAGGACAAGGCGTTTATCGCGCAGGTGTATGCATATGTGCTGCTCGGGCTGATGCTCGACTGGATCCGCGACGATATGCGCGCCGATCCGGAGGAGCTGGTCGCGCGGCTCGCCGCGCTGATGAAAGGGACAGTACCGGAGGCGATTGCGCGGTTTCGCCTGTAATTTTATCAATCGCGCCGGTTTGATCAAAATTTTTACAAAAAGCCGCCCTGTGATAAGCTTTTTATCACGGGGCGGTTTCTGATTGTTGTAAAGCGCGCCCGCCCGGATATAATAAAGGCAGAAAATAAATTTCAGGAGGGTTCTGTGATGTATTATTCTGCAGGAACATATGAAGCGTTCGCGCATCCGGAGAAGCCGAAGGATGTGGATAAAAAATCGGCATATATCATCGGAACAGGGCTTGCGGGGCTGACCGCGGCGTTCTATCTTGTGCGCGATGGGCAGATGAAGGGCGAGCATATCCACCTGCTGGAAAAGCTTGAGCTTGCCGGCGGCAGCTGCGACGGGCGCAAGGACGTGACCAAAGGGTTTTTCATGCGCGGCGGGCGCGAGATGGACAATCATTTTGAAGTCATGTGGGACATGTTCCGCGATGTTCCGTCGCTTGAAACGCCCGGTGTTTCTGTGCTCGACGAGTATTATTGGCTGAATAAGCACGACCCGAACTATTCGCTCTGCCGCGCGACCGTTGCGCGCGGGGCGGATGCGCATACCGATAAAAAATTCAATTTAGACAAGCAGTCGGCGCTTGCGCTCTCGCGTCTGTTTATTACGCCGGAAAAGGATCTGGAGGGCAAAAAGATCTCAGACGTGCTGCCGGATTCTTTCTGGGATACGAATTTCTGGCTCTATTGGCAGACGATGTTCGCGTTCCAGCGCTGGTCGAGCGCGCTGGAAATGAAGCGCTATTTGTGCCGCTATGTGCATCATATCGATGGGCTGCCGGATTTCAGCGCTCTGCGGTTTACCAAGCTGAATCAGTATGAAAGCCTGATCCTGCCGCTCGTTCATTATTTAGAGTCGCATGGGGTGCGCATCGAGTATGGCATGGACGTGAAAAACGTGATCATCGAAACGGTGGGCGAGCAGAAGATCGCCAAGCAGATCGTGTATGTGAAAGACGGCAAGGAGCAGACGATCGATTTAATCGAGCATGACCTGGTGTTTATCACAAACGGCTGCTGCACAGATTCGTCCTGCTACGGAGACCAGACGCATGCGCCCGACCTGTCGAATTTAAAAAACGGCTTCGGCGAGTCGTGGGATATGTGGAAGGCGATCGCCGCGCAGGCAAAGCACGGCGAGTTCGGCAATCCGGACGCGTTCTGCAGCGATATCGAGGCGACAAACTGGATGAGTGCAACGGTTGCTACAGCTAACGAGCGCGTGCTGGAGCATATCATAAAAATCTGCAAGCGCGACCCGCGCGAGGGCAAGGTGACGACCGGCGGCATCGTGACCGTGAAGGACAGCGTGGACAATTGGTATCTTTCCTGGACGATCAACCGCCAGCCGCAGTTTAAGGCGCAGGACAAGAGCATGGTGCTCATCTGGCTGTATGCGCTGCATACCGACCGCCCGGGCAATTATGTGAAAAAGCCGATGCGCGAGTGCACGGGCGAGGAGGTCTGCCGCGAGTGGCTGTATCATATCGGCGTGCCGGAGGACGAGATCGACGCGCTTGCGAAGGACGCCTGCAACACAACGACCTGCTTCATGCCGTATATCAACGCGTTCTTCCAGCCGAGAAAGAATGAGGATCGCCCGCATGTTGTGCCGGACGGCGCGGTAAACTTCGCGTTCCTCGGGCAGTTCGCAGAGACCCCGCGCGACACGATTTTCACCATCGAATATTCGATGCGAACCGGCATGGAGGCGGTATATACGCTGCTGGATGTTGACCGCGGCGTACCGGAGGTGTGGGGCAGCAAGTATGACGTGCGCGAGCTGCTGCGCGCCTGCTATTACGC
>CAKUEM010000070.1 GCA_934646115.1 uncultured Oscillospiraceae bacterium
TCATTCTCTCGCGCGCGGCGAAGAACCGGCGGGGATTTCTCGCAACAAAACAAGGGCAGACGCAAACGCGTCTGCCCTTATTATTTTATTATTTTACCTCCGGAAGGCTTGCCGCAGCGACCGACTGTCCCACGCGGCGCGCCGACTCATCCGGCAGATTCAGCGTCATTTTCTCAGCCAGCGCGGGGTAATCCTCGCGCAGCGTTTTGTTTGCATATTCAAGAATTAAATTTCCGCCCTTGCCGGACATCACGCGCCCAAGCAGCAGCACGCAGCGGATATCATAAAACTCCTCATACCAAGCGAGCGCATGCCCGAGATACACGCCGATCGAGCGATACACCGCGGCGGCAGCGGGGGAATCCTGCGTCATCAGCATCTGCGTGGTTTTCAGCTTATTGGCGGGCGTATCGTCGTCATTTAATGTGATCCCGGCGCGCGGCGCAAGCTTATTCACGCCGTCCTGCGAAAAATATTTCACGCCACAGCCGATATCGCCGGACCACTCGTCCTCCATCGCGTCCGGATTCAGGTCGACCGGAATGAACGCAAACTCGTTGAGCCAGCCGGTGATATTGCCGCTTCCGTCAACAAAGCCGCCCGCCTCGCTCGTGCCCATCGCGATGCCGAGCACGTTATTGGTGTTTAAATTCATCGCGCCGGCCAGCGCGGTCACATCGCCATCGTTTGCAACGACGAACGGCACGTCGCCGATCTCATGCACCGCACGGATGTAAATATCCTTCACCTTTTCCTCATAGAGCGCCGGGGGGACCTTTAAAAACAGGGAAGCGAGCATCGGGCGATTATTAACATAAATGCCCGCCGAGCTGATGCCGATCGCATCCACGCGCGGCATTTTCGACGCGGCGCTGCGGAACGCGGAGACGATGCCGTTAAAATGATAATCCGGGTCAGACTGCGTTTTCGGGTTCCAAACGACCTCCTCGCTCCAGATCGTTTTCCCATCGACCACGGCGGAGACCTTACGGTCGCTTCCGCCCGCGTCAAAGCCGATGCGGCAGCCGTTTAAATGCCGCCCCACGCTTTTCGGCTCGCTGATCTCCTCGCCGACCTGATCGATCGGAACAGAGAGGACCTCAAACGGATGCTCATAAATATTCGCCATATTGACCATATCAAACTCACGCGCGCCGCCCTTGGCATAGGTTTTGCGGATATGCTCTGCAATAAAATCGCAGCCGCCGATCGTGATGCGGAAGCCGCCGCGCGCCCAGAGGACGGTTTTAATAAACCGCTCGACCATCAAAAGATCCGCCGCGCGCCGCTCCTCCGTGCCGTGGATCATGAGAGAATACACCGCGCGCTGCCCGTTCTCGCGCTCGATCGCGATTTTGATCGGCATGCCGTGTTCGCCAACACTTTCTTTATACGCCTCAAAAAATTTTGAGATCGGGAGAAAGCCCGGGTCTAGCTCCGGGACGTTTTTTAACTGCAGGTTCAGGCCGCAAAGCTCTGCCATAAAATAATCAACTCCATTTAATTATTTATTCTTCTGCACTAGTTTAGCAAAAAATACGACAAATTGCAATCCCTTTTTCGATTTTGCAAGGTGAGTAACTTTCGGACGGGGTGTTCTAATTGCGCGCGGCGCGGCATACCATGAAGCAAACGCAAAACGGAGGCTGAGACATGATGACAAAAGAGAGCTATTTATTGGAGCGATACGGACAAGCGGTGCAATTTCTTCCGCCGCGGCTGCGCGCTTCGGCGATGGGCGTGCCTCGGGCGCTGCAAATGAACGCGCGGGAATTTCGGCTGCGCGTGGGCGAGCCGCTGATGCTGCTGGATGAGGCGCGCGAGATCCCGGTAAAAACCGAAACAAATTTGCGTCACGAAGAGCTGGCGACTCTGGTGGATATCGCAACGGGCGGCTCGGTACACAGCGCGGCAGAGAGCATCCGCGCCGGGTTCTTAACAGTTGCGGGCGGGCATCGCGTGGGTCTGTGCGGCACGGGCGTGCAGCGCGGCGGCGAGATCAGCTTTATCCGCAACATCTCCTCGGCGGTCATCCGCATTGCGAAAGAATTCCCCGGCGTGTCAGACGGCGTGTATGATGAGCTGATGCAAAACGGCGCGTTTGAAAACACGCTGATCATTGCGCCGCCGGGCTGCGGCAAGACGACGATGCTGCGCGATCTGATCCGCAATTTATCCGATCGCACGCCCAGCTATCGCGTGGCTGTGGCGGACGAGCGCTCTGAAATTGCGGCAAAATTCCTTGGCGTGCCGCAGTTTTCCGTTGGGCATCACACGGACGTGATGGAGGGGCTTCCCAAGTCGCAGGCGATGATGCTGATGCTGCGCGCGATGTCGCCGGATATCCTTGCGGTGGACGAGATCACCGTGGAGGAGGACATCCGCGCGATGGAATGCGCGGCAAACTGCGGCGTGGCGCTGCTTGCGACCGCGCATGGCAATGACGTGGAGTGTTTGTTTGCGCGGCCGCTGTATCGCCGGCTGGCGGAGCTTTCGATTTTTCGCTTCGCCGTGGTGCTCGGCATCGCGGACGGTACATACACATGGAAGGTTCTGGAGCTGTGATGGTAAAGTGGATCGGGGCGATTTTATTGATCGGCGGCGCGGCGGCGTATGGGCTGCATGCGCGGGCGCGGCTTGCGCGGCGCGTTCAGACCCTGCGCGGTCTTGCCGCAGCGCTGGATCTGATGCATGCAGAGCTTTCCTGCATGTGCACGCCGACGGATGAGCTGCTCGAGCGGCTTTGCAAAGCGACAGCGCCGCCGCTGCGCGCATTTTTTGAGGATTGCCGGAATGCGCATCGGGCGCGGCCGGATCTTCCGATTGCGATGATCTGGGGGCGCGCCGTGCACGATGCGGAGTATCTGGAGCTGCTGCCGCAGGAGGCGCAGACGCTGCGCGAGGTGGGCAATGCGCTCGGGCGCTATGACGTGGAGGAGGAGCTGCGCGTCATTGCGCATGCGCGCCGCGCGATCGAGGGGTTTGAAAAGACGGCGGAGGAAACGCGTGCGCGCACCGGGCGGCTGTATGCCAGCTTAAGCCTGATGTCCGGCGTTGCGGTGGCGATCATGCTGCTGTAGTTTAAAAAAGGGGATGTCACGATGCAGGTGGATCTGATTTTTAAAGTCGCCGCGATCGGAATTCTGGTCGCGGTGCTCAACCAGCTTTTGATCCGCTCCGGGCGCGAGGAGCAGGCGATGATGACCACGCTTGCCGGGCTGATCGTTGTGCTGATGATCGTCATTCAGGAGATCAGCGGGCTGTTTCAGCTTGTGAAAACGACGTTTGGATTCTAAGGATAACCGGGAGGGCTTCCAATGGAGCTGTTCATGCAATGCGCGGCGCTTGCGGTGCTTGCGGCGGTTGCCGCCGTGGTGCTGCGCCGGCATGTGCCGGAGATCGCGCTCGTTTTAGTGATCGCGGCGAGCGTGCTGCTGTTGGGCGCTGTGACCGGTGTGACCGCGCGCATTCTGCTATTTCTGCGCGAGCTTGCCGCCGCCGCGGGCATTGCGCCCGACGTGCTTGCGCCGCTCGGCAAGGCGACGGCGATCGCAATTTTAACGAAGCTCGCGTGCGATATCTGCCGCGACGCGGGCGCGGGCAGTCTTGCCACCGTGGTGGAGCTGTGCGGCTGCATGATCACAACGATGCTGTCGCTGCCGCTGCTTGAGGCGGTGATGAAGCTGGTCAGCTCGTTTGGATAAAGGATGTGAAACAAATGAAACGCGTGATATTATGCGCGGTGTTTGCGCTGCTGCTCGCAGCGGGCGCCGCGGCAGAGACCGATGTGTTCACGCGCCAGGGGCAGGCGCTTGAGCTTGCGCGCGTGGAGCAGGCGGCGCCGAAGGACGGCGCGGTTTCGGAGATCACAGAGGGGATCTCGCTGGACGACGGGCTGCGCACGCTTGCGGCGCGGTTTGGGCGCGAGTTCCGCGCGGTTTTCCGAAGGTCGCTCGCATGCATTGGCGTGATCCTTGCGATTGCGGTGCTTTCGGCGATCGTCAATCATTTTTGCGACGCAGGCTCAGACAAGCTGCCGCGGTATATCGGCGCGGCGGGCGCGCTTGCGGTCACGGCGGCCGCATCCGGCAGCATCAGCTCATTTGTCGGCATGGGCGCGCAGGCGATCGACAGCATGAGCAGCTTTTCCAAGGCGCTGCTGCCCGCGCTCTCCGCCGCGGTGGCGGCAAGCGGGTCGCCGCTGGGCGCGACCGCGCGCTACAGCGCAACGGTGCTGTTTTCCGATATCGCGCTCACCGCGATCCACGCGCTGCTCATCCCGCTGATTTACACCTATATCGCTGCGGCGACGGCGAATGCGGCGATCCCAGGCGCAGCGATCGGGAAAATTGCGGATTTTCTGCATTGGGTCGTATCCGGAAGCCTAAAGCTGATCGTTACGATTTTTATCGCGTATTTAACGGTCAGCGGCATCGCCGCATCCACGACGGACGCGGTGGGCGCAAAGACGGCGCGCGCGGCGATCAGCGGCGCGGTTCCGGTCGTCGGTGGGATCTTGTCTGACGCGGCGGAAACGGTGCTCGCGGGGGCAAAGCTCATGAAAAACGCGGTCGGCGTGTTCGGCATGCTCACGATTTTGTCAATCTGCCTGACGCCGTTTCTCGTGCTCGCTGTGAATTATTTCACGTTTAAGGCCGCCGCCGCGCTGACCGCGCCGCTTTGCGATACGCGGCTTGCCGAGCTGGTCGACCGGATCGGCGGCAGCTTTGGCGTGGTGCTTGGCATGACCGCGTCGTGCGCGTTTCTGCTGTTTATGTCGATCCTGTCGTGCATGCTTGCGGCAGGCGCGGGTTAGGGGGAGAGACGCATGGAAGTGTTGCAAAACTGGATCACCGGGATCTGCGCAGTGTCGATTTTGGTCGCGGTCGCGCGCGCGATCACGCCGAAGACCGCGCCGGCGGGTGCGGTTCGCATGATCGGCGGGCTGCTGCTCGTGCTTGCGATCCTGCTGCCGCTCGGCAAGCTGGACGTGGCGCAGCTGCGCTTTGATAACCGGCGCGCCGAGCAGGCGCTTGCGGATCAAACCGCGCGCTTGAACGCCGAAAACGGAAAGATCCGCGAGGATATCATAGCCGAGTCGCTCAGCGCATATATATGGAAGCGTGCCGGGTGCCGCGAAGAGGCGCTGCGCGTTCGCGTGCGGTGCGAAAACGAGATTCCCACGCAGGTCATCTTATACGCCGCGCCGGAGGTAGACACCGCGCGCATTCTCAAGCTGATCGAGGAGGAATGCGGCATTTCGCGCGCGCAGGTCGTTTTGAAGTCCATCGAGGAGGATGATACAAATGCCGGATATGAAAAAGCTTCTGGCGCCGATCCGAAAAAATAAATATCTGATCCTGGTTCTCGCGGCGGGGCTTTTGCTGCTTCTGCTCCCGCGCATGGGCGGCGAGAAGCGGCAGGAGAGCGCAAAAGCGCCGGCGGAGACGTTCTCGCTTTCCGAGTGCGAGGCGCGCATTGAAAAGATCCTTGCGCAGAGCGAGGGTGTGGGACGCGTTGAGGTTGCGCTTGCGGTGCGCTCAACGATGGAGTCGGTCTACGCGGAGGAGGCGCGCGTGAATACACGCGAGGCGGAGGCGGATTATAACCGCGACAGCGACCGCAAGCCCAGCATTCTTTCAGACGGAACGGGCGGCGAGAGCCCGGTCATGATCAAGCAGCTTTACCCCGAGTTTCTGGGCGCGACCGTAGTATGTGACGGCGCGGATCAGCCGCAGGTTTGCGCCGCGGTGATCGAGGCGGTCACATCGCTGACCGGGATCTCGTCCGAACGGATCACAGTGATCAAAATGAAAGCTTAGGAGGAGTTATTATGTTTTTAAAAAAGAGAAATGCGGTTGCCGCCATGATCGTTCTGTTTATCTGCGTTGCGGTCTATTTAAACTGGAGCTACACGCAGGGGATTGGGCAGGACGACGCGGTAGACGTAGATTCCGGCAAGATCCTCGGCGAGGCGACGCTGACCAATCAGGAGGAAGAGGGCAAAAAAGAGCAGGTGACAAAGGAAGAGAAAGAGGAATCGCCCAAGGACACGGTGGCAAACGATTATTTCACCAACGCGCGCATAGAGAAGCAAAAGGCACGCGACAGCGCGCTCAACACGCTGAAAGAAACGACAAATCAGGAAAACATCTCGCAGGAGGCGCGTGATAAGGCGACCGCGAGCATCGAGACGCTTGCGACCGGCGCAGTGGCGGAATCCCGCATTGAAACGCTTGTAAAGGCGAAAGGGTTTACAGACTGCGTTGCGCTGATCAATGAAGAGAGCGTGAACGTGATCGTCAAGGCGCCGGAGGGCGGCTTGACCCAAAGCGATACGAGCAAGATTCGCGATATCGTGGTGGCAGAGGCGAAGGTAAAACCCAGCCAGATCAAGATCGTTGAGATCAAATAAGCAAAAAAACGTCACGGCTGCCCGTGGCGTTTTTTTCGATGAAATGAATTGCAAAGGCGGCGGTTTTGTGATACACTATAACAAAACAGACCGGCTCAGCTTCGATATTAAAGGAGTGTTGCAATATGGCAGAGACAAAGGATTATTTAAACCAGCATCAGGAAAATGGAAATATCAACATCGCAGAAGAGGTGGTTGCATCCATCGCGGCGGTCGCGGCGGCGGAGGTAGAGGGCGTGGCGGCGCTCGGCTCCGGCAGCGTGGATATCGCTGAGCTGCTTGGGAAAAAGTCGATCTCTAAGGGGATCAAAATCACGATCACCGACGCGGCGACGATCGTGGATGTGTACGTCACGGTGAAATACGGCAGCGTGATCCCGAGCATTGCGGCTGCGGTGCAGGACGCGGTGGTCGGCGCGCTGGAATCGATGGCGGGCCTTTCGGTCACGGCGGTCAACGTGCATGTCACCGGCATCGCGTTTGACAAAGAAGAAAAGCCGGCGGAGTCGAGCGCGGAATAAGCGCAATCGTCCAAATATGAAACGCAACAAGGCGCGGGGAGATGTCCCTGCGCCTTGTTTTGGGTTTTCGCGAAAAATCTGCCGTCTGCGGGGAAGGGCTTGCAGCCCCTGCATCAAACATCCCAAACGGGACGGCAGTTAAAAAACCACCGCT
>CAKUEM010000071.1 GCA_934646115.1 uncultured Oscillospiraceae bacterium
ATTGAGCTTCCCCTTATGGGATGATTTTGCGTGCGGGTGGTGTGTGCCATCCGTGCTTTTTGTTTTATGATGGAGGTGCTTACGTATCAGCCGTTTGGATCATCAAATCAATGAAGAAATCCGGGACCGTGAGGTTCGTCTTGTCAGCGCGGAGGGTGAGCAGCTGGGGATCATGTCCGGCAAGGAAGCGCTCGCTCTGGCGGATGAAAAGGGCTTGGATTTAGTCAAGATTGCCCCGAAGGCCACGCCGCCGGTCTGCCGTATTATGGATTACGGCAAGTTCAAGTTTGAACAGGAAAAGCGCGAAAAAGAAGCGCGGAAAAATCAAAAGATTGTGGATATCAAGGAAGTGCGCATGACGCCGGGTATCGACACGCATGATTTTAACGTGAAGATGAATAACGCGATCCGTTTTCTGAAATCCGGTGATAAGGTCAAGGTTACCGTTCGCTTTAAGGGCCGCGAATTGGCGCATACCTCGATCGGGAACACGCTGCATGCGCGTTTCGCAGAGGGTTGCGCGGAATATGCAACGGTCGAAAAGCAGCCAAAGCTGGAAGGGCGTCAGATGATTATGTTCCTTGCGCCGAAGCAAGCGGGTAAGTAGAGCTGTCACACACATACGAGAGGAGATATAAAAATGCCTAAGATGAAAACTCATAGCGGAGCGTCGAAGCGCTTTAAAGTGACGAAAAGCGGTAAAGTCAAGCTTACGCACATGAACAGAAGACACATTCTGAACAAGAAGAGCACCAAGCGCAAGAGAACGCTGAGAAAAGCGGGCTACGCTTCCACTGCGAACGAGGCTACGCTTCAGCGCATGCTCATGAGCAAGTAAAACTTTAAAATTCAGAATGGAGGCACATATAGATGGCTAGAGTTAAAGGCGCAATGATGACGCGCAAAAGAAGAAAAAAGATTTTAAAAATGGCGAAGGGCTACTGGGGCGCAAAGAGCAAACATTATAAGATGGCGAACCAGGCAGTGATGAAGTCCCTGACCTATGCATACACGGGTCGCCGCTTAAAGAAGCGCGACTTCCGCCGCCTGTGGATCACCCGCATCTCCGCTGCTGCGAAGATGAACGGCATGAACTATTCGCGCTTTATGAACGGTCTGAAGAAGGCGGGCGTTGAGATCAACCGCAAGATGCTTGCGGATATGGCGCAGTCGGACGCGAACGCGTTCAAGGCGCTGGTCGATATTGCAAAGGCAAACGTTTAACTTTAACTATTATATCTTTCAGGCGGGCAATGCAAAAATTGCTCGCCTGATTTTTTATGCCCAGTCAAAAAAGGACCGGGCATTTTTGTAAAATACAGCGCCCCGGAGCCTGCTTAGGTCCCGGGGCGCAAATCGTTGAGCTTATATACATTAACGGTCCAGCGCGGCTTTGATAAATTCGCGGAACAGCGGATGCGCGCGGTTCGGGCGGCTTTTGAATTCCGGATGGAACTGCGCCGCGACAAACCATTTATGACTTGGAATTTCAACGATCTCAACCAAACGCTCATCCGGCGAAAGACCGCTCAGCTTCATGCCGCTCTGCGAAAATGCTTCACGGAAGCTGTTAGAAAATTCATAACGATGGCGATGCCGCTCATAGATGATCTCTGTGCCATATGCGGCATAGGATTTCGAGGTTGGATCAAGACGGCAGGGATATAAGCCAAGACGCATCGTGCCGCCCTTATTGGTAATATCGCGCTGCTCCGGCATGATATCGATAACCGGATGCGTTGTATCACTCGCAAATTCTGCGGAATGTGCATCAGAATAGCCAAGTACATTGCGCGCGTATTCCACAACCGCCATCTGCATGCCGAGGCAAATGCCGAGGAACGGAATGTTGTTTTCACGCGCGTACTGCGTGGCATAAATCTTGCCCTCTACGCCGCGGTCGCCGAAGCCGCCCGGGACCAAGACTCCGTCGCAGCCGGAAAGATATTCCGCCGCGTTGTCCGCCGTAATATTTTCAGAATCGATCCATGAAATCTCAACATTTGCATCGTTTTCGATCCCGCCGTGATGCAGCGCTTCCGCAACGCTCAGATACGCATCGCGCAGCGCAACGTATTTGCCGACCAGAGCGATTTTTACGCTGCGTTTTGCTGCTTTAAGCCGCGTGAGCATCGCTTTCCATTCGTCTAACTGGCGCTCACCCGCAGAAAGACCCAGCCGCTCAAGCGCAACAGTGTCCAGCCCTTCGTTTGCAAGCCAAATCGGAACCTCATACAGCGTGCTCGCGGTCAGATTCTGGATCACGCATTCCGGCGCGATGTTGCAGAACAGAGCAATTTTATCGCGAATTTCTTTATTGAGCTCCATCTCGGCGCGGCAGACCACGATATCCGGCTGGATCCCGATCGAGAGCAGCTCTTTGACCGAATGCTGCGTCGGCTTTGATTTCAATTCATTAGAGCCGGGCACAAACGGGACGAGCGAAACATGGACATACAGCACGTTCTGCTTGCCCACATCGACCGAGACCTGACGGATCGCTTCCAGGAAGGGAAGAGACTCGATATCGCCGACCGTACCGCCGATCTCCGTGATCACAACGTCGGTATTGTCGTTGCGCCCCACGGTATAAATGCGCTCTTTGATCTCGTTTGTGATGTGCGGAATAACCTGCACCGTGCCGCCGAGATAATCGCCGCGGCGCTCACGGTTGATGACCGACCAGTAGATTTTGCCGGTGGTGATATTGGAATTTACGCTTAAATTCTCGTCGATAAAGCGCTCATAATGCCCGAGGTCCAAATCGGTCTCCGCCCCATCATCCGTGACGAAAACCTCACCATGCTGGTAAGGGCTCATCGTCCCCGGGTCAACATTTAAATACGGGTCGAATTTTTGAATGGTGATGCGCAGCCCGCGGGATTTCAAGAGCCGACCAAGCGACGCCGCCGTGATTCCCTTACCGAGACCGGATACCACACCACCTGTTACAAAAATATACTTTGTTGCCATCTTCATAGCCCTCCCAGAATAACTATCAATATAGATATTATTTTATCTCTTTTTGCCGTATTGTGTCAAGGGAAGAAGCAGCTTTTTTGCTACGCTTTTAAAAAAATATAAAAAAGAGGGAACATTATTGCAGAAATGCGCGTCTTAAAAAACAAACGGCAGGGAGGTAATAGGTATGAAACACCAGTTATTTGTAATTTTAACCATTTTAGCGCTCGCGCTTGCTTTGACTGCATGTGGAGACAAGGAGGAAACAAACGAGCAAGGCACGCAGCCGCCTAAAGTGTCTGAGCAGCAGGAGCAAATCACGCAGGACGAGGCGGAGAAGCAGCCGGATGATGCAGCGGAGAAGCAGCCGACGGAGGAAAAACAGCCGGCAGAGGAAAACAAGACGCAGGATACGGCGAAAAAGCCGGAAACATCGAGCACGGATCAAGCTGCGGCTAAGCCTGCGCGCCCCACAACGAAGCCGACGACCACAAAACCGGCGGCAAAGCCGGATTCTGCAACAAAGCCCGCCGATAGCAAACCGAGCGCGAGTACCAAGCCATCGACCAATGCGCCGCAAGCGCCGGCACAGAAGCCGGAGAAGAGCTATTCGATTTCAGAGGTGCATCAGCTTGTGAAGCGCACGTATGGCGAAGATTATTATGCGGATAGCGCGATCCCGAAGGAAGCGCTTTCCGAGCTGTTTGGGATTTCGCTTTCGGATGTAGAAGAGTGCATTGCCGAGCAGCCGATGATCAGCGCGAATATCGACACATTTGTTGCCATCAAGGCGGCAAGCGGCAAGGGCGAAAAAATTGCAGCGGCGCTCGAGCGCTATCAAAAAAGCTTAACGTCTGCAGGCGCGTGCCTGTATCCTTCGAATATTCCCAAGGCGCAGGCGGGACAGGTCGTGCGCGAAGGCGATTATGTGTTCCTTGTGATGCTGGGCGCGGCGGGCGACGATATGGCGAGCGAGGAAGAGCAGCTTCGCTTTGCGAAGGAACAGGTCGCAAAAGGCGTGGCGGTGATCCGCAATTATTTTGCAAAGTAAGCGTGGATTACCCGGCGCTTGTGTGGTATAATATCAGATAGATCAAAGATAGGTTCGGGCTTGACCACCACAATAGTATAAGAGGAAAAGCAGCCTGCGGGGATGCTCGGCATTTCCGCAGGCTTTCATGAGGGTTATTCGATATGGTGTTTAGCAGTGTTACCTTTTTGTTTTATTTTTTGCCGATTGTTCTCATCGCCTATTTTATCAGCCCAAAACGCTTGCGTAATGCAATTCTTGCGGTATCGAGCTTGCTTTTTTATGCTTGGGGCGAGCCGCGATATATTGTTATTATGTTGTTTTCTACGGCGCTTGACTATACCTGCGGGCTGATGATCGCGCGCGCACGGCGGCGCGGCGGAACGGGCAAGGGATTTTTGCTTATTTCGATGATCGGGAATTTGAGCGTGCTGGGATTTTTTAAATATTATAACTTCCTTGCGGGCAGTGTGCTGGCTTTGGTTGGTGTGCAGGGGCTTCCGGTTTTCGATGTTGCGCTGCCGATCGGTATTTCGTTTTATACGTTTCAAACCATGTCGTATACCATCGATGTATACCGCGGAAAGGTTGCGGCGCAGCGTAATTTAATCAATTTTGCCACGTTTGTTACGTTGTTCCCGCAGCTGATTGCGGGGCCGATCGTGAAATATACCGATATCGCGCAGGAGCTGGATGATACAGGGCGCGGAAGCGTGGATCTATTTGCTGAGGGTGTTTCGCGCTTTATCGCCGGGCTTGCGAAAAAGGTGCTGCTTGCCAATAATATCGGGCTTTTGTGGGACACGCTGCGCGAGACGCCGATCGGACAGATGAGCGCGCTTGGCGCGTGGCTTGGGATTATTGCATACACCTTCCAGATTTATTTCGATTTTTCCGGATATTCCGATATGGCAATCGGGCTGGGGAAAATGTTCGGCTTTCGTTTTCCCGAAAACTTCAATTATCCGTATATTTCTCGCTCGATCACAGAGTTTTGGCGGCGCTGGCATATGACGCTTTCCGGCTGGTTTCGCGAATACGTGTATATCCCGCTGGGCGGAAACCGACGTGGGCTTGGCATTCAGTTGCGCAATATCCTCATCGTCTGGCTGCTGACCGGGCTGTGGCATGGCGCAAGCTGGAATTTCCTTGCCTGGGGCTTGTATTACGGCGTGATTCTGCTGCTGGAAAAGCTGTTCCTTTTGAAATTTCTTACGCGGTGTCCGCGCGTGGTGCAGCATATTTATACGATGCTGCTCGTTGTGTTGGGCTGGGTATTGTTTGCGTTTGACGAATTGGCGCGCGGCGCGCAGTATCTTGGTATGATGTTTGGCGTTGGCGTACCGCTTGTGAATGACCAGTCGCTGTTCTCACTGCTCAGCTATCTGCCGATGCTTGTTATATTGATCCTTGGCGCGACGCCGCTTCCCAAGCGGCTGCTGGAGGCGCCGCGGCTGCGGCCGGCTGTGCGGATGCTGATGCCGGCTCTTGCTGTGGCGGCGCTGCTCTTATGCACGGCGTATTTGGTGGAGAGCGGCTATAATCCGTTCTTATATTTCCGGTTTTAAGGAGGCGGTCGTATGAAAGTTTCTTATCGGATCACGGCGGGCCTCTTCCTTGCGTTTCTTTCCTGTGCGGCAGTTGTGAATCTCGCGCTGCCGGATCGGGGCTATTCTGAAAGCGAAAAGCGCGAGCTGCAGGCATTTCCAAGCTGGAGCGTTGCGCGCACGCTCGATGGGGTATTCATGAAAGAATTTGACAGCTATGCAAACGACCAGTTTTTTGGGCGCGACGCATGGGTGCAGGCGAAGGGGATGTCGCAGTATCTGGCGGGGCAGCGGCTGATCCACGACGTGTATCTCGCGGGCGGGCGCTATATGGGAAATTTTAAGCTGGAGGATGAAAAGCGATTTACGGATAATCTGGCGGCAATTCGTCGGCTTGCGGAAAAAAGCCCGCTTCCGGTTTCGCTTTTGATCGCGCCGGAGGAGGTTGGGATCTATTCTGATTTGCTGCCGTCTTTTGCGCAGACGGAGGATCAGGATGCGTTGGCTGCGCGTATTGCGCGCGAGCTGGGCGATCGCGTTACGGTGGTTTGGACGAAGAGCGCTTTGATGCCGCATCGCGAGGAGGAGATCTATTTCCGCACCGACCATCACTGGACGCCGCGCGGCGCGCTGTATGGCTATAATGCATGGCGGCGCGCGTTGGGAAAAACGGAACGACCGATGCCGGAATTTGAAACGGTGAGCCGAAATTTCCGCGGTTCTATGCTGTTTAAAGCGGGGGTTCGCCTGCCGTGGCTTCCGGAGGATACGCTTACGATCCCGAAGGGGATCACAAACGAGCAATTTTCTGTTGTGATCAATGACGGGAAAACAGAGCGGGATGGGCTAATGTTTGATTTTTCTTATTTAAACGGAGAAGATCAATATCGAATTTATCAGGGCGGGAATCAGCCGCTGATGGCGATTTCTTCGGCGACCGGGCGCGGGCGTGCGCTGGTTTTGAAGGATTCGTTTTGCAACGTGCTGCTTCCGTATCTCGCGAGCGATTATGAAACGGTGTATGTTGCGGATATGCGCTATAATCGGCAAAGCCCGGCGCAATATGCGGCGGATATGGGCGTGGATGAAATCGTTCTGGTTTACAGCATGTCGAGCATTTGCGATGAATTCAGCCTTGCTTGGCTTGCAAATTAAAAAAGACACAGTGCCTGGAACTGGACCGATCCCCGTTTAACAGACAAAGAAAAAAGCGCCCAGTCGCAGAATAGCGGCGAATTACACGGCCTTGCTCCGGATTTCAAAGGGAGCGAGGCCGGTTTTCGGGTTAATCCGCTCATAATTGTAGAATTGCACAGACTCCACCGCCTGTTCGACTTCGGTCCGGCACGAAAACCTTCTCCGGTACAGGCACTCCGTTTTCAGCGTCCCGAAAAAATTTTCCATCGCAGCATTGTCATAAGGGCATCCGGGACTGGACATCGACGGCTGAA
>CAKUEM010000072.1 GCA_934646115.1 uncultured Oscillospiraceae bacterium
AGCAGGACGCTCGTGCCCTGGATGCCGGTGAGGCTGAGTATCCAGGCCGTGACCGTCGTGCCGACGTTCGCGCCGATGATAACGCCCGTCGCCTGCCGCAGCGTCATAAGCCCGGAGTTTACGAAGCCGACGACCATAACCGTCGTCGCCGCCGAGCTCTGCACGACCGCAGTGAACAGCGCGCCGACAAGCATTCCGATCACGCGGTTGCGCGTGAGATAATCGAGCAGGCTTTTCAGCCGGTCGCCCGCCACGCGTTCCAAACCGTCGCTCATCATTTTCATTCCGTAAAGGAACAGCCCCATCGCGCCCAGCGCCATGAGAATATTGGGTAAATACTCCATCTTTTACCTCCGGCTATTTCTTCATTTTCACGCATGTTTTTATTTTACAGATTCTTCGCATGCATGTAAAGAGAAATTTTAAAAATTGCACATTTTTGTTTATTTTGCCGTAAGCAGCACGAGCCTGCGGTTTTTACTTGCAAATCGATGCAAAATGGGATAAGATAAAAGCATCCTACAAATGGTGGTGTTTATTTTGCAGAAAATTAAGGTTATGACAGTGTTCGGAACGCGTCCGGAGGCAATTAAAATGGCTCCGCTCGTGCTGGAGCTTCAAAAGCATCCGGAGATCGAGCCTGTCTGCTGCGTAACTGCGCAGCACCGCGAAATGCTTGACTCTGTTCTTGATATTTTTCACATTCAGCCCGATTATGATTTAAATATTATGGCGCCGCGGCAAACGCTCGCCAGTATTACCACAAAAATTTTAACCGGGTTGGACGAGGTGTTAAACGAAGCGAAGCCGGATATCGTTCTGGTGCATGGCGACACGTCAACGACTTTCGCAAGCGCGCTCTGCGCCTTCTATCACGGCGTGCGCGTCGGGCATGTTGAGGCGGGGCTGCGCTCGTTTGACAAGTTTTCGCCGTTTCCGGAGGAGATCAACCGCAAGCTCACCGGCTGCATTGCCGACCTGCATTTTTGCCCGACCGTGAATAACGCGAACAACCTGCGCTGCGAAAACATCAACGAGGAAATTTTTATCACGGGCAACACCGTGATCGACGCGCTGAAAACGACCGTGCAGCCGAATTATACGTTCCATAGCGATGCGCTGCGCGCGATCGATTTTTCCTCATACCGCACCATTTTGCTCACCGCGCACCGCCGCGAAAATTACGGCGAGCCGCTGGAGAATATCATGCATGCCGTGCGCGACCTGGTCGCTGCGCATCCGGATTGCCAGGTGATTTACCCGGTCCACCTCAGCCCGGCTGTGCGCGACACGGTGTTCCCGATCCTCAAAGACGTGCCGCGCGTGCATTTGATCGACCCGATCGATGTGGACGATATGCATAACCTGATGGCAAAAAGCTATTTGATTTTAACGGATTCCGGCGGACTTCAGGAGGAAGCGCCCTCGCTTGGGAAGCCGGTGCTTGTCCTCCGCTGCGAGACCGAGCGTCCGGAGGCTGTGGATGCCGGAACAGTGAAGATCGCCGGCGTGCGGTATGACGATATCGTTGCGATGACAAACGAGCTTTTAAACGACCCCGCCGCCTATGACCAAATGGCGCATGCGGTCAACCCATATGGCGACGGAAACGCCAGCCGCCGCATCGTGCAGGCGATTATCTGGAAATTCCGCAAAAGCTGCGCGCGTCCGGAGGATTTTGGCGCGTAACACGCTTTGAAACGCTCGCAAAGGAGGTGCAGCCCCGTGCGAAAGCCGCTTTCCTTCCCCCTTGTCGCCATACTCGCCTTCTGCACCGTGCTTCTCTTTGTGCTGATTCTGTTTTGGAGCAGCTCGGCGCACAAGCAGGCGACTATTCCCTCGCTGCCGGACGATTCGCTGGGCAGCGTGACCGACACGGAAAACCGCGAATATTTGCGCGTTGAGATCACGCCGCAAAATGTGCAGGACGTGATCGCGGCGCTGTCCCGCCCGGCGAATTATTATATTGAAACAAAAAGCGAGCTGTATTATGACGGGCGCAGCAGCACTTATCTGCGCCGCAAATGGGTGCGCGGGGACGTGTCACGCGTGGATCTGTTTCAGACGGACAGCACCGTCTCCCTGCATGTGCTGTATTCCGGCGGATACGCGTATTTCTGGCGCCCGGGCAGCACGCGTTATACCCGCCTGCCCGCCGGTAAATTCACCGCGGACGAGATTCAGATGATGATGGTATATGAAGATATCCTCGCGCTGGACGCGGCGGATATTTTAGACGCAAAGCTTGTTTCGCTCAACGACGAGACCTGCATCTATGTCGAGGTTGCGAAAAAAGACCTTGCGTATACCGAGCGGTATTGGGTCTCTGTTTCAAGCGGTCTTCTGCGCCTTGGGCAAACTCTGAAGGATCAAACGGTGATCTATTCCGTGCAAACGCTGGAACTGAACACCCAAACGCCTGATGATGCCACATTCGCGCTGCCGGGAACTATGGCATAGCGCGCATATGCAAAGATCAAGCCAGCGCTGCGCCATGCTCGCAGCGCTGGCTTTTCAAAAAGCGCCGCAAAGCGTAAGCTTTGACGAAAGCAGCTTCGAAAAACGGGGTTATTTTACTTGAAATTTTTGCTTAAAAGATGCTTGTTGGTATGTATTCTATTCTAAGCCCGGCAAACCCAGCGCGAGGCGGCGGCGCAAAGCTATAGGGGCTCCGCAAGCAGTCATCCGGTTGCAATCTGCCCGCAGGAAACCGGCGGTCGTTTTTTCGTGTTGATATCGTAGCTTTGCGCCCGCAGAGCTACGTTTTTCTGCAATAAACGCAAACGTTGACAAGCATGAAAATGCTATCGTACTTTAGCTGGGCAGATAAAATTCTGCTTTTTTGTGCCGCCTCCCCCTTGTATCTAAAATAAAAGATGCTTTCGGCATGAGAAGACCATGCTTTGAAAGCGTCTTTTTAATGCTTCGTCCAGTGTATGCGGCAAAACATCTTCAACCTGGCAGAATGCGGATATTGTACAGGTCATTCCGCGTATCCGCCGAAATATTCCCAAGTTCAGTGTACTGCGGCCGAAGGAATAGTCCTTGATAATCGTATCGATCATAACGCTTTTTACCGCATGTGACCCAAGGCGATTCATAAGAGATAACAAAAATTTTTATTATATTCGACCAGTCCGGGGTTGAATATTCCTGACATAATGATATAATAAATATTGCGGTAGCATGTACCAACTATGGAAACCCGCAGAAAAATATACAGTTTACAGGAGGGAGAGCATGAAACGAAAGTCAAGCAAGTTCCTGTCTCTGCTGCTGACCCTGACCATACTCATGAGTATGATCCCAATGGCGTATGCAGAGGGAGGCGAGGGCGAAGGAGCCTCGTCTGAAACAACCAATGTAGCCAAGGTGAACAGCGTTGAATACGCTACCCTTGCGGCGGCTATTGCGAAAGCGCAGGACAACGACACCGTTACGTTGCTCAAAAACATCACCGAGGATGTGATCATCGACAAGAACATCACGCTCGACCTCGATGGCAAAACGCTGACAAACACCGGCACGGGCAAAGCAACCATTTCTGTGACCGGCGGCACGGTCAAGGTTCAGAACGGTAGCGTGAAGGGCGGTGCCAGCTACTACAACATTGAAGTGGCAAAGAACAGCAGCGCCAGCCTGACGCTTGAGAACATCACCGCTACAGCCGGCAATACCGGCTCGTCGATGATCGACAACTGGGGCACGCTGACCATCAACAATGGCGACTACTCCGGCGGTCTGAACGTTGTCAAGAGCGAGGAAGGCTCGTCGCTCATTATCAACGGCGGCAAGTTCACGTTGGACTATTCGGCGAGTGGTTACACGGGCGTTATTCTCACCTATGGTACGACCACCATCGCCGACGGCGAATTCATCCAAAGCGTAACAAGCGGAAAATGGCGTAACCCGCAGGTTATTCTGGCCGGCGTTGTGGAAGGCTACCCTTCCAGCGTCACGGTCACCGGCGGTACGTTCACCAACAAAATGTCAAGTCAGAAAATTTTCCATGGCCTCGGCAAGGCGACCTCTGATAACTTCGAGGTCTCCGGGGGCACGTTCAATAAGAGTGTTTCCGATGGCTTTTTCGCGGACGGTTACATGCTGAAAGCGAACGCGGATGGGACATACGGCGCGGCTGGTCCGTATGCTGCGAGGATTAACAGCACCGGTTATGCTACGCTGAAGGACGCGCTCAACGCCTCAACGGCGAGCAGCACCATCACCCTGCTCAAAGATGTGACAGTCAGCGAACAGCTTATCATCAAGGCAAAGAAGCTTGATCTGAACGGCAAGACCCTGACCAGTACTTATAATATGGGAAGCGCTTCCGGTCAAGGCCGCTATGCGCTGGTAAACGAAGTGCCGCTTACCATTAGAAACGGCACTGTTGCAGTCGATCAGGCGCGCGCCATTGGTGGTTATGCGGATTTGTCGCTGAGTAAACTTAATGTGACGCAGAAGCTGACCGGCGGTCATGCCTGTGTGGCCTTCTGTGCCAATAACGCGACGTACAAAATCACAAGCTCTACCACCATCGACGGTGCATACGCGGTGGCAAACTTTGCCAACAATGCGACGATCACCATTGAAAACAGCAAGATTCTCGGCGCAGGCAATGCGCTGTATCATAACGGTACCAATTATGGTCTTAAGCTGACGGTCAAAAACACCACGATCACCAGCAAGGACCGCTGCGGCGTGTATATCTCCGGTTCTGTCAATGCGCAGGCAGCTGAAGATAACCAAAACGGCGCAAAGGGCTATCAGCAGGCGAGCTTCACAAACTGCACGATTTCCGGCGTCAACGGCGTGGAAGTCAAGTATACCGACCTGACGCTGGATAACTGCAAAGTCACCGCGACCAAGGAGACAGCGAGCTATCAACAGAACAATAATGGTCCTGCAGGCGTTGGCTTCGCGGTCGTCTCTACAGACAACGCGGTCAATGCTGACATTCCTAAGCCCGAGGGGATCATTACCATCAAGGGTGCTAAGGGCAGCTATACCGGCGTTGTGGGGCTTGGCGCTCTGGAATCTGTGAAGAACGATTACGCCGGTTTTACTGATGACACGATCAACATCTCCAGCGGTACGTTTAACAAAGCTGTTATGCCAGAGTACTGCGCCGAAGGCTTTGTACCGATCGCGAACAGCGATGGCACTTTCAGCGTGACCGAGCACAAGCCTGTTGAGGTTTGGACTAGCTACGGCGGCACGAAGGTCGATAGCTACGCTACGATTAAGGAGGCTGTTGAAAACCTCGGCGAGAACAAGATGATTCTCTTCAACTCCAACTACACGTTGGATGAAGACTTCACGATTCCGACTGGCGTGTACTTTGAAGTTGATGCCGGCGCAACGCTGACGATTGCCCAAGGGAAGACCCTGACAGTCGCGGCAGACGCAAAACGACTCAATATACGCGCAAACGCTCAGGTTGTAAACAACGGCACGATCTTGGTTTGCGGTGCGCCCGGAACCAGTCATGGCTATGTGATGATTCCGAGTGACGGCGAGCTGACAGGCAATGCGTTGAGTGTTCCGGAAGGAAAAATCCTTTCGAAGAACGCAAACAGCTATTATGCAGGCGAAGCGCTCTTTGAGATCACCTATACGGACGGAAGCACAAAACTGTCGAGCGAAACCATTGATGTCAACAGCGACACTGTGCAGGTGAAGTTGCTGAAGGATGTGACGGTGGGCAGCTGGACGCTTTCGCAAGCTGCCGACGACTTTGTCCTCGACCTCGGCGGTCACACACTGAACGGCAGCACGACCAGCAGCTACTATGTGCTGTATGCTGGCGTGAGTATGACCATCAAGAATGGTACGATCAAGTACAACGGCACAGCCGGTAAGGGTGCAATCTGTGCATACGGCGGCAAGACCCTTACCATTGAGAACAGCGTTACCATTGACGGCGGCGACGGCATCTGCATCATGATGCAGGACAGCGCGCCCACTGTGATACTCAACGGCACGGTGACCACGGCCGGTGAATATGGTCTCACCAGCAACGGCAGCGCAAATGCTGACGGCAACCCGGATACCTGCAACATCATCGTCAATAACGGTGCAACGATTCGTGTGCCCAACGGCATCGCCATCTATCACCCCACGCTGGGTACGGTCACCATTAACGGCGGTGAGATCAGCGGTCACACCGGCGTTGAGATGTGCGCCGGTCACTTGGTCGTGAACGGCGGCAGCATTACCTCCACGGGCAAAAACTGGGATGCCACCGGAAGCCAGAACGCCATCAAAGACGGCGCTGCGATCTCCATTATCAACCGCAACTACCCCGGCGGCATACCCACGGCTGAGATTACCGACGGTGCGTTCACAGCGATCGGTGACGGTGCAAAGGCCGTCAAAGCGTATGACTACACCGGCGATGCGGTTGCCGATTGGACCGATGCTGTCAATTTCGTCAACATCTCCGGCGGTATGTTCTCCAATGAGGTCCCCGCGGAGTACTGCGCAAGCGGCTATGTGCCAAAGGATAACGGCGACGGCACCTATGGCGTTATAAAATCCACCCCCGGTTCATCCGGTTCGTCCGGTTCCTCCCGCTTCTCCGGCGACCTGAGCTATAGCGTTTCCACACCCGGTAAAAGTGGGAACGGCATCGTGACCGTCAGCCCGAAGAACGCGGACAAGGGCGACAGCGTGACCGTTACCGTCAAGCCTGATGCTGGCTATGTCCTCGATAACCTCACCGTGACTCTCAAGAACGGCAACGAGCTCACGCTCGTCGACAAGGGCAACGGTGAGTACACCTTCATCATGCCTGATGGCGATGTTGATGTCAAAGCGACCTTTGTCAAGGAAGCCGAAACCAGCCCATTCCGCGATGTGTCCACCAACGCCTATTACTATGAGGCGGTCAAGTGGGCGCAGGAGAAGGGCATCACCGACGGCATCGGAAACGA
>CAKUEM010000073.1 GCA_934646115.1 uncultured Oscillospiraceae bacterium
ACGGATTGTTGTGGTGACTTGATTTTAACGAACTCAATCGCTTTTTTCTATTCCTTCGGTCTCACTTCTATTGTAACACTACAAAAAAATCAAAAAAAATCCGGGAAACCTGTTGACAATACGGCAGAAATACGATAAAATAAATGTCGTTGTCGGCTTGGACGGTTAGCTCAGCTGGTAGAGCACCTGCTTGACGTGCAGGGGGTCAGGGATTCGAGTTCCTTACCGTCCACCATTGTAACGTAGGGGCTTGCCGTGATTTCGATTGCGGCAAGCTTTCTTGACACAATCCCATCGATTGATCTGCGGGTGTAGTTCAATGGTAGAATTCCAGCCTTCCAAGCTGGCTACGTGGGTTCGATTCCCATCACCCGCTCCACGCCAAAACCGCAGCGCTATCCTCGCGGGGCGATTTCTTATATGCGCCTGTAGCTCAGGTGGATAGAGCAACTGCCTTCTAAGCAGTGGGTCGGGAGTTCGAATCTCTTCAGGCGTGCCATTTGCCAGCGCAAGGGAAATATATGGTGGATATAGCTCAGTTGGTTAGAGTACTAGATTGTGGCTCTAGGGGTCGCCGGTTCGAATCCGGTTATCCACCCCATTTTCCCCTTTTCAAACGGGACGAACATTGCTTGCCCGGAGTGTTCCCACTTTATTTTGGGATGTAGCCAAGTCGGTAAGGCACCAGACTTTGACTCTGGCATTCGTAGGTTCGAGTCCTGCCATCCCAGCCATTTGATCCACTAGCTCAGGCGGTAGAGCACCTGCCTTTTAAGCAGGGTGTCCGGAGTTCGAGTCTCCGGTGGATCACCAAAAATAAAAGCACCGCTTTGCGGTGCTTTTATTTTTGGGTTTCGCTCTATCGGGATTTTATTGTTCACAGGCGGCAACGCCGCACCCGCGCCGCCCTACTGCGCGGTCCCCGGAGTTCGGATAGCATGCATACTAATATACCGTGACATTGAACGCGCATCTGAGCTCTATATTGTATGGGGTTCGGTTTTCGTCCAAACCAAAAGACACCCTTTGTCGTCATTGACAGAGTGTGTCTTTTCATTTTGCTCATTTTACTATTTGCAAAAACCTGTCGGCTCGCGCTCTCCATGGCAAAGAGTGCGCTGTATCGCCTGCTTCGGCTTTTTCATGAAAATCCGGGCGCAGCTGCCCCGCCCATACGAAAATAAAAGCACCGCAATGCAGTGCCTTTACTCTTCAATCAAGGCAGCGCCCCAAAGCGCTTTCTTGCAGCGGAATAGCATCGAGCGCATTTTCGCCCAAACGCTGTCATTTTCTGACACGCAATCTGTCTAGATCATCGGGCGGAGGTGATCGCCCGGCGCAAGCTCCACATCCGGCGGCAGCGCAACAATATCCGTATACACGCTGCTCACCATGCCCAGCGTCGTCCCCACCACGCACCCTTCCCGCACAATTTGAAACTGCGCAAAGCTCTGGTGCGGCTCACGCTCCCGCGCCCATTGGATAAACGGCGTAAACTGCCGCAGCACCTGCCGCTCCAGCTCATGCTGCCGGTATCGCACCCCGCACGCCTCCCGCGCGCGCAGTATGCGCATCCGCTCAAGCCGCACCTCCGCCGCCTTCCGGCTCAGCCCGCATAACGTCATCAACGCCTCCGGTGTCTCCACTTCCAGCGCCCGCAGCACACACGCCGGCGCCAGCAGCCGCGACGCAAAAATATTCGCCTGCTGCTCCGCCGCCTCGTCGCGCGCCGCCGGAAAGCGTTCCTGCACATGCCCCAGCAGTACATGCCCCAGCTCGTGCGCCAGCGTGAATCGTATCCGACCCGCCGGGCACCTGTTGTTATAAAAAATAAAAATGCGCTCCTTCATCCGGAGCGCAAAGCCATCATTCCCTTTGCAGTTTCGGGCTAGTCCATACCGCTTCAGTATCTGCTCAGCACGGTCATACGTCAATGGATATGATTCATACCGCAAGCACAGGCTACTTACATTGACCGGCAAATGCATGATCTTTTGCTCTATCAAAACGCGCCACGCAATGTCCCGCGCGTTTTGATATTCTGCATAGCGCACCTTAAAATGGGCAATCCTTCACTGCATCCGGTATAATTAATTCCAATGCCTTTTGAGCAAGCTCACGTTCTTCATCAGTCAATACTACCTTCACCGGCTGCCCGTTTCGGTTGCTCATGATCAAATACGGCCGCCCCTCTCGCTCCGCCGGCGCCGATACCTGCGAGTCCGACGCGCCCAGCAAATAGTCCGACGAAACGTGCAATATGATCGATAAGTTGTACACCGTGCCAACCATTGGTTCCTGTTTTCCATTTTCATATTTCGACAGCGTCCCTTTATTCAGACCTCCATCAAACATCGCGTTGTATTTGTCCGCTAGCTCTTCCAGCGTCAGCCCATGGGCCTGCCGCACTTCGCGCAGACGTTTTCCAAACACAACCGCCGCCTCCTCTTCGTGATGCCTCCGCCCCCTCCGGGCCTCTGGTGATCTTCCTTTTCCCGCTGCTCTTTTTTTTGTATTATATCACATCCTCTTTCGCTTTGCAAGGCGCTTTTGATCACATATTTTGACTTTTTCCGGCATTATCCCGCCGATTATTCGCCTTTATTATGCATATCAACACGGTTTTTGAAAAAATTTCGGCTGAGCGTCGCTGCTCCGAGCAGGAACAGCGCGATACTGACCCACTGGGAGGTAGAAAGCCCCATCCAAAATCCGCGAATTTCATCGCCTCTGAAAAATTCCAGCACGAAGCGAATCACAGAATACACTGTAATATATACATAAAACAACCGTCCGGCGCATTTCTGCTTGTAAAACAGGGCAAGCAAAAGCAGAAAAATAGTAAGATTGCAGCCCGCCTCGATCAACTGCACGGGAAAGCGCACCACACCGTTGATGCTGGGGTTGATCTGGTTATGATAGGTAACAAACCCGCAGGCGGATTCTATTCCATAGCAGCACCCGCCCAAAAAGCACCCGATCCGCCCAAATACATGAAAAACCGGAATAGACACCGCAAAAATATCCATCACGCTTTGCGTTTCCAGCCCCTTCGCCTTCCGGCTGTAGAGAAAACACGCGATCGCGGCGCCGATCAAGCCGCCATAGTATACCATTCCGCCAAACTGCGTTGCAAGCCGCACCAGCGCATTCTTCGCCCCATATTGATCCCAGTTTTTAACGATCGCCGCAATCTGTTCCATCCGCGTAACGCCATACAAAAGATGCGCGCCGATCAGCAAGCCAAGCCCGGCAACAAGCATGATCAGTATAATATCTTCAAACTCAAGCCCGCGCTTTTTCCCAAGTCGCGTCGCAACAAATCCGCTCGCCAGAAGCCCGAGCGCGGCGCATACGCCATACATGCCGATCGTTCGCCCAAAAAATTGAAACGTTGGATACATAGTTCTCCTTTCAAAAAAGCAGCCACTCCGCAAAATTACAGAGTGGCCGTTTTTTCCGTTTAAAACATTACTGCAAAGAATTTGCAATCTCTGCAGCCGCGCCGCCAACGAAAATGGTGCACAGCGTGCAGCTGAAGAAGCCGATGATCGAAAGCACAAGACCGATAATGGATAATACCAAACCAGCAGTGCCTATGCCCGTTTCTTCATCTGCCTCTGCAGCAGCCTTCTTGCCCTTCACCGCCAACACGATACCGATAATACCGCAAACTACACCGGCGATGTTGATCAGATAGAACCATGCTAAAACCGTGGCAATGATACCCAGTACGAGTCCTGCGATGGATAATCCTTTTCCGTTGTTTTCCACAAAAATCCCCCTTTTCTTAGATGAAATTCGTTTTTTCACGAATATTACAGCTTCAGTATAGCTTTTTTCCCAAACCTTGTCAAGAGGGAAACAGGCGTTATTCCTCTCGGTTTTTCGCCGCCTGGATTTTGCGCGCCGCTTCCCCTTGCATATTACGGGGTAAAATGGTAAAATATTTTTGTTCCAGTATCACGCCGGGCATGCCCCGCGCGAAGAAAACGAGGGTTTCAGCTATTATGGTAAAACGGGTAACGCAAGAGGATTTTGCGCTTTATGAGCAATACGTTTCGCAGCATCCCAAGGGTCATTTTCTTCAATCTTTGTCTTGGGCGCGGTTCAAACACGCGCTGCCGTCGGTCGCGCTGCTTGCGCAGGACGAGGCGGGCGCGCCGTGCGGGGCGATGCTGCTTTTTATACACAAAGAGCCTGCGTTTGGGGTAAGCTTGCTTTATAGCCCGCGCGGTCCGGTCTGTGATGCGGATCGCAAAGGCGTGATGGAAGCGCTTTTGGCGGAGGCTTGCCGCGTGGCGAGCGAGCACCGCGCCTATATGCTGACGATCGACCCGGACGTGACGGAGGATTCGGATTTTTGCAAAAACCTGCTTTCCTGCGGCTTTCGCCCCGGCGGCGGGCGCGACGATCACGGGATTTTGCAGCCGCTTGCGGTTTTTCGCATTGATATCGCGGGGAAAAGCGATGACGAGCTGCTCGCCATGTTTCATTCCAAGGCGCGCTATAGCGTGCGCGCGGCGCTGAAGGGCGGCGCGACCTGCCGGCTGGGCACGCGGGCGGATATTCCGGGCTTTCAGAAGCTCTTAGCGGAGACCGCGCAGCGCGACGGATTTACCGCGCGCAGCGTTTCTTATTTTAACGAGATGTACGATGCGTTGGGCGACGAGCTGTGTAAGCTGTTTATCGTGGAATATGAGGGCGAGATGATCGCAGGCTCGGTGTTGATCCGCTATGGCGAAAAAACCTGGCATCTCTATGGCGGAAGCGGCGAGGCGCATAAGGATAAGCTTCCGAACTTTTTAATGCAGTGGGAAATGATGCGCTGGTCGATCGCCCACGGCTGCACGATGTATGACATGCGCGGCATCGCGGGCGAGCAGGACAAAACGAAGCCGCTTGAGGGGCTTTTGCGGTTTAAAAAGCGTTTTGGCGGCGAGCTGGTGCGCTTTGCCGGGCGGCTCGATCTGGTGTATCATCCGGCGACGCGGCTTCTGGTCAATACCTCGCGCGGGGCGAAGCACAAGCTTTCAAAATTGTTAGGGAAAGGCAGATAAAATATGATTCAGTATGTGACAGACGCATGGTGCGAGCGATATGAGCAGTTTGTCAGCGCGCACCCGAAGGGGCATTTTGTAAAATCGCTGAAATGGGCGCAGTTTAAAAAGCCCTGGAAGCAGATCGCGTTTTTATCGCTGGATGAAAACGGCGCGATCCGCGGCAGCATGCTGCTGTTTCTCAGCCGCGTTCCGCACACGAAATATACGCATATGTATTGCCCGCGCGGTCCGGTCGTGGACGATGGCGACCGCGAAACGCTTGCGGAATTATGCGCAGAGGCGAAAAAAATTGCCGCGCAGTACCATTCGTATGAATTGTCGATCGATCCGGATATTACCGAGGCGGACAAAGGCTATCTGGCAGATTTGAAGCACGCCGGCTTTGTGATCAACAATACGAAAAACCGCCCGGAATATTTGCAGGCGCGCTATGTGTTTCGCCTCGATCTGGAGGGCAAGACCAAGGAGGAAGTCTTTGCGGCGTTTCATTCTAAAACGCGCTATAATGTGCGCCTGTCTGAGCGCAAGGGCGTGACCTGCCGGATCGGCGGACGCGATGATCTGCCCGCATTCCGCGAAATCATGGTGGAAACCGCGGTGCGCGACGGGTTTATGGCGCGCAGCCTGCGCTATTTTGAAGAGATGTATGATATTTTGGCGCCGAAAAATCTGCGCTTGTATCTGATCGAATATGATGGGCAAGCCATCGCCGGCGCGATCGCAATTTATTACGGCGACAAGCTGTGGTATCTCTACGGAGCGAGCAGCAACCGCGAGCGCAACCGCATGCCGAATTATATGATGCAATGGGCGATGATCCAGTGGGCGATCGAAAAGGGCTGCCGCATTTATGATTTCCGCGGCGTGACCGGCGACATGGAAAAAACATTTTTAGAAGGGTTGATTCGCTTTAAGCAGGGCTTTGGCGGCGAGCAGGTCGATTTTGTCGGCAAGATGGATATGCTGTTCATGCCGCGCATGGCGAAGCTGATTGAAGACGCACAGTCGTCTTACCGTGCGCTGGTGCGCAAGCTCGGCGTTTGGAAAAGCCGAAAAAAATAAAAGACCATCTGCCGCAGACGCAAGCGCGCGGCAGGTGTTTTTGCTGCAAAACAAACGGCAGGCGCTCGTTTTTTCACGAGCACCTGCCTGTTTTTTTGATTTGCTATTTCTCCGCGTCCCACAACACGATCTTCCCCTCGGCGCGCGTTTTCGCCATATCGATCAGCCGCTGATTTGACGACCCGCGAAACCGCAGCGACAGATCTTTTTTTTCTTCCTCAAATCTGCCGTCGACCAAAACGTCAATCAGCGCGAGCAGCGGCTCTGTCGCCTCGCAATGCGGGTGGCTGCCCGGCGTTTGCAGCTCCTCCAGCGTGAAGCCGGAAAATGCCCAGATCGTTTTTTCCGGATACTGTGCGCGCACGCGGCGCACAAGCGGCAATAGCGCCCGCTGGTTTTCCGGTTCAAACGGCTCGCCGCCCAAAAGCGTTAATCCATTGATGTGCTCGGGCGCAAGCCATGCGAGGATCTGCCGCTCCGTTTCTTCAGTAAACGGCGTACCATAGCAAAAATCCCATGTTTCCGGCTGGAAACAATGCGGGCAATGGTTGGTGC
>CAKUEM010000074.1 GCA_934646115.1 uncultured Oscillospiraceae bacterium
GCCGGCTTTATTCCTGTTTCTGAGATCAGCGATGATCCGTCGGTCAAGGCGGAGGACGTCTTTAAAATCGGCGACGAGGTTGAGGTTTATGTCGTTCGCGTAAACGATGTGGAAGGCGTTGTCACGCTCTCTAAGCGCCGTCTGGACGCGCTGAAGAGCTGGGAGGATATCGAGACGGCTCGCCAGGACGAGGCGATCGTTGAGGGCACCGTAGTAGACGAGAACAAGGGCGGCATCATCGTTTCCGTTAAGGGTGCGCGCGTGTTCGTTCCCGCTTCGCAGACCGGGCTTCCGCGCGGCGAGGAGATGTCGCAGCTGATTAAGAAGAAGGTTCGCCTTCGCATCACCGAGGTCAATCGTCCGCGCAAGCGCGTGGTCGGCTCGATCGCGAGCGTGCTTCGCGAGGAGCGCCGCGCTGCTGCGGAAAAGGTTTGGAGCGAGATCGAGGTCGGCAAGGCTTACAAGGGCGTTGTGAAGTCGCTGACGTCGTATGGCGCGTTTGTGGATATCGGCGGCGTGGACGGCATGGTTCACGTGTCTGAGATGTCATGGACGCGGATCGGCCATCCGTCTGAGATGTTCAAGGTCGGCGATGTGGTCGATGTATATGTTCTGGCGCTCGATCCGGAAAAGAAGAAGATCTCCCTCGGCTACAAGAAGGCGGAGGACAATCCGTGGGTCAAGTTTACCACGAATTATCATGTAGACGATGTGGTTCCGGCAAAGATCGTAAAGCTGATGCCGTTTGGCGCATTTGCAGAGATCATCCCGGGCGTAGATGGTCTGATCCATATTTCCCAGATCACGAATACCCGTATTGCCAGCCCGCGCGATGTGCTGTCTGAGGGGCAGGAGGTTCAGGTCAAGATCACCGGGATCGACATGGAGAACAAGAAGATCTCGCTCTCTATGCGTGCGCTGATCGATGGCGAGGATTCGTCTGAGCGCGAGGTGCGCGAGGGCGAGGATGAGATCGTAGCTTCTGTCGGCGATGGCGAGACCATTCTGCCGGAGGAGACGGACGCGGAGTAAGCGACCGCTCATTCTAACGAAAATGCAAAACCGGTCCTCAGTGGAGGACCGGTTTTTTATGTATCAGTCGGAGGAAAGCGCCGCTCGTTGCTTATTTTCGCCGTGACGGCAGTGATTTTCCCATAAAACAGCCCCGCAGGATTTTGCGGGGCTTATGTATTTTAGCCGACAAATTTAGCGACCAGATCGTCCATATTATACATTCCGGGATTCGCGCAGCCTGCGAGGAATGCGCCCGCCTTCACGGCGCCGGCGGCAAACACCTCGCGCGATTGCGCGCTATGGCGAATTTCGATCACTTCATCGCGCCCGGCGAACAGCACGTCATGCTCGCCCACGATCGTTCCGCCGCGGACGGTATGGATGCCGATCTCGCGCCGGTCACGCTTCTGGCGGACGTTGTGCCGATCATAAACATATTCCGCCTGATAGGGCAGACAGTCAGACAGCCGGTCGGCGATCATCAAGGCGGTCCCGCTCGGCGCGTCAACCTTCTGGTTATGGTGCTTTTCAATGATCTCCACATCGAAGGAATCGCCCAGCACGCTCGCCGCGCGCTCAACCAGCATCAGCAGCACGTTGATCCCAAGCGACATGTTGCCAGAACGGAAAATCGGGATTTTTTTTGCCGCTGCGCTGATCTCTGCCAGCTGCGTTTCAGAATGCCCCGTGGTTGCGATCACGGCGGGCAGCTTTTTCTCAAGACAGTAGGCGAGAAGCGACTTTAACGCCTGCGGATTGGAAAAATCAATGACCACATCCGCCGCTTCGGTCACGCGCTCGATCGAATCATATACAGGATAATCGGCGAGCTGCGCAGAATATGTGTCAACGCCCGCAACGATTTGATACGCATCGCTTTGCTTCGCGCAGATATCGGTGATCGCGCGACCCATGCGCCCGTTGCAGCCTGAGAGCAAAATTCTTGTCATATGTAACACATCCCCAAAAAGAGTTTAATTGGCGAGCGGAACGCCTGCATCCAGCATCGACTTTTTCAGAATTGCAAGGTTCGCGTCGGAAATTTCGCAAAGCGGCAGGCGCAGCGTTCCGCTGTCCAGCCCCATCAGCTTGAGCGCAGCCTTCACAGGGATCGGGTTGACCTCAATGAACAGGCGGTTCATCAGGTCGAAATAGCGCAGGGCGAGCGCGTTGCTCTCTGCAACCTTGCCATCGAAAAACAGCTTGCAGATCTCCGCCATTACGCCGGGGATCACATTTGCCGCCACCGAGATCACGCCCTTTGCGCCCAGCGCGAGCATCGGAACGGTCTGATCGTCGTTGCCCGACCACATATTCAGCTCATCGCCGCAAAGCGCGCGCGTTTCTGCCATCAGGCTGAAATTCCCGCTCGCTTCTTTCACGCCGTTGATCATCGGGTGCTTCGAGAGCGTGTGATACGTCTCCGCCTTGAAAGACAGCCCGGTGCGCGAGGGGACATTATACAGAATGATCGGCGTGTGCAGCCGGTCGGCAAGATACGTATAATGCGCGATCAGCCCGCGCTGCGACGTCTTGTTGTAATACGGCGTTGCCATCAAAAGCCCATCGGCATGGACGCTCTCTGCAAACTGAGAAAGCTCAAGCGCATACGCCGTGTCGTTACTGCCCGTGCCTGCGATGACCGGAACGCGCCCCGCCACTTTTTTTACGCAATATTCGATCGCCTGGCAATGCTCGTCATGCGTCAGCGTAGAGGACTCGCCGGTCGTTCCGCAGATCGTGATCGCGTTGATCCCGCCCGCAATTTCAAATTCAATCAAATCACCAAGGCGGGTGAGGTCAACCCCATGCTCGGTCATTGGTGTGATAATTGCAACATTTGCGCCGGTAAAAACAGGGTTTTTCATAGAAAATCAATCCTTTCTGAATGATTTAGCCGATATATCCCTCTGCGCAGAGCAGCTCGGCAACCAGCACCGCGCCGCCCGCTGCGCCACGCAACGTATTGTGCGACAGGCAAACGAACTTTACATCATACTGCGTGTCCGGACGCAGACGTCCGATCGAGACCGCCATACCGTTTTCTAAATTCCGGTCGAGCTTGGTCTGCGGGCGGTCGTTTTCCGTAAAATAATGCAGGAACTGCTTCGGCGCGGTCGGCAGATCAAGCTCCTGCGGGCGACCCTTGAAGCTTTCCCAACGCGCGATCATTTCATCCAGCGGGATCTTCTTTTCAAACGATGCGAACACCGCCGCCATATGCCCGTCAGACACCGGAACGCGCAGGCACTGCGCCGTGATGGACGGGGACTTTGCGTTTACGATCGCATCGCCCTCGATCGAGCCCCAGATCTTCATCGGCTCGTTTTCGGATTTCTCTTCCTCGCCGCCGATATACGGGATGACATTATCGATGATCTCGGGCCAGCGCTCAAACGTTTTACCCGCGCCGGAGATCGCCTGATAGGTGCAGGCAAGCGCCTTCGTGATGCCAAGATCCATCAGCGGATGCAGCGCCGGAACATAGCTCTGCAGCGAGCAGTTGGACTTGACCGCGATGAAGCCGCGCTTTGTGCCAAGGCGCTTTCGCTGCGCCGGAATGATTTTTGCATGGTCTGCGTTGATCTCAGGAATGATCATCGGAACATCCGGCGTGCCGCGGTGCGCGCTGTTGTTGGAAACGACCGGGCATTCCGCCTTGGCGTATCGCTCTTCCAGCGCGCGGATCTCGTCTTTTTTCATATCGACCGCGCAGAACACGAAGTCGACCATGGACGCGATGCGCTCTACATCGGCGCTCGCATCGAGCACGATCATATTTTTCATGCTCTCCGGCATCGGCGTGGGCATAGCCCAACGCGCGCCGACCGCTTCCTCATACGTTTTGCCCGCGCTGCGCGATGAGGCGGCGATCGCCTTCACGGTAAACCACGGGTGATTTTCAAGCAGAGTAGCAAATCGCTGACCCACCATGCCCGTGCCGCCGATAATACCCACATTGTATTGTTTCATTTTCTAATACCTCCGTTTTCTATCAATAAAAAAGGGATGACCCCGTTTTTTATGGCATTCGTTTTATTCTATGCAAGATCAGAAAAATCTGTTTAAAAACTTTTGAAAAATAAAAAAAGCTGGTTGAAAAACCAGCCGTTTCTGTAATATAATATAACATGATGCAAAACGCTATTACAGTAACGGATAGCTCTTCATCAAATAGCGCATCACCGCAGAATGATGACAGTTGCAGAACTGTTGACCCAGCAACCAGAGCGGACATACGACCGGGAATGTCCCTCTTCGGCGATGATCCCTTTCCGCGTCAGGTCATTGAGCCTAACCGGTGCTCTCCCTGCCGTACTGATGATCCTCGCGCCTCTATCCTGATTACTATTTACTTGTGCTTTCATCATACCATGTCAGCACCGGGATGTCAATACAATTCACGACAAGGAGTTTGTGAAATATGAAGAAAATACTTGCCTTCCTTGCCTTTTTTGCGCTTTTCTGCACGATACAGGCTGCCGCCGCAGAGGACAACCCCGTGCTGCGCGTGGGTCTGTATTACGATACGGACGCGATGGCGACCGCGAACCTGCAGGTTACAAACGGCAGCGGATATCGGCTCGGCTTTTTTGACAGTAAGCGCACGTTTATTTCGCTCTATAGCGTCAGCGCGCAGAAGATCACCATGGCGCGCGACCAGAATTTATGGTATGAAAACAGCACGTTTTATCAAAGCGGCGCGCCGCAGGGCGCGCGCAGGCTCGGCGCATATCACATCGAATGCGTCACGAAGTTTTCCTCGCTGTCCGATGCGCAGAAAACGCTTGCGGGCTTTACGGCGAAGGGGATCTCCGGATTTCCGGCATACATAAACGGATCGTTTTGCGTGCGCCTCGGTGCATACTCCTCGCTGGAGGAGGCGAACGCCGCGCAGGCGAAGATCGGCGGCACGGTGGTTGGAAATTCGAAAACCGCGGTCACCGTGTATCAGACAGATACGGGCACGATTTTATTTGAATATGACGGGGGGACAAGCTCATCTCTCGCGGTCAATCCCACGCAGGGCGAGGTGAGCATGCCGCTTTCGTGGTTTAAAGGCATGAAATTTCCGGGCGCGTTTGAGTATATTCGAAACGGCGGGAACATCACGGTGGTAAACGTTGTGCCGATGCAGGACTATTTAAAGGGCGTGCTGCCGTGGGAGATGTATCCGACAGACCCGCTGGAGGCGCTCAAGGCGCAGGCACTTTGCGCGCGCACCTATGCGTATTATCACCGGGGGAAGCACGGCAAGGAGTTTGACATCTGCGCGGGAACGCACTGCCAGGCATATCGCGGGATGGAGCGCGCCAGCGAAACGACGAACCGCGCGGTGGATGAAACGTTAGGGCAATATATTTTATATAACGGCGCGCCGATCAACGCAGTGTTCCATTCCTGTGACGGCGGCGCGACAGAGGATGCAAAAAACGTGTGGGGCAGCGAGATCCCATATTTGATCGGGAAGGTCGACCCCTATGAAGACTTGGAGCATGCGCTCAACGGCATTTGGTCTTACACCTACACGCCGCAGGAGCTAACGGATATTTTAAACGCCAAGGGGTATCAGGCGGCGCTGATTCGCGACGCGTATGTTGCGCAGTATACGCCGCTCGGCAACGTGCTGCGCGTGGTATTTGTGGACGCGAACGGCAAGGAATGGGTCTTTGAGCGCGAGCGCGCGCGTCTGATCATCAACAGCTCCACGCTTAAAAAATATACGCGCAGCCAGCGGTTTAAAATTACAAAAAGCGGCGGCGGTACGGCGGCGGGAACGATCGGCGTAAACGGCGTGGGCGAGCTGGATTTGTCCGGCGGCTATTGGGCGGTCGGCGCATCCGGCGCGGCGCAGCAGAGCGGGAGCGGCCCGGTCGCGATCATCACGGCGAACGGAACGATCACGGCGTCCGGCGCGCAGAGCACCGGCGATGGGAATTTTGTAATCTCCGGCACGGGTTGGGGGCATAACGTCGGCATGAGTCAGGAAGGCGCTGCCGGCATGGCGAAGCGCGGCATGACCGCGGAGCAGATCATCCATTTTT
>CAKUEM010000075.1 GCA_934646115.1 uncultured Oscillospiraceae bacterium
TGAAGCTGCTTGAACGCATCAATGCGCTCGGCACCACGATGCTGGTCGTCACGCATGAGCGCGAGCTGGTTGACGCGTTCTCCAAGCGCGTGGTCGCGATCGGCGACGGGAAAATTATTAGTGATAAGACGGGCGGGTACTATCAAAATGAAATGGTATAATCTTACTTATTTTATACGCGAGGCGTTTTCAAGCATCGGCAAGCATCGCGTGATGACGGTCGCCGCGGTCGGCGTGATCGCCGCGTGCCTGCTCATTATGGGCAGCTTCACGCTCGTTGTTGTGAATATTGAGAGCATGCTGCGCGAGGTCGAGGCGCAAAACGAAGTGGTCGCTTTTGTGGACGAGGCGCTGCCGGATGAGCAGGCGAAAACGCTTGAACAGGCGATCCGTGACGCGGATCCTAATATTTCCGAGGTGCGTTATACCTCGCGGCAGGACGCGCTTTCGGAATTCCGCGAGGAGCTGGGCGAAAATCAGGACCTGCTCGACGGGCTTGAGGGCGATAATCCGCTGCGCAACCGTTATTCGGTCAAGCTGCATGACATTGCGAAAACGCAGCAAACGGCGGAAAAGCTGCGCCAGGTCGAAGGGATTGCCGACGTTTCGGCGCGCAGCGATGTGTCTGATAAAATTTTGCAGGTGCGCCATTTGGTCACGGGGATTTGCCTGATTTTGATCATCGTTCTGCTCGCAGTTGCGATCTTTATCATTTCAAACACGGTGAATTTAACGATGTTTAACCGCCGCGAGGAGATCGCGATCATGAAAATGGTCGGCGCGGGCAATGGCTTTGTGCGCAGTCCGTTTATTATCGAAGGGATCCTGCTCGGGCTGATGGGCGCGCTGCTCGCGATTCTGGTGCAATGGGGGCTTTACACCTATGTTGCGCAGACCGCGCTTTCCGAGTTTAGCATGTTCCATTTCATCAGCTTTGGCGACATGGTGTGGCAGCTGCTCGGCATGTTTGCCGCGATCGGCGCGCTTGTCGGCGGATTGGGCAGCGCGATCACCATGCGGAAATTCTTGAACGTATAACGGAGGGAGTTCTATGAAGCCGAAAACAAGACGAATCGTTACGGGCGTCATTGCGGCGATCCTTGCGCTGCTTCTGATCGTTCCTCTCGTGATCGAGGGCGTGGTCGCCGTGCGCGGAAGCGCGGCAAACACTGTGTCCGGCTTAAACCAGAAATTATCGGATCTTGACAAGAAAAAGGGTGAGCTGAAAAAAGAGCTTGCGAAGATCCAGGCAGAGAAAAAATCGGCGCGCGATCAAAAAGACGCGATCGATCAGCAGATCAATGTGACCGCGCAGGAGATTGCCACGATCGACAGCATGATCACGCAGCTCAATGCGGATTCCGCGGCATACCAGAAGGAGCTCGAGGCGGCGGAGCAGGAGGAGCGGGATACGTATGCGCTCTTTAAAAAGCGCGTGCGCGCAATGGAAGAAAACGGTACGGCGTCTTACATTTCGGTTCTGCTTTCGGCGGATAGCTTTTCCAGCCTGATCTCCCGCGCGGAGATCATCGGCGATGTGATGAATTATGACCGCGGGATCATGAACGACCTGCGCGATAAGCAGAAGCAGATCACCGAGAAGAAAACCGCGGTCGAGACCAGCAAGAAAGAGCAGGAGAGCGCGAAGGCGAAGCTCGCCGAAAAGAAGGCGGAGCTCTCTGAGCAGACGAATGAGGCGGCGGCGCTTTTGAATTCGCTCAGCTCAAATGAAAGCGAGTATAAAAAGGCATACGAAGAGGCGGAGGCCGCACAGAAGCAGGCGAAGGCAGAGATCAAAAAAATCCTTGCGGCGCAGGCGAATAGCGGCAAAGGCTCGTCCGGCGGAAGCAAATATGTCGGCGGCGATTTCATGTGGCCGCTGCCCGGGCGTTACCAGATCAGCTCGTATTACGGCGGGCGGTTTGACCCGATTTTGAAATATAATAAAGTGCATACCGGCATCGATATCCCGGCACCGACCGGGACGCCGATCAAGGCGGCCAATGCCGGAACAGTCATTGTTTCGGGCTGGTCCTCGCGCGGATATGGCAATTACGTGGTCATCGACCACGGCGGCGGGCGCAGCACGCTGTACGCGCATCAAAGCCGCGTTGCCGTTTCCAAGGGCGAGAAGGTCGCCCGGGGGCAGACGATCGGCTACGTCGGGTCGACCGGGAATTCCACCGGTCCGCATCTGCATTTTGAGATCCTGATCAACGGCGATGATGTCAATCCGATGAATTACTTCAAGAAGGGATAGCCCAGTATGAAAAAACGGTATATCACAACGACGCTTGCGTTGATGCTTTTAAGCGCCGCGGTGACCTATGGCATCACGTTTTTCAGTATGCAAAAGGTTGCGGGCGGCCAGGTGGAGGCGTTTAACAAAATCACCGCGCAGTATAACCGCATTTATGAGGTGCAGTCTAACATCGAGACGCTGTATGTCAACGATTATGATGAGGACAAGATGATCGAGGGCGCGCTGACCGGGATGGTCGCGTATCTTGGCGATCGCTGGTCACATTATTTAAATGAAGAAGAATTTAACGAATATGTCGAATCGTCAAGCGGGAACATGGTCGGCATCGGCGTGAATGTCATCGAGGACGAGGCGACCGGCGGCATCCGCGTGATCGATGTGTATGCCAATTCACCGGCTGCTGCGGCCGGCATGAAGATCGGCGACGTGGTGGTCAGCGTGAATGACGAGCAGGTCAGCACGATCGGATATCAAACCGCGGTCGATCGCGTGCGCGGCGAGGCGGGCACGGTGGTGCGCCTTTCCGTTTATCGCGAAAGCGAGAAGAAGAATCTGCCGATGAGCATCACGCGCGCGCAGGTCCAGGTGGAGAACGTGAAGGCGCAGATGTTTGGCGATGTGGGTTATGTGAAGATCCGCGGCTTTGACCTCGGCGTGAGCGAGCAGTTCATCACCGCGGTGCATAATTTGCAGAGCGCGGGGGCAAAGGCGTTTGTGTTTGACGTGCGCAATAATCCGGGCGGCGCAATGACCGAGCTGGTCGCGTGTCTTGATATCCTCTTGCCGGAATGCACGATCATTACCGCGCGCGATAAGGCGGGCAATGAGGAGAAATTTACGTCTGACGCAAGCGAGATCACGCTTCCCATGGCGGTTTTGACCAACGAGAACAGCTACAGCGCGGCGGAATTTTTTGCCGCGTCCTTACAGGAGCATCATAAGGCGGCGGTCATCGGCACGGCGACGACCGGAAAGGGCTGCGCGCAGCGCGCGATCAAGCTGAAAAACGGCGGCGGGCTTGTGCTTTCGATCAGCAAGTATTACACGGCAAACGGCGTGAGCCTGGCGGATACCCAGGGCATTCGCCCGGACGTGGAGGTCAAGCTGAACGATGAGCAGGCGCAGCATTTTTACACGCTTGCGCCCGAGGCTGATCCGCAGATTCAGGCGGCATTTCAAAACGTTCGCGCGCAAATCAAATAGTGCTTCATTATGTGACGAAGGCGCAAGAGTTTGGCGAAATATCGCCAAGCCCTTGCGCTTTTTTGCATCTTTCCGCAAGGAGTGCATACAATATAACGATTCTGATCCGTGGCGGGAGGCGGTTTTCATGCTGGGCATGCTTTGCATTGCAGCCGGGCGCGCGCACCCCTTTGCGCGCTGTAAAACCACGGCGCTGCGCTTCGGCGGAGAGTCTGTGCGCTGCGTCACCGCGCCCAATTCCGCGCGCGGCAAGCGAAAGGCGGCGCGCGCCCTGCATGGACTGCGCGTTCTCGTGCCGGATGCCGGCGCGGATATGGCGGCGCTGCAAGAGGCGGGAATTTGCGCCTTGTCTGGTGCGGAGCTGCCCTTTCGGCTCGCGGACATACTATGCCGCCGCGCGATTGCGGATTTTCGGCTGGATCCAAAGCGCCTTGCGCTTGCGATCACGGCGGGGCATTTGGGCGAGACGGGCGAGCAAATGTTAACTCGGCTCGCGGCGTGCGCGCGGTATTTGGCGCTTGACTGCGCGGAGATGGCGCGCATGGAGGCGCTGCTGTTGGATCGTTGCGGCGCGGCGGTTTTGCCGCTTCCGCTAAACAGCGCGACCTATCCGACGCAGCTTGCGCTGCACTTGAGCCGCGAGAATTTTTCACTGCTGGTGCAGGCGGACGGCGCGCGCTACGCGTGGGAGAATGCGCGGATCGAGCTGCCAGAGCGGTTTTCCGCCGTTCCGGACACGCATATTTGCGGCGCGGCGCTCGCTTTTTTGCAAAGCGGCGCGCTGCTAAAGAGCGAGATCACACTTCGCGCTGCCGCATATCGCGAGCTTACCTCCGGGAAAATATTGATGTGCGGCACTTGACAGTCTGCAAGCGATTTACTATAATATTTGTTATTGAGCAAAAAATACCGCAATCCACGCGACACGCGCTTTTTTATACCGCTTTTGCTTGCCCGATGCGGCGAAATTTTTTACTTGCGAGTTCCTGCGCCTGTTACACCACGCCCGGGCGCGCATCATTTTGTTTGAAATAAAGGAGAGAGTGCATCATGAAAACATTTAAAGTATCCAAAGAGCGCTTAAAAGAGCTGCAGGATGAGCTTGAATATTTAAAAACCGTGCGTGAAAAAGAGGTTGCCGAGCAGATCAAAGAGGCGCGCTCGTTTGGCGATTTATCAGAAAACAGCGAGTATGACGAGGCGAAAAACGAGCAGGGCAAGCTGTATTCGCGCATTGCTGAGGTGGAGAATATCCTCTCAAACTATGAGGTGATTGAAGAGCCGTCCGGCGCGGCGGACACCGTGCATCCCGGCTCGAAGGTGCGCGTGCTTGACCTGGAGGATAACTCGGAGGAGGAATATCAGCTGGTCGGCTCGCAGGAGGCAGACCCGTATCAGCGCCGCATTTCGGATGAGTCGCCGTTTGGCAAGGCGCTTTATGGCGCAAAGCTGGGTGAGACCGTTGTGGTCGATGCGCCGGCCGGTCCGCTCAAGTATAAAGTGTTAGAGATTAAGTAACCGAGGAGGAAATAGCATGTCCGAGGAAGTGAACGCACCGCAGACCGCAGAGGAATTGCACGAAATTTTGCGAATTCGCCGCGAGAAGCTTGCAAATTTGGTCCGCGAGGGTAACAATCCGTTTGAGATCGTCCGGTATGACCAGACGCATCATACAAAGCAGATCCTTGACCATTTCGACGAGATGGAGAATCAGGAGGTCAGCCTGGCAGGGCGCATGATGAGCCGCCGCGACATGGGCAAGGCGTTTTTCTGCGATTTGCAGGACCGCGATGGGAAGATCCAGCTTTATGTCCGCATCAACGATGTGGGCGAGGAATCGTTCGCGCGCTTTAAAAAATACGACATCGGCGATATTATCGGCGTGCGCGGCACGGTATTCCGCACGCGGCGCGGCGAAATTTCGATCCATTGCACGGAAGTGACGCTGCTTTCCAAGTCGCTCAAGCCGCTGCCGGAGAAATATCATGGTCTGCGCGATCAGGATATGCGCTATCGCCAGCGTTATGTGGATCTGATCATGAATACCGAGGTCAAGGAGACGTTTGTCAAGCGCTCGAAAATTATCAGCGCGATCCGCAGATACTTAGATGCGCAGGGCTTTATGGAGGTTGAAACGCCGATGCTGGTCGCCAATGCGGGCGGCGCGGCGGCGCGGCCGTTTGAAACGCATTTCAACGCGTTGAATGAGGATTTCAA
>CAKUEM010000076.1 GCA_934646115.1 uncultured Oscillospiraceae bacterium
ACCGGAAGGCTATCTTGTGGATGAGCAGGACGCAGAAGGATTTGATAAGCAGTTTTCATAATTATGCATCTTGGTACCGATTTTGTGCATGTTAGTTGTCTGTATATAGACAATGAAATCAATTAACGATAGAGTAATTATGGTGGTAAATCACCTGAAACGTATATGGAGTTGCATGAAAAAGGAGATACATATATTATACATGAATTTTAAATTTTCAGCAAAAGCCAGGCCATTCTTATTTAAAGAATAATATTGTGATGCATTCTTCAAGCAATTTTTGCATTTCCGGCGGCAATCCCTCGCAAAGTGTTAAAATTTCGCTACAAAACGGAAGCGGCGTTATAAGCGTTGCTGAATGCAGCGCCACGCGCGGAAAACCAGCAAGCTCCGTACCATACAAAAAATCGCCCACAAGCGGACACCCGAGCTGCGCCATATGAACGCGGATCTGATGCGTGCGCCCGGTTTCAAGCCGAAGACGCAGCAGCGCGCGCCCCGCACGCACAGAAACCGTTTCATAATGCGTGACCGCCATCTGCCCGCTTGGATCAACCATGCGCGCGATCGTAGAGCCCGGCTTGCGCGCGATCGGCGCACGGCACACGCCGCAAAGTGGCTGCGGCACGCCCTCCGTAACCGCCAGATACTCCCGTTTGAATGCGCCGCGCTGCATTTGCTCGGCAAAAAACGCATGCGCATATGCGTTTTTCGCGATTGCCATAAGCCCGGAAGTTCCGCGGTCCAACCGGTTCACCGGGCGAAAAACAAACCGCTCGCCCCGCGCCGCATAATACGCCATTACGCGATTGGCAAGCGAATCGAAATAATGCCCCTGCGAGGGGTGCACAGCGAGATCACCCGGCTTTGAAACAACCAACACGTCCTCATTTTCAAAGCGAACCGCAAGCTCCCCCGCAACCGGAACGATATGCTGCGACTCTGCCGCTTCATCCTCTAAAACCAGCGACAGCACATCCCCTGCCGCGACCGATGCATTGACAAAAACCGGCTCTTGATTGCGCAAAATTGCACCCTCTGACCGTTTCATCCGCCGCAGCAGCGTGCTGGACACGCCGAGCTCACGCCGCAAAATATCGCGCACAAGCACGCCTGCGCGCTCGGGCGGGACGGTATATTTCACCTCGCGCTTCATCGCCGCTCTCTCCGCAAAAAGCTCCCCGCCGGAACGGCATGCGGCAGGCGCAGACGCACGCGCATCTGCGGATGGATCGCCTCAGCGAGCGCATTGCCCGCGTCATCCGCAAGCGCATCGACATGAAACGTCTCAGGCGCGCGGCGCGGCGCCAGAATTTCAAGCGTCTCGCCCACAGCGAAGCGGTTTTTCAGTGTGAGCTCCGCCACGCCGTCCTCGCTGCACGTCTCGATCATGCCAACGATCTCCCACTCGCGGATATAGCTGGAATCGCCATAATGCTGCCCCATATCCTCGCCGAAATAAAAGCCGGTATAATACTCGCGGTGGCTGACCTTGCGCACCTCGTCCGCCCAAATTCCCTGCGGATTCCACTGCTCCGGCGCGTTGAAATACGCATCGAGCGCCAGGCAATATGCATTGGTGATCGTTGCGTTATAATACTCGGTTTTTACGCGACCCTCAATTTTAAAGCTGGAGATCCCGGCGCGTACAAGCTCCGGAATATGCGAGATCATGCACAGATCCTTGGAATTTAAAATAAATGTTCCGCCGTCCTCATACACCGGGAAATACTCGCCCGGGCGCGTTTCCTCCATCAGCGCATAATTCCAGCGGCAGGACTGCGCGCAATTTCCGCGATTTGCGTCACGCCCGGTCATGAAATTGGAGAGCAGGCAGCGCCCGGAATAGGAAATACACATTGCACCGTGCACAAACGTCTCGATCTCAAGCTCCGGCGGCGTTTTCGCCCGAATAGTCGCGATCTCATCAAGCGACAGCTCCCGCGCGAGCACGACGCGCTTCGCGCCGAGTTCATGCCACGCACGCGCGCTCTCATCGTTTACAACGCTCGCCTGCGTGCTGATATGGATTGCAAGCCGCGGCGCATAACGCTGCACCAGGCGCAGCACACCGATATCGGCAACGATCACCGCGTCCACACCTGCCGCGTCCAGCTGCGTAATAAATTCCGGCATACGAACGATCTCGTCGCAGCGCGGCATCGTGTTGAGCGTAACATACACAGAAACGCCGCGCGCATGCGCATACTCCACCGCGCGCGTCAGCTCGTCTGCCTTAAAATTCTTTGCCGCCGTGCGCATCCCGAACTCGCTCCCCGCAAGATACACCGCATCCGCGCCAAATAATATGGCGCTGCGCATGCGCGAAAAATCGCCCGCCGGCGACAGGATCTCAGGCTTTTTCATGTTCATTCCCCTTGCAAAGATTTCCCGGCTTTTCTGCGCCGGGCAGGTAAAATGCGCTGCGGGCAGCACCACGCCCACAGCGCATACGATCAATTCGGATTGACGTTCGGCGTTTTCTGATGCTCCGCATAGGTTTTTGAGAACTTATGCGTGCCATCCTCTTGCAATGCAAAGAATAAATAGCCGCTATCCGCCGGATAAAGCGCCGCCTCGATCGACTCGTTGCCCGGGCTTGCAATCGGCCCCGGCGGAAGCCCCTTATGCAGATACGTGTTGTATGGGCTCTCGGTCTTCGTGTCCTCAACCGTCAGGCGCGCCTTGCGCTCGCCCAGCACATACTGCACCGTTGCGCACGACTGCAAATACGGATATTTCACGCTCTTCAAGCGGTTATGGAACACCGAAGAGATCAGCTCGCGATCGGTATCCGTTGCCTCGCGCTCGATAATTGAAGCGAGCGTGATCACCTCTCTGGTCGTCATGCCCAATTCCTTCGCGCGGGCGCGCATCGCCTCGGTGTATTTATTATCAAAATTTGCCAGCATCTTGTTGATGACGTTTTCCGGCTTGTCATTCGTGTAAAACTCATAGGTGTCCGGATAGAGATAGCCCTCCAGTCGGGTCAGGCTGCCCTTCTCAAGCCCGCTTAAAAAGTCAAACTCAAAGTCCGCATTTTTAAGCGCTTCCTCCAGCGCAGCCCGCTCGCACACTTTCTTTTCCACCAACAGATCCACGATCTGACGCAGCTCATACCCTTCCGGTATCGTCACGTTCACGGTCTCCCGCGCGCCGGTTTTCCTCGTGAGCATGCGAACCAGCCCGCGATAATCGTTATTGGAGTTGGTATTATATGTCCCCGCCTTGATCTCCGCGCCCTTTGCAGTCATGGCGAAGAACATGCGAAACAGCAGCGGATGCGCAATGACGTCCGCATCTTTCAAAACCGTCGCCGCCTCTGCGACAGACGCATTTTCCGGAATCGTGACTTTCACGGGGTTGTCCGCCTTTTGCAGCGCAAACATCTCATTTGCCGCGCCGATGATCACCGCGGAAAGCAGCATCGCCATACCGAGCACAAACGCCCAGTACATCAGGCGCGCGCTCGGGTTGACTTTCTTCTTTTTTCGGCGCGAAACACCGCCGATCGGTCTGGTATCGTCGATCCCGCTTCGTGACATAGGCTCTTCCTCCTTGGGCTTCGTTGTGACAGTTTCGCGCCCTCCGGCATAGAATAGGGCACAGCCGGAAGAAACGAGGTGAATGTATGTGTTGCAATAATAATTGTGGCTGCGGCGAGGACTGGTACTGGATCATTCTGGTTTTGATCGTCCTGTGCGTCGTATTCTGGTGGAACTAACTGAAACGGACATATTGAGGCGGGCGGCTTTTCAGGTCGCCCGCTCGGCATATCGCACACCGTCCGGCGCGACAACGCATGCAACCGGAATATCCAGCGCGCCCATTGCGATCTCCTCCACCAACTGCGCCGCGCGGCACACGCCCACCGTAAATACATGCCCCGGCGTACGTGCCAAATACCGATCATAAAATCCGCCGCCGCGCCCCAGGCGATTGCCCATCGGGTCAAACGCGACGCCCGGCACAAGAATGAAATCGAGCATCTCCGGCGCAATAACGCGCGCATCCGCCGGCGCGGACGGAATCCCAAATTTATCTGGGCACAGCTCATCCATCGTATGTAGCAGAACCGCATCCATGATCCCTTTTCCCGTGCAGCGCGGCACAGCAACACGCTTTCCCGCCCGCAGCGCATCCGCCGCAAGCCTGCGCGTATCCGCCTCATGCTCAACGCTGATATAAAGAAAAATTGTTTTCGCCTTTTGATATCGTTCTAATTTTACAATATTTTCATAGATTTTGCAATCCTCAAGATTCCGCGCCTGCGCATCCATTGTCGCAAGGCGCTCCTGAACCTGCCTGCGCAGCGCCGCTTTATCCATTGCGCCCATCCCGATACTGAATGGCGCGCGCAACCGCATCCGCCGCCTCTGCACCGCGCAGCGTGGCAAGCAGCGTGAACGCAAAGCGGAACGCGGCCCCAGCACCTCGCGCGGTAATATAGCTGCCATCGACCACAACGCTTTTATCCTCAATGCGCGCGCCGCGAAGCGCCGTCTCGCATCCCGGATAGCAGGTCGCACGGCGACCGGACAGCAGCCCAAGCTTTCCAAGAAGCATGGGAGCCGCGCAAATCGCCGCGATTGGCATATTCCCCGCTGCGCGCTCGATCAGCTCCATCACGCGCGGATTCGCGCCCAAGTTATCTACACCCGGCTGACCGCCCGGCAAAAATAGCATCTCCATATCCGAAAAATCAAGCGAGTCAAACGTCGCATCCGCCGTGAGCGTAACGCCGCGCGAGCTTTGCGCCGTCATACCGGATACGCCAACAATACAAACCGAAACGCCGCCTCGGCGCAAAATATCCACAGGAACCAGCAGCTCGGTTTCTTCAAATCCCTGTTCCATCATCACATAAACCATCCCGGCATCCTCCTTAATCATGCAATAAATTAAAATATCCGTTCTCCATTGAGATCTCGCGGCGCAGCATATAAAACAGCGCATAATCCTGCGGCGCTTGCAGCGGCACATCGCAGCCGAACGTCTCGCACAACGCGCCGGTTCGATCATAAATCAAGTACCCGCGCTCGGTGATACAGACCTCTCGCACCTCGCAAAAAAGGTTCTCCCAATCCCGCTCTGTTCGGATCGGGTGCGGACGATTTGCCAGCGCGCGCTCATATACCGCCTGCAAATGCGGAATATCACCCAGCGATGCCGCTCTTCCCCTTCGCTCTGCGTCAAACGGACGCTGACGTTGACACAGCGGGGAAAATCCATGCCTCTGATAATACTCTGCAAGCTGTGCCGACGCGGGA
>CAKUEM010000077.1 GCA_934646115.1 uncultured Oscillospiraceae bacterium
GGGGACAGATAGAGCTTTTCTCCGAACAGGCTAAACTCCGTCACATCCGTGACCCATTTCTGATTCGGCTTTTCGGCGTGGAAATCCCGACTTAACAGATTTGGCGCAATTTTGCCAACTTCACCCTTGTAAGAACGATACTTCTTCATTCTGACGCGGCAGATAAGCCCCAATTCTTTCATGAGCCGTTGGACGGTCTTGTGATTCACGGCAAAACCGCAGCTGTGCAGCACTGCTGTAATCCGCCGATAGCCGTATCTTCCCTTGTTTTCATGGAAAATTGTTGTGATTTCTTGCTTAACGGATGCATATTTGTCTGTTTTTCGCATCCGCTTCAAATGATAATAGAATGTTGCACGGGGCAGCTGAGCGATTGAGAGTAGGATACAGAGAGGATATTTTTGCCTCAGCTTTTGAACTACCAGCGTTTTTTGTACTGGCGTCGCTCGTCTTCCAAAACCAAGGCTTGCAAGTTTTTTAGGTATTCATTTTCTGCGCGCAACCGCTGGACCTCAGCCAGCAGATCTTCTTCTACTCCCTTGGGTAGCTGCTTTGGCGGACGCTCCTTACTGCCGCGGCCGCGCCGTTCGATGGCGAAACCTTCCGGACCTTCGGTCAGGTAGATTCGTTCCCATGCGGCAACTCGCTTGTCGTCGCTGATCTCAAATCATCTTGCCGTTTCACAGTAACTCAACTTTTCTTTCATCATGGTTTCCACGACCAGTTTCTTGAATTCCGGCGTATACCGTTTGTTCGGTACTCCCTTTGGCATAGAAAAACACCCCATTTCTTAGTACAAGTATTTTACCATACTTGTACTAAGAAATGGGGTGCGGTTCAGTTTTTGCGAACTTTTTCTTTTATTTCTCTTGTTTGTTTTTTACCTCTGAATAGAATGCCGCCATCTCCGCCACACATTCTTTTTTAAACTCCTCAAAGCCATCCGGCGGCACTTTCCCCTTCATGGTAAATTCTTTTCCGTTTTGAAAATACAGTTTGATATCATAAGAATCTTCAAACTGCGAGCTTGTATCCGGTGCGTCGATGCCGTTCCATATCTGCGCATTGTACTTTTTAAAAATATTTAAAAACCGATCGTATGGAAGCGCCTGCACATTGTTTTGATATTCTGAAATATCCGTTCCCTCTTCCAAAAAGATTCCGAACGGATCTTGCAGCACAACCACCCATTGTCCGTGAGAGCGGTTCAGCTCCAGCCGCCACTCGCCCCGGGTCATTCCTCTTTGAAAGCACACATACATGCTATCGCAGGGGGACTCATCAAAATTTTTTATATAATATCTTGAATAATCGCTGTTGGCGTCAAATATACAACGAACCTGTCCCAGCAAATCGGAAAACCCCATCGGTCTGCAATTGTATCCCCACATCGTGACTGTTTCACCATTTGAAAGCTCCAGATATAATTCATAACGATCGCCACTGTCCTCCACATAGGGCATGCTTTTGCTTTCATGATATCCATCCCAGCCCAATGCGCCCGCCGAAGCAATCGCATCCTCTAATTGCCGCAGCGGTGTATCCTCCTGCAACAGAACAAGGCTCGCATACTCACAGTCTTTCACCGTGTTTGCAAAGGCGAAATATTCGCTGTTATCTTGCTCTTTTTCGGTTTTGTCCTCCTGCAGCAAAGCAGCAGGATCAGTAAGCGAAATTTTCATATACGTTCCCGCATCGGTGGTTTTTAAAATATAATAAGGTCCCTGATACATGCCCTGCTGCGTCATATATAATCCCGTCAGCGTGACCCCTTCCGGGAACGGAATGGGCTGAACTTCGTTCTCAGACCTTGATTTTCCGCAGGCGGCAAAAAGCGCAACGCAAAGAAACAATATCCCAATTATGATAAGAATTTCTCTTTCGTATTTCATCGTTATGTTCTTCTCCTTTCCAACCCGGCGCATCGCCGCGCAGCAAAACAGGGGGTCTTTCTCATCCTTTCCCCGCAAAAGAAATCCATGCGGTTCTTTTTTATTATATCATGGCATTTTAAATTCGTAAAGCAACGCAAGTCTCTCTTATATCACTCTGTTTTCCTACAAAGAAATGAGCAAATTCAGCATGCAAACAGTTGACGCGCCGCCGCAATAATGGTAAACTAAATGAGTATACCTATTCATAAGAACAAAAAATGAGGATAAACTTTTTATGTGGATATCAAGCGATTGGAAGGACTATGAAATCCTTGACTGCAGCGATGGCGAAAAGCTGGAGCGCTGGGGCAACTACACCCTCGTGCGGCCAGACCCGCAGGCGATTTGGCAAACGCCAAAGCATAACCCGAAATGGTTTGCACCGGACGGGAGCTATAAGCGCTCGTCCTCCGGCGGCGGAAAATGGACGAATCGCGCCCTGCCGCCCAGCTGGCGCATTTCTTACAAAGAGCTGACATTTCAAATCAAGCCGATGAATTTCAAGCATACCGGGCTGTTCCCCGAGCAGGCGGTCAACTGGGATTTCATTATGGAAAAGATCCGCGCGGCGCAGCGCCCCATCAGCGTGCTGAACCTGTTCGCTTATACCGGCGGTGCAACCGTCGCCGCGGCGAAAGCGGGCGCAACCGTATGCCATGTGGACGCGGCGAAGGGCATGGTCGCATGGGCGCGCGAGAACGCGCAGGCTTCCGACCTCTCCGATGCGCCGATTCGCTGGATCGTGGACGATTGCGTAAAATTTGTCGAACGCGAGATCCGGCGCGGCCGCAAGTATGACGCTATTATTATGGATCCGCCGTCCTATGGGCGCGGCCCCTCCGGCGAGATCTGGAAGCTGGAGGAAAAGCTGTTCCCGTTTGTCTCGCTTTGCGCCGGCGTGCTGAGCGATGACCCTCTGTTTGTGCTGATCAATTCTTACACCACGGGGCTTGCGCCGTCCGTGCTTCGCTATATTTCCGAATGTGTATTCACGCCGCGTTTCGGCGGCTCTTGCGACTATGCTGAACTGGGATTACCCGTCCGCGAGACCGGGCTTGCGCTGCCTGCCGGCGCAACGGCGCGCTGGCATCGATGAAAGGATCTTCTGCATGAAGGATGCAATTTTAAAAACCGAGGCGCTCTCCTTCTCCTATTCGGAGGGTGCGCTGGTGCTTGATGGGGTTGAGCTTGCGATCCCTGCCGGGCAGTATGTCGCGATCCTGGGTCATAACGGCTCCGGGAAATCCACGCTGCTCAAGCATTTTAACGCGATCCTGCTTCCGTCTGGCGGGCGTGTGTTTGTTTCCGGGATGGACACGGCGGACGAGGCGCTGCTGTATCAGATCCGCCGCACATGCGGGATGGTATTTCAAAACCCGGATAACCAGATCGTTGCAACGATCACGGAGGAGGATGTCGCCTTCGGACCGGAAAATCTTGGCGTTCCGCAGGATAAGCTGCGCCGCCGCGTGGACGATGCGCTGAAAACCGTTGGCATGTATGAGTTTCGCAATCATGCGCCGCACATGCTGTCCGGCGGTCAGAAGCAGCGCATTGCGATCGCCGGGATCATCGCGATGCGCCCAAAATGCATTGTGTTAGACGAGCCGACGGCAATGCTCGACCCGGTCGGTCGGCGCGATGTGCTGGAAACGATCCGCAAGCTCAATCGCGAGGAAGGCATCACGATCGTTCTGATCACACATCATATGGAGGAGGCCGCCGCTGCCGACCGCGTGCTTGTGCTTGACCGTGGGAAGCTGATCATGGACGGCGCGCCAACCGATATTTTTTCGCAGGTGGAGCGGCTGCGCGCACTGGGGCTGACCGTTCCGCAAACGACTGCGCTGCTTTGGTCTCTGGCACAGGCGGGACTTCCGGTCTCGCTCGAGGCGCTTACCCCCGCGTCCTGCGCCGCAGAAATCAAACGCGTATGGGAGGATACCCGTGGCACACATCATTGAAGTTTCTGATTTATCGCATAAATACAGCGAAAACACGCCGTTTGCGCATGATGCGCTGCAAGACGTGAGCTTTGCGGTGAACGAGGGTGAGATCCTCGGCATCATCGGTCATACCGGGTCTGGGAAATCGACGCTGATCCAGCATTTAAACGGGCTTCTGCGCCCAACTGCCGGGCGCGTGCTGTTTCGCGGGCGGGACATCTGGTCGGATAAAGAATTCACGCGTGCCGTGCGCTTTCATGTCGGGCTTGTGTTTCAATATCCGGAATATCAGCTGTTTGAGGAGACCGTGGCGCGCGATATCGCATTTGGACCGACAAATATGGGGCTTTCTGAGGATGAGATCGCCGCGCGCGTTCGGGATGCGGCGGCAAGCGTGGGGCTTTCTGACGCGCTGCTCTCTAAATCTCCGTTTGAGCTGTCCGGCGGGCAGAAGCGGCGCGTGGCGCTTGCCGGCGTGCTTGCCATGCGCCCCGAGGTTTTGATTTTAGACGAGCCGACTGCCGGGCTTGACCCGCAGGGGCGCGAAGAAATTTTGCAATATATCCGCAATTATAACCGTGAGACCGGCGCAACGATCCTGCTCGTTTCGCACAGTATGGACGATATTGCCCGCATCGCCGAGCGGATCCTCGTGCTGCAAAAGGGGCGTGTTTTGCTGTCCGGCTCGCCGCGTGAGGTATTCGCCCGCGCGGAGGAGCTGACGCAGGCGGGTCTTGCCGTTCCGCAGGTCACGCAGATCTGTATGGCGGCGCGCGCGCTCGGCGTTCCGATCGATCCGGCGCTCTACACGCTGGAGGACGCTGCTGCCGCGATCCTCGCGCTGTGCAAGGGAGGGTCTGCCCATGCTTAAAGACATTACGCTCGGGCAGTTTTTCCCCGGAAACTCGCTTGTTCACCGGCTTGACCCGCGGCTCAAGCTCGTTTTGACCACGCTTTATATCGGCGTGGGATTCTTATGCCGCGGTCCGG
>CAKUEM010000078.1 GCA_934646115.1 uncultured Oscillospiraceae bacterium
GGCGTGATCCTGCGTGAAACGATCATGCAAGGGGAATAAGCAGTACTTTATTATGAAAAGCACGAGAATTTGCAAAATTCGCGTGCTTTTTGCGCATATTAATGCAGAAATATTTAAAAACGACGTGGGTTATTTTTGCGGGATAACGCATTTGGAAATTTTTTTACGCGCAAAAAGCGCCCGGAACACGTCCGGGCGCTTTTGTGATGAGGTTATTCTTCAATACTCTCGATCAGACCATAGCCGCCGCCATTTCTCTGATAAACCACGGAAAACGCATCGTTTGTCATGTTGCGAAAGACAAAAAACATATGGTTAAGCAAGTTCATCTGCAAAATCGCTTCCTCCACAGCCATAGGCTTAACGGGAAAACGCTTGGTGCGCACGATGTCAAACTCGGTTTCTTCCACAACCGGATCTTGCGCGGCGTCAAGCTCCGTGTCAAAACGAATCGCGCCTTCGCGGAAGCGCCGCTCCAGCCGCGTTTTATTTTTGCGGATCTGCCGGTCGATCGTGGCTTCCACCGCGTCGATCGCCTGGTGCAGATCGTCGCTCCGCTCGGTCGCGCGGAAGAGCATGCCTTCATATTTCACAGTGACTTCAAGCCAATCGCGCCCGCGCTCCTTCCCGACCGTAACGGTCGCGATCGCTTCGTTTTTAAAATACCGGTCCAGCTTGGATAACTTTTTCTCCGCATACGCGCGAAGCTCATCGGAAATGTTGACCTTACGCTCTGTGAAAATAAACTTCATACAAAAACATCTCCTTTTTTATGATAGCAAGGCGGAAGCGCGGGCTTCCTGCGCCTTGTATTCCTGTTTGAAGTCTGCGCTGAGTATGTGCGCGGCGTTTGCGATTTTTAGCGCCGCTTGCATCGTGCTAATCTGTTGAGTTTATTTTACCACAAAGAAAAGAAAAAATCAACAAAAACGCTCTGTGAATTATTTAAAATTATGTGAACAATGACAGGTTATGCCATCAACTCGCAAATTGCCTGACTGAAGGCGACCGGGTCTTCCGGCGCAATGCCTTCGATCAACTGCGCCTGCGTATAAAGCAGCTCGGCGTATTTTTTTAAGCGCTCGGGGCTTTCTGCATTTGCCTTTTGCAGCGCGGCGAAGATGGGATGCTCTGCGTTGATCTCAAGCACGCGGTTTGCATGCACTTTTTCGCCGTTCGGCATCGCGTTTAACACCTTTTCCATCGAAGCGGAGATGCCGCCCTCCGTGGTCAGGCAGACCGGGCAGCTCATGAGCCGCGAGGACAGGCGTACCGCAGAGACCTTGTCGCCCAGAGCTTCTTTCATAGCATCCAGCAGGGACTTGTTTTCCTCGCTCTTCTTCTCGATCGCTTTTTTCTCGTCTTCGGTTTCAAGCCCGAGATCGCCCTCTGTGACCGAGCGGAACGTTTTCTCCGCGTAGGCATTCATCATGCGGAGGGCAAATTCGTCCACATCCTGCGTGAGATAAAGGATCTCCATTCCGCGGCTGCGCAGCAGCTCGGTCTGCGGCAGGCTGTCGAGCTTTGCAACGCTTTCGCCGCTTGCGAAATAGATATGCTCCTGCCCTTCCTGCATGCGCGAAACGTATTCCTTCAGCGTGACCAGCTTCTTCTCGCTGGAGGAATAGAACAGCAGCAGATCTGCCAGCTTGTCTTTATTTACGCCAAAGTTTGCATACACGCCGTATTTCAGCTGCATGCCGAAGTTGTTCCAGAATTTTTCATACTGCTCGCGATCTTTTTCCAGCATGGAGAGCAGCTCAGAGCGGATCTTCTTCTCGATGCTCGTTGCGATCACGCGCAGCTGCCGGTCATGCTGCAGCATTTCGCGCGAGATGTTGAGCGACAGATCCTGCGAATCGACCAAGCCGCGGACAAAGCTGAAATGATCCGGCAGCAGGTCGGCGCATTTCTCCATGATCATCACGCCGTTTGTATAGAGCGCAAGCCCTTTTTCATAGTCGCGCGTGTAATAATCAAACGGGGTGTTCGCCGGAACAAACAGCAGCGCCGTGTAGCTGACCGCGCCCTCTGCGCTGGTATGAATCACGCGCGCCGGCGCTTCATAATCATGGAACTTATTTTGATAAAACTGGCTGTAATCCTCATCTTTCAGGTCTTTTTTCGCCTTTTTCCAGATCGGGATCATGCTGTTGAGCGTCTCGTTTACCACATGGGTCTCATACTCGTCCTTTGTGCCCTCTTTCAGATGCCGATGCTCCATATCCATGCGGATCGGGTAACGAATATAATCGGAATATTTTTTCACAAGCGCTGCAATCCGGTGCGGCTCTAAGAATTCATCGTAGTTCTCTTCCTCGGTGTTCTCCTTGAGCGTCAGGGTGATGGTCGTGCCCACGTCATCCTTATCGCAGGGCTTTACGGTATAGCCGTCCACCCCGTCAGACTCCCAGCGGAACGCCTGCTCCGCGCCCATTGCGCGGCTTTCAACTTTGACATGGCGGCTGACCATAAACGCCGCATAAAAGCCCACGCCGAACTGACCGATGATGTCGACATCGTCCATCTTTTCGTTTTCCTGCTTAAAGGCAAGCGAGCCGCTTTTTGCGATCACGCCCAGGTTTTCCTCCAGCTCCTTATCGGTCATGCCGCAGCCATGGTCGGTGATTGTGATTGTGCGCGCCGCCTTGTCAAGCGCAAGCTCAATGGAAAGCTCGTCGCGGTTTAGCCCGGTCTCGCCATCGGTCACAGCGTTATAATAGCGCTTATCCGTTGCGTCGCTGGCGTTTGAAATCAGCTCGCGCAGAAAGATCTCGCGGTGCGTGTAAATCGAATGGATCATTAAATCAAGAAGCCGCTTGGATTCGGCCTTAAATTGTTTCTTTGCCATAGGGCATTCCTCCTGTAGATGGTTTAGCACTCTTGAAGCGCGAGTGCTAATTCTGTCATATAGGATAAACCCTTTTGCGCAAAAAATCAAGGGGGAATTTGTGAACTTTTTGTTGCGAAACGCGGCAAAAAAATAAGCTGTCGAAAGGACAGCTTTTCGCGGTGGGCGCAAACGCCTTGCAAACCCGCGCTTGCAGGCGTCAAAGCGTGCGCGGTTTTGAAAATGAGCTGCCGGGGCAGCTCATTTTTCCACTATGACGCAATGATCCGCGGCATATTCTAAAAATTTGCCGATCAGCTCATTGCGGCTATATCCGGTTTGCGCCGCGATTTTGCTGATTTTTTCAACCAGGTCGTCTTTGATCCGGATCGAAAAGGTTTTATATCCGTCTTCGCCCTTTTTGCCCTTGGGCCGGAGAATTAACTGCTCATGCTCCATACAATCACCCCACAAAAACATTTTATGCTTGCAAAGTAATTTTTGGTATGTTATAATTCATGTTAGAGCACATGTTATATTATTGTATGGGAGGGAAAATTTATGAGACGTGGGGCAATTTTTTTCGCGCTGCTGATCGGGATGCTCTTGCTTGTAGGATGTTCCGCGCAGCAGACAAGAGGGGGACAGACGCTGCCGAGCGCGGAGAAAAAGCAGGAGGAGCAAAAGGCGCCGAGCGCGGAGAAAAAACAGGAGGAGCAAAAGGCGCCGAGCCCGGAAGATCTGGAGGCGGCGCTTGCGGCGCAGCCGGTTCGCGTGACCAGCACGGAATATGTGGTGCAGGACGACAAATATAAGGCGCTGTATCCGGATATGCTTCAGGCGATCCTGCAAAACGACACGCAGGATGATATTCGCGATGCGGTTGTGGCATTTGCGGCGTGGGATGAGCACGGGCTGCCGGTTAAAATTAAGGGGCAATTTGATTTCAGCGATGGCGATTATGTGAAAAAAGTGAACTATGACGATATCAATCTGGCGGCAGGCACGAGCTTTGGCGAAAATAAAGGCTTCTCGCTGGATGAAAACTGCAAAATCAAGACATTTCGGGCAATTCTTGTGTCGTATTGCACATTTGAGGGAAAAAGTTGGAACAATCCGCATTTTAAAACATTTACCGCTCTTTATGAGGGGAAAAAATTAAAAGAAGGCGAGGGTATTTCATGAAACGAAACAAGTTGTTATTGGCGGCGGCGATTATCGGAACGGCATATTTGATTTATCTGATCTGCTATTTCACCGGCAGCATGAGCGTGGCAGACAGTGCGGAGGCGCTGGGCGCGGGGATCGCCACAGCGCTGGTCACGCCGCATATGATCTGCGTGGGGCTGGCGGCACTGTTTAGCTGGATCGGCTGGGCGCTTCGTGCGCGTTGGGCGGCGTTGGTTGCCGGGATTTTATATGCGGTTTCGATCGTGTGCATGTTTTTATATGCCGCGTTTGTGCTTCTTGAGATGATTTTCTGCTTTGTGGCGTTTGCAAAAATGAAGCAGGCGGACGGGCAAAAGCAGGAGTAAAGCGGTTTTTACTGAAAAATAAAAGGGCGCACCGACCAGAAGTCGGTGCGCCTTTCTTATAAAAATATCCGCGGGGTTTTCCCCACGGATATTTTTTATTCGACCCAGAAGCCGGCGGAATGGAAAATCCCGTCGAGCAGGAAGCGCGCCGCGCCGTGCGTGACGGCGTTCCCTGCGACCTGCGAGGTTGTGATGCTGATTTTTTTCATGTTGGGCGCAAAGCCGATCTGGTGTAGCTCCTCTGTGATGAAGGAGAGAAACGGCTTGCCTAGGCGGCACATGGCGCCGCCGAGGACGATCGCTTCCGGGTTTAAAATATTCACGACGTTATTGATGCCGACCGCGAGCAGGCGGCAGGTCTCACG
>CAKUEM010000079.1 GCA_934646115.1 uncultured Oscillospiraceae bacterium
CAAGCGCGAGCTGATCCGGGCAGCTGGTGTCTTTCAAGCCGCAAGTCGTTCCGGAGAGCGTGCGGATCACCTGCTCGACCGGCATGCCGACTACCAGCTTGCTGATGCCGGATAAATTGCCGTTGCAGCCGCCTGTAAAGTGAATGTCCTTTATAACGCCGTCTTCAATTTCATAATCGATTTTGCGCGAGCAAACGCCCGACGGGATGAAGCTTCCTTTTTTAACCATGATATCCTCCTTATAAATACAGCAGCACATGCTGCACCGCATCTTCTACATCATCGCTGGAAAACTCAACGGAGATGTCCGCGCGTTCCAAATACTGCGGCTGGCGAAATTCATAAAGCGAGCGGATATGCTCGCGCACGTTATTGACCTGCAAAAGCGGGCGGTTTGTGCTGTGCTCAAGATTTCGCTCGATTTCTGCAAACGTGCGATTTAAAAAGACGATCAGCGCATCTTCTTTTAAAATTTTATCGTTGTCAAAGCGAATGACCGTGCCGCCGCCGGTAGAAATCACGGTGTTTTTTAGGTTGCGGCAGTCCTCACAGGCGCGTGTCTCAAGCTCGCGGAAATATTCTTCACCGCGCTTGTCAAAAATCTCTGTGATCTTCATTCGCTGCTCTGCCTCGATTTTTGCATCCAAATCAACAAAATTCATATGCAGAAGCTGCGCAAGCCGCTTTCCGATCGTTGTTTTTCCGCAGCCCATGAATCCGGTCAGAGCGATATTGGTTTTGCCATGCACCTCGTGCAGCCGCCGCAGCGCCTGTTGTGCGCGCAGTGTCGTGATCGTCTGCTCGATCATGTCATCGGAAAACGCCGTATGGAACCAGTGCATCTGTGAAAATGCGCCTTGCAATACGAGCATGGACAGCCCGTTATCCCAAAGCAGACGACGCTTCTGTGCGTCTCGCAGCAGCGGCGTCATCGGCGGGTTATAAATGCAGTCGTACACACAACGCAGCTCTGTAAGGTTAAATAGGTTTACAGGCGCAGAATCACTCATCCGCATGCCGATCGGGGTCGCATTGATCAAAACATCAAACGCATCCGGGATCGCGTCAAACGGGACACAAGAGACCGCACCCTTGAAATCGGCGGCAAATGCCGCGCTTTTTTCTGAATTTCGCGCTGCAATGGTCACGCTGGCGTTCGCTTTGAGCAATTCATCCGTAATTGAGCGAGCCGCGCCGCCCGCGCCGAGAATCAATACACGCTGCCCGGATAGCGTGGGGATCATGCGCAGAAGCGCAGCGCAAAGCCCCGCTCCATCGGTTGTAAAGCCATAAAACTTGCCATTGATTACGCTGACGGTATTGGCACTGCCGGAGCTGCGCACCGCATCGCTCAGCTCAGAAAGATAGGGGAGGATGAGCTGCTTAAACGGCATCGTTAAATTAAAGCCGCACAGCTTTTGGCGGGCAAGCTCAAGCGCGCGCGGGAATTCTTCCTCCGTGACCTCAAGCGCGATGTAATCGAAATCAACACCGCTCTCACGCCCGAATTCCTGATGCAGCGCGGGCGAGAGCGAATGCGCCACCGGGTTGCCGAATACGGCGAGCGTTTGCCGCTGCGGCGTGAACTGTTCGAAATCCTCCAAATGATATACCATATAAGACCGCCCCTTTTTACGAAAGTGTCTTGAGATCTTCAAAAAATTCCGGATACGAGATCGTGACCGCGCCGGCATCCTCCAGCGTGGAGGGCGAGCTTGCGCCCAGCGCGCACACCGTCATCGCCATGGCGACGCGGTGATCGTGGTAAGACGTAAGCGCCGCGCCGTGCGGCTGTTTCCCTCCATATAGTATCATACCGTCCGGGGTTTCCGCAAGGGATACGCCGCATTTTTTCAGCATAGCACACATCGCGGCAATGCGGTCGGATTCCTTATGGCGCAGTTCCGCCGCGTCAAAAATCCGGGTCTCGCCCTCGGCATAGGCGGCGGCAACCGCGAGAATGGGCAGCTCGTCGATCACATTCGGAATGATCGCGCCGCCGATCTCGATCCCATGCAGGCGGGAGGCGCGAACGAGCAGGTCGCCGCGCGGCTCAAGCGAATCCTCGCGCGGGAGCACGGTGATATCGCCGCCCATGGCGCGCAAAAGCGTGATCACGCCGCTGCGCGTGGGGTTTAATCCAACGTTTTTCAAAAGAATTTCGCTGCCCGGCACGATCAGACCCGCCACAAGGAAGAATGCGGCGGAGGAAATATCGCCCGGAACAGTCATATCAAACGCGCGAAGCTGCGCCGCGCGCGACACGGTGATCACGCCATGCTGCGCATGCACCGGCGCGCCCAGATGCGCGAGCATATGCTCGGTATGATTGCGCGAGGGCGTGCGCTCTCGGATGATCGTTTCGCCCTCGGCATAAAGTCCGGCGAGGATCAGCGCGGATTTCAGCTGCGCGCTGGCAACGGGGAGCGTGTAATCCATGCCGTGCAGCGGGCTGCCATGCAGATGCAGCGGGCAAAAATCGCCGTTTGTGGTTTCAATTTGCGCGCCCATTTGCCGCAGCGGCGCAGCCACCCGCGCCATCGGCCGCATGCGGATCGAAGCGTCGCCATCCAGCACCGAATCAAAATCCTGCGCGGCAAGAAGCCCGGCGAGCAGACGCGTGGTCGTTCCGGAATTCGCGGTATACAGCGTGGTTTTCGGCGCGGAAAGCCCGTGCAGCCCCACGCCGTGTATCATGACCTCGTCGCCGCGCTCTTTAATCGAAACGCCGAGCTTGCGGAAGCAGTCGATCGTGGCGCGGCAGTCGTCGCTCATGAGAAAATGCGAGATGCGGCATGCGCCCTCAGAGAGCGCGCCGAAAATCACAGACCGGTGCGAGATGGATTTATCGCCCGGAACGGAAAGCTCGCCGCGCAGCGCGCGCGTTGGATTTATGAGCATTGCAGTTCCTCCTCATGATAGATCCCGAGCAGCTTCATCGCGGGCAGCTCTGCGCGCAGATGCGTGAAAACGCCTTGCAGCGCAGGGGATCGCGGCGTATACTCGCAGTCGAGATAAAACGTGTATTCCCAGGGGCGCTCCGGAATCGGGCGTGAAAGGATCTTTGTTAAATTCACGCACGAATCGGAAAAAATCGCGAGGATATCAGACAGCGCGCCCGGCGTGTTTGGAAGATCAAATGCCAGACTGAGCCGGTTTGCCTGCGCAGTCGGCGCGGGCGTTTGCGAAATGCAGATGAAGCGCGTTTGATTTGAGCGCTCGTCGTTTACGTTTTCTTCCAGCACATCCAGGTGATAGAGCGCCGCGGTCTCCCGCGAGGCGAGCGCGGCGGTCGTCGGGTCGGAAAGTCCGGCGACATACTGCGCCGCCGTGGCGGTATTGGAAGCCTCTCGCGCGTGGAAGCCGCGCGATTTTAAATAGTCTGCGCACTGCGCAAGCGCCTGCGGATGCGAATAGACGTGCTTGATATCCGCGAGCAGCGCGCCCGGCGGCGCGAGCAGGCAATGCGAGATGGCGCGCGTTGTTGCGCGGACGATGAACAGCTCGTTATGCACGAGCAGGTCATACACATCGCCGACCGTGCCCGCCGTGCTGTTATCGAGCGGCAGCACGCCGATCGCGCTTGGATCCTCGCGGATCGCGGCAAACACCGCCTCAAACCCGGCGCACGCACGCTGCGGCGCATCAGGGTAGAGCGCGCTTGCGGCAATGCCGGAATGCGAGCCGGGCACGCCGGGATAGCAGACCACGCTTGGCGGTTGCGCCGTATGCGTTTCCTCCGGCACGGTGCGGTTGAGATAATATTGATATTCGCGGCTTTGGCGGATCGTATTTTTTAAAAACGCGCGCGCGAACGGTGCTTCCTCGGGCGGGAAATTCGCGGCGAAGGCGTTTAATATCTCCTCCTCGCGCCCGCTTTGATAGATGGGCAGCGCGTGCGCCGCTTTATATTCCGCCACGCCGCGCGCCGCTTGCAGCCGCTGCCGCAGCAGGGCTGCGAGCTGCGCATCGATCGCGTCGATCTCCTGCCGCAGGTCATTTAAATGCTTCATAGCCATTCGCCTCCAGATACAGATCAAGCAGGACGAGCGCCGCCGCCGCCTCCACAACGGGAACCGCGCGGTAGGCAATGCACGGGTCATGCCGCCCCTTGATCGTCAGCGTAGTGTCCTTGCCGCGCGCAAGATCCACGGTGCGCTGCTCTTTAAAAATAGAGGGGGTGGGCTTAAACGCGGTGCGGAACAAAATGGGCATGCCGGTCGTAATGCCGCCCAGCGCGCCGCCGTGATTGTTCGTGCGGGTGCGCACCGTGCCGCCGTCCATGTAAAATTCATCGTTTGCCTCGCTGCCCTGCATGAACGCCGCGCCGAAGCCCGCGCCGAACTCCACGCCGCGCACGGCGGGGATCGCGAATAAAAACGCGCTCATGCGCGATTCCACCGCGTCAAACATCGGGCTGCCCAGCCCGGCAGGCGCGCCCAGCACGGCGCATTCCACCACGCCGCCGATCGAATCGCCCGCGCTGCGTATGCGAGAAACGAGCGCCTGCATCGCGTCCTGCGCGGCGGGATTCACGATCGGAAC
>CAKUEM010000080.1 GCA_934646115.1 uncultured Oscillospiraceae bacterium
GAGTAACTCGCGCATGCGCTCCGCCGCATCCGTCTGATCGCCAAACAATGACCGCGGCATCGCGCGCAGCTTCCCATCCACAAGCATCAACATCATCGAGGGATCGGTGATCCCAAACGCCGCGTCGTAAGCGTTCCGCATCGCCTCGTTATCGATCGACCGCCCCACGCCGCTCGTTGAAAGCTTTGGCGGCAGCTTCGCCGCCATCGCCTCGGTCGGAATCCCAAACGCCGCGTTGTAAGCACTCTGCATACTCGTGTTGTCGGCTGTCCGCCCCACGCCGCCTGTTGGCAGCCTCGTCGCGCTTCCAAACGTCTTGCCGTTCGCGCGGCCTGCCGTCTGCGCCGCATTCTCCTCCCCGTCGCCCGTGAAAGCTACGCGAAAATCCTCAAAATCCTGCTTGCTCCAGCCCGGGTTTGACATGCCAAACACATTCGCCGGGTCAAATTGCCCAACTGTGCTTTTCTTCGTCGTAAGCCCAGCTGCAATCTTGTCGGCACTCCCCGCGCCGCCCGCATTCCCGCCGGTCTTCTTTCCCGCAGAATCCGGCTTCGCCGCCGTGGTGGCCGCGCCCTTGTCGGCCTTCTCCGCGCTCCGCCGCAGGCGCGCCTGCCGCTGTGCCTCTTCTTCCTCGCGCCATGCCTCAAAAATGTCCTGCATAAAAATCCCCCTTTCCTATTGCGCCGCAGGCATCATAGCCGCCGCGCCATCCTGCGCCGCCATCATCTCGCCCGCCTGCCCCTGAGGCAGCGCGGGCTGATTTTGCTGCGCCTCCGCCTGCTGCTGCGCCTCGCGCAGCTTGTCCAAAATCTTGCCCTTGCCGCGAATATACCGGTCCGGCACGCCCTCGAGATAGGTGATCGCATCCGTGATGATCCCCTTGGTGAACAAGTTGTCCATCGTCTGGATCTGCATCAGCTCCGACCAGTAGGTCGCCGCGCCCACATCCACCTGCATGCTCAAATTCGCATCAGAAATTTCAGAAAAATCAAACAGCACCGAGCGATCCACGCCATCCTCCGTCATATTCACGCGCCGCAGCCCATAATCCTCGCGGATCATGTCCACAATAATGCGCACATACTCCTCGGTAAACCGGTAAAACGCAAGGCGCTGCAGCTCAAGCGGCATCGCGCTCGCCTTCTGCGTGGCAATGATCGCGGAGGTGTTGTTCGGCTGCACATTGCCGAGCGCCGCGTCCGAAGCGCCCATGAATTCCAGCGTCTTCTGCGTCAAGCGCTCGATCAGCTCCAGCACCTGCGCCGACATATCCGGCGCGCGGAATCCGGTCGCCACCGCGTCGTTCGGGTTGCCGATCGTCCCGATCGCCTGCCCCACCTTGTTCGACCAGTTCGGGATCTTCGACGCGTCATAAATCACCTTCGGGAACGCCATCGTCTTCACGTGATGGATCGCCATCGCAAACAGCTGGTTGATCGCGATCTGGTTCGGGATCATCGCCGAGATCGCGCTCACGCCGTGATACGCGTTTTTCATCTTCTCCCAGGGCATTATCGCAAGCGGATATCGCGTGTAGCCCGTGCTCCATGGCTCGCGCAGCATCACATCATGCGTCGCCTTCGCCGCCCAGATCTCGCCGTCCTGGCGCCAGAATTTCAAAAGCACGGTCACAAGCGCGTCATCCTCGCCGCCCGAGGGATCATAGCGGTTTCGGTCCTCATCCGGCACGATCGCCGCCGTCTCCGCCTTCGAAACGCCCAGCTCGCGCGCCTCCTCGCGCACCGCCTCAAGCGTCTTGCGCATCGCCAAAATAATATATGGCTGCGCCTGCACCTGCGCGTCATAGGGATTGCCGAAATAGACCGACGTATTCGGCAGCAGCTCGGCACAAATGCGCCCGCGCGCCTCCTGTCCGCTCTCCGCGTCCGGGTCGAAATAGAAGTATAAACACCCGTCTCCGTCCACCGCCGCATCGCGCAGCGCCTCGCGTGAAAGCGCCTTCACGTTCGCCTGCTCGATCACCTGCTCCACCTGATCGGATAAAATTTTCGCCTCGCGCTCCAGCCGGTCAGATTTCTGAAATGGCGTAAACGTCGCGCCCACATCGTCCGAAACGATCATCGAAATAAAGTAAGAAACCACGCGCTTTAATACGTTGATCACAGGCTTTGCCAGATCCGGCGCGCGCAGCCCCTCCCATTGCTTGCCGATGTAAAAATTCTCGTTTTTCTTCACCGTGTCGTAAATCTGCATCCGCGTGTTATACGTCACGCCCTTTTGATATTCCTGCCAGATCGAGCTGGCCGTCTGCTTCTTTTTCATGCCGTCCGTCTCCTTTCAAAATTAAAACCCGCCATTTTGGTCAGACCCATCATAGCTTAAAAAATTCACCCATTGTTCGCGCAGCTCCGCCGCCTGTTCCTGCGGAATTTCCGTAACCGTTTCCGCAACATGATCACCATTACCCTCTCGCCGCAGCATAAACTCCTGCGCCGCAAGCGCAATGCCCGCCCCAGTTAGAAAAGAAAATAAACATGCTAATACTAAGATCATCGCCATATCCTCCTTGTTATTTAATACGAAACTATTTTGATAAAAAATTTTGAACCCCATGCTTATAAATGTGCCGCAGCACTTCCCGCGCCCGCGCAACCGCGCTACTGTGTGCTTGTCCACTACCTCTCGATACAGCCAGCCGCCGCAGCACTTTCACACTCGCCGCACACCGCAGCCTCATCCGCATACCCCATCAGGATGAATACCTCCAAGACCTTTAAAAAAGCTCTCCTGTCGATGAGGTCAATCCATCAATTCTTCAAACCACAATCGGTTCTAAAAGCGCCACCTGTCGTCGGGGTAAAACCGCCGCTGTCTTTTCCGCCGCGCGCCGCACTAACACTTCCCGCGCCTGTGCACTGCACCGCGCATTTTGGAATCCGCGCTCCCGCACCCTGTCCAACTTGCGCAGCCCCTGCGCCGCAGCACTTCCCGCATCATCCCGTCGAGGTGAATACCTCCAAGACTTTTAAAAAACTCTCCTGTCGATGAAGTCAGCATACCAAACCAGCAAAGCCCTGACCTGTTCTTAAGGCTCTTTCTGTCGATGGGGTGAAATCTCCGCACCGCCCGATATAGCCAGCCGCCGCCAGTTTTTCCGCGCTTGCCACACACCATATCACTTCCCGCGCATATTGGAATCCGCGCTCCCGCACCCTGTCCAACTTGCGCAGCCCCTGCGCCGCAGCACTTCCCGCATCATCCCGTCGAGGTGAATACCTCCAAGACTTTTAAAAAACTCTCCTGTCGATGAAGTCAGCATACCAAACCAGCAAAGCCCTGACCTGTTCTTAAGGCTCTTTCTGTCGATGGGGTGAAATCTCCGCACCGCCCGATATAGCCAGCCGCCGCCAGTTTTTCCGCGCTTGCCACACACCATATCACTTCCCGCGCATATTGGAATCCGCGCTCCCGCGCCCTGTCCAACTTGCGCAGCCCCTGCGCCGCAGCACTTTCACACTCGCCGCGCACCACACCGCGCATATTGGAATCCGCGCTCCCGCGCCCCGTCCAATTCGCGCAACCCCTGCGCCGCAGCACTTTCACACTCGCCGCACACCGCACCGCGCATTTTGAAATCCGCGCTCCCGCGCCCCGTCCAATTCGCGCAACCCCTGCGCCGCAGCACTTCCCACGCACTGCGCGCCTACTTGCACGCCGCCGCGCCGCGCAATTTCCCTATCCGCGCTTCGATGTTCGCCCGGCGCTTTCGCGCCAATGCAAAAGCATCGCCCGCGCCGCATGTTCGCGCATCGCCGCATATTCACTCACCGCCGCATGCGCTCGCGCCGCTCCCGCGTGCCTCGCGCCGCCGCATAGTATCGAATACGCAACTTATGATGCAAAGAAAAGAGCGCTGTTGCGCCGCATCGGTTTTTATCGCGCTATGTTTCTGATTCAGTAATCGTTTTCCTCGTTGTTCTGTCCCCACGCTTATGGAACGAATTCCTCGCTTTGTCGCATGCTTGCACCTCGCATTCTTACCGTTTTGCGCCACAGCGCGCCGCAATCGCATGTTAGACCTCTCGCTCCCGCGTTTCTCTAACCCACGCAATTCTCTTGCACTGCAACACTTTTCCCGGTTTTTGTCTCGTCATCTCCGACTTGATGGTTTTATTATATCACAAAAAACCGAACAAAACGAACAAATTTCAAAAATTGCAAAAAGTTTTTTTGCGCCTTTTCATGCCCTGTTTCAAATCCACCCGGCTGCCATAAATATCGAATACGCAACCAAAGAAGAATAACCTGCCCGCTCGCATGACCCGACGCAGCTCTCGCTTCATGTTTCTTTTTTAATAACCGTACTTACATTGAGCCGAGACACGACATACCCGCCGCCCCGCGTCGGCTCAACATCTCTCCTTCCCCGCGTACTGCTGTGCCGTTTTCATCCCCCGCGCCCCTGCACACGCCGCACACCCCACATTCCCC
>CAKUEM010000081.1 GCA_934646115.1 uncultured Oscillospiraceae bacterium
TCCCGCGGCTCTGATCTATATCCGCTTTTTGCGCCCTTCCGTGCAGGCCGTGTCCGGAAAGCGCCGTAAAACGTGGTATTCCATATCGACGGTTTCGGCTTTATTTTTGATCATATTCGCATTATTCGTGGTAATATTCAGCGCAAAATACGCAAATATTGATAAATATATCCCTCTTTTCGCAATTTCCGTTTTGATTTATCTGTCGATCCTGTGGGTCATTTTCGGCACGATCAAATCCATGGTCGCTGAGAGCAATGCGGAGCTGATCGCCCAAAACGTGACCTATTTGCAGGAGCAGCTGGAAACCGCAAGGGAAAATGAGTTATCTGCAAAGACCATCCGCCATGATTTCAGGCATCATTCCCAGAATATCGAGTCGATGCTGGAAAAGGGCGAAATTCAAAATGCGCTGAGCTATTTAAAGCAATATAACGACAGCTTAGACGCAACAAAGCCAAGCAATTTTTGCCCGAACATTACCGTGAATGCTATTCTAAGCAGCTTTTGCACAAGGGCGCAAAAGAACGGGATTGCGGTCTCTGTGGAAGCGGATACCGCGGAAAACATCGCGATATCCGATATGGATTTCGTTGCTGTTTTATCAAACCTTTTGGAAAACGCGATCAACGGCTGCCTGGAATGCCGGTCCGGCGGCGAGATCAAGGTCAATATTCGAACGGTTGCAGACAAAACTGTGATCGTATGTCAAAACCCTTGCAGGCAGGATATTTCAATAGAAAATAACATGCTCCAAAACCGCGGGGTCGGAATTGCCAGCATGCTTTCGGCGATCCGAAAATACGATGGCGACATAAAATACAGCTTCGATCACGGGGAGCTGACCGCCTGCATTTTATTAAATTCTTAACCGCAAAAACCAATCACGTTTTAAAATCGACCAATTATGGCAAAAGGCATCCGAGAGGGTGCTTTTTTGTTATACTTAATTTATATTGGTTTGCCCGGAGGTGAACGCAGTGTTTTTTAAAAAGAAAAAGGTGACGTTTGATACCGTTGCGAAATTCAACTATGAGCTGGATACCAACGAGAAGCTGAAAGAGGAGCTTAGAACCCTTTCATTATGCAGAAACGATATCTCTAAAACAGAGTATGTATCGCGGATCCTGTCGCTTTTTAGAGATGAGGGGCTGGATATTACGCTCAAGGAATTTGATATGCTTCTTTTGCTGCGGGGCAAAACCGAGCAAATGCTGCTTGAGCAGAACAAGTAATTGAGTCATGCAGAAAAACAATTTTGTGCGGAACGGGGTAAAGCATTATGAAAGGGATCATCCTAGCCGGCGGCAGCGGAACGCGCCTTTATCCGGCAACAAGAGCTTTGGTAAAGCAGCTTTTGCCGGTATATGACAAGCCGATGATCTATTATCCGCTGTCCACGTTGATGCTTGCCGGTATCCGGGATATTTTAATTATTTCAACCAAAAAGGATCTCCCCTCTTTTCAAAGCCTGTTCGGCTCGGGCGAGAAGCTGGGGCTTCATATCTCGTATGCAGAGCAGGATACTCCGCGCGGCCTGGCGGACGCTTTTTTGATCGGCGAGCGCTTTATCGGGGCAGATGACGTGTGCCTTGTTCTGGGCGATAACCTTTTTTATGGGCAAAACTTTACCGAGAATTTGCAATCTGTCGTGCGGGCGCTTGACGGGGCGCTTGTGTTCGGCTATCCGGTGAATAACCCCTCGGATTTCGGCGTGTGTGAATTCGATGCGAGCGGAAATGTGATCTCAATCGAAGAAAAGCCGGCGGTTCCAAAATCAAAATATGCTGTGCCCGGGCTTTACTTTTATAATAATGACGTGATAGAGATTGCAAAAACGATCCAGCCATCGAGCCGCGGCGAGCTTGAGATAACCGCCGTGAATAATGAATATATCAAGCAAAATCGCTTAAAAGTCAAGCTATTCGGGAGAGGAATGGCGTGGTTTGACGCGGGAAGCCCCCATGCGCTTCAGGAAGCGAGCGAATTTGTCGGAATGATACAAGAAAAACAGGGGTACTACATATCATGTATTGAAGAGATCGCCTGGCGGCGGCATTTTATCGATGATGAGCAGTTCTGCGCCCTGGGAAAAGAATTGGAACACAGCGAATATGGCAAATATATTTTAAGATTGGCGGGTAATGATGTATGAAGCATTTCATACCCGGCGGCGCGGGATTTATCGGCTCAAATTATATCAGATATCTGCTCGCCTCCTATCCTGAGGATGAAGTCATTTGCGTGGATGCATTGACCTACGCCGGAAACTATGATAACATATCCGAATTTGAAGCCGAGGGCAGATTTTATTTTGAGCATGCGAATATTTGCGACCGGGCAGAAATGTTTCGCCTGGTTCAGGCATACCGGCCCGACTGCATCGTGAATTTCGCGGCGGAAAGCCACGTTGACCGCTCTGTTGCAAATCCGGAAATTTTTCTTAAAACAAATCTTCTCGGCACAGCGGTCCTTCTCGATGCGGTCAATCAATTCGGCATAAAGCGTTTTCATCAGGTTTCAACCGATGAGGTGTACGGCGACCTTCCGCTGGACAGACCGGACCTGAAGTTTGACGAGAAATCGCCGATAAAGCCATCCAGTCCATACTCGGCATCCAAGGCATCGGCGGATATGCTGTGCGCGGCATATTGCAGGACCTATGGCACGCCGGTCACGATCTCAAGGTGTTCCAACAATCTCGGTCCGTTTCAGTTCCCCGAAAAGCTGATACCTCTTATTATTATGAAGGCGCTGCATGACGAAGCGCTGCCCCTGTACGGCGACGGGAAGAACGTGCGCGACTGGCTGTATGTAGAAGACCATTGCCGCGCGGTCGATCAGATCGTGAGAAACGGAACGATCGGCGAAATTTATAACGTAAGCGGAAACAACGAGCGCTCAAATATCGAAGTCGTGAAAACAATTCTCGATATCCTCGGAAAGCCCGATTCTCTTATCACCTACGTCAAAGACCGACCGGGGCACGACAGGCGCTATGCGCTCAGCTCCCAAAAGCTGCAAAGCGCGCTCGGCTGGAGACCCGAGACCGGGTTTGAGCCTGCCATCCGGCAGACCATTGAATGGTATAAAAACAATCCGCGGTGGATTGAACGAATCCTAAATGATGAATATAGAAAGATGAGAGGCGTTAAACTATGAAAAATTTGAAAAAACAACTCACCGCTTTTTTCGTCAGTCTGGCACTCACGCTTTCCATGCTGCCAACGACAGCTCTTGGATCGGATCATGTGGCAAGTGTTTCCTTTGACGGAGGCATAGCGTATTATGCCACGATTGATGAAGCGTGGGAAGCGGCTGTTTCCCTGGATACCACCGCAGAAAGCAAGGCAACGATCCAGCTGCTTTCCGATTGCGCGGCGGAAAATACGCTGACAAATACAGACGACTATCTGGTGTTAGACACAAATGGGAACACCCTGACCACCGCATATGCCAGCCACCCGGCGAATTCCGTGCTCTGCGGGATCGGCGTCGATGGCGGCAGCCTTGAAATCATCGGAAACGGAACCATAACCGGTGTTTCCCAGTATAGCTACTCAAGAGCGATTTTATTGATAAATGGCGGCGCGGTTTATGCAGACGGAATTACCATACACAATACCGGATCCAGCGGCAGCAATGCCGTTCGCCTAAACGGCGGCGAGTTTCACCTTTTAAGCGGTCATCTCCTCTCAAATAGTGAGTATGCGTTATCCGCCAACGCGGGCAAGGTTTATCTCCACTCCGGAAAAATCGAGGGCACCGGCCGTTATGCAATGACCACCGGCGCGAACGCCTCTATTCAATTATGTTACGGTGAGCAGCCGTTATATTTCATAAATACCGATACAAGCAACCACAATGTCATTTCCGGTATAGCGAATTTTCAATTAGCGGATGCCGTCGGGATGGATGTCGAATACAGCAGCAATCCTGACGGGTCTGACGCGACAACATTAAAAAATGCTACAACAATCAGCAGTGAGGCAAAGGGCGGAAATTATCTTAAAATTCAAACGTTCAAGCTGAATGCCGCTGTGCCCTATCTGTTTGGCACAACCAACACCGATACGCTTTTAAGCAGAATAAGAAGCAACGGCGTCACCGAAACGAGCGCAGACGCAATGACCGCCGTGCATTTTGTGAATTTGGCGGATTATAATCTGACAAATGTCGCCTGCGCGGATTATTCCGCAAACGGCGACGGCAGCGTGAAGGCGTGGATGGACGGTACAGAGCTTTACATCGGCAGTTACGCAAAAATCGAAGCGAGCGAGAGCCTTGCATATGCATTTTTCGGCGGCGAAAAGATCAACAGCATAACGGGGCTTGCGATGCTTGACACGTCAAATGTTACCAATATGTCGTAT
>CAKUEM010000082.1 GCA_934646115.1 uncultured Oscillospiraceae bacterium
GGCTTCTCCTTGCGACGATCGCGATTTCGGGCGTTGGCTTCCGGCAGGTCACACGCGGGCTGAAGCCCATCCTGATTTTAATTCTGATCACTACATTATTTAATGTGCTTTATACCGACGGTGGGCGCGTGCTTCTGCATTGGCGGTTTCTCACGGTCACGAGCTACGGGCTGTACAGCGCGTTTTACATGGTGCTGCGCATCGTGCTTCTGATCGTTGGAACATTCACCATGCTGACCTACACGACTTCCCCGATCATGCTGACCGACGCGCTGGAATCCGTTCTCTCGCCGCTCAAGCGGCTGCACGTTCCGGTGCATGAGCTTTCGATGATGATGTCGATCGCGCTGCGCTTTATCCCCACGCTCGTGGAGGAAACGGATAAGATCATGGCGGCGCAAAAATCACGCGGGGCGGATTTTGAAAGCGGAAACCTGCTCCAGCGCGCACGCGCGTTGATCCCCATTTTGATCCCGCTGTTTATCAGCGCATTCCGCCGCGCGGAGGAGCTTGCCACCGCGATGGAATGCCGCTGCTATCGCGGCGACGTGGGGCGGACGCGGCTGCGCGTGCTGCGCATGCAGCGGCTTGATTATGTAACTCTCGCGGTCTGCCTGCTGCTGTTTGCCGCCGCGATCGTTACAAATTATACGGTTTCTTTTGGGGTGATCGTTCCATGACGCGCAATATCGCGCTCTCGCTCTGCTACGACGGGCATGCCTATCACGGCTGGCAAATTCAAAAAAATGCGCGCTCCGTGCAGGAAACGCTGCAAGACGCCGCGCGCGCCGTCACAAAAGAGGATGTGTCTGTGATCGGCTGCGGCAGAACGGATTCCGGCGTTCACGCACGGCGCTATATCGCATCGTTTCGCACCTCGTGCGCCATACCGGCAGATCGTGTGCCCGCGGCGCTCAACAGTCTGCTCCCCCGCGATATCACCGTGATCGCCGCGCAGGACGCCGCGCCGGATTTTCATCCCATCCGCTCCTGCCTGAAAAAAGAATATACCTATGAGTTATACCAAGCCCCGTGGCGCGACCCGTTCCGCGCGGATTACGCGCTGCATGTTCCCGAAGCGCTCGACCTCGCCGCTATGCGCCGCGCAAGCGCGGATTTCATCGGCACGCACGACTTTGCCGCCATGCGCAGCACCGGAACGGAGGTGCGCTCTACCGTGCGCCAGGTCTATTCCTATGATGTGATCGAGCATGCGCGCGGCATTTCTCTCGTCGTCTGCGCAAACGGATTTCTCTATAACATGGCGCGCGCCATGGCGGGAACGCTGCTTGCGATCGGGCGCGGGCAGCTTGCGGAAAATTCCATTCCCGCGATCCTCGCCTCGCGTGATCGCGCACGTGCCGGGGCAACCGCCCGCGCGCAAGGACTTTACATGACAAACGTCTGGTATCCCGCGCTTTCGATCTGATCGGAAAGGAGAACCACAATGGCAAAAAAAGAAAAACGGCTCGGCGCGCGCATCCTTGTTTTCGCGATCGTGCTGGTCATTGTCACGCTGCTTGTCCTGTTCGGAACGAAGCTCGCCGGCGGCAGCCTGCGCCGGATCGTATACATGATCGGCTCTGGAGTATCCGGCTCGGCGGAGGAAACCACCATCCAGTTTGATTCTAACAGCGCAAACCGTTTCCACGCGTTTTCCGGCGGATTCGCTGTTCTTTCCGCCGATGGCATGCATATTTATAGCATGTCGGGCAAAGAGAAAAGCTTTACCGCGCTCAGCTATCATTCCCCTTCGATCGCCGGCTCGAAAAAGACCGTTGCGGCATATGACCGAAACGGCCAGAGCTTTACGATCTTAAATGAGAAAAAGATCCTTCTGCAGCAGCAGACCGATGCTCCGATCATCGCGCTCAGCATGAACCGCGCGGGCGCATTTTCCACCATCACGGCCGGGCCGGACTGCCGCACGCGCGTCATCGCATATTCCAGCTCGTTTCAGGAGCTGTATAAGCTGCACTCCGCAGAGCAATATATTATCGCGGCTCCAATTTCCGAAGACACAAAGCGCATGGCAACGCTGAGCTTTTCCGCCTCCGGCGGGCAATTCTCCGGGCAGATCGGGTTTTATCGGCTCGATCAGGAGGAGCCGGTCGCCACGGTCGCGCTGTCAGACTGTACGCCGCTTTCCGCTTTATTTGAAAGCAACGGCGAGCTGACCGTGCTGTGCGAGGACCGCCTGCTGCGCTTCTCGCCCGATGGCGAGCAGCGGTTTGAACAGCGGTTTGACGGGCTTTCGATCGCAAACGCATCGCTTGCGCCGGGCGGCTCGTCCGTCCTGCTCGACACGTATCAGGTCGGCGGGCATGCCAAGCTTCTGCTCATTTCCAATTCCGGCGAGGTGCAAACGCTTCCGATGACAGAAGAGGTGCTCTCTGTGTCCAGCGCCGGCGGCTACACCGCGCTGACATTTTCTGACCGGATCGTGGTTTACCGCGCAGACGGAAGCGAATATCACACATTCCAGCTCGCGCAGGGCGCGCGTTTTTGCCTGATGCGTGACGACGGAACGGTATTTGCGATCGGCGCGAATTATGCAACGCTTCTGATTCCATAATCTTTACTGTGAGGTGGTTTTATGTCTGCCATCGTGTATCCGGTTCTGCTGGATGCCGCCGCCGTGATCATTTTCCTGTTTTTCTTATGGCGCGGCAAGCGGCGCGGGCTGATCAAAACGGTCGCGGGGATCCTTGCTTTGCTGCTCGCCTTTTGGGGCGCGGGCGTCTTGGCGGAAAGCACCGCACCCGCGATTTCAGAAAAGCTTGTCACCCCGCAGGTTGAAAAATTTTTAGCGCCCAAGGCAGAAAGCCTTCACGCAACAACGCCCGGCGCATTTTATCAGATGCTGCTTGATGTCGGCGTTCCTGACGCGCTCGCCCGCAGTATTACTGATTCGTCGCCGGTCAATGAGCTGCTGCTCTCCGCCTCCAAAACGCTGGGCGAACGGCTGACCTACGCGCTGCTCTGCCTGCTATATTTCATCGCGCTGATGCTGATTTTTAAATTCTTGTTTCACCTGCTCGACCGGGTGTTTGACCTCCCGGTCCTCAGCCTGGTAAATGGGCTGGGCGGCGCGTTGTTCGGCGGCGTGCTTGGGTATTTGCTGATTCTCATTCTCGGCTCGATCCTGCTGAAAACCGGGCTGCTGTTTGACGAGGATATCCTCGCGCAAACAAAAATTTTGGCTCCGGTTTTGCAGTCTAATCCGTTTTCTTTGCTCTCCACCCGGTTATAATCTTTGACATCTGTGATAAGGAGAACCGCTATGAATATCCCAAATACGCTTTCTATCTTCCGCATGATCCTGGTCCCTGTGTTCGTGTTTGTGTTTTTTTCAGATATTCCGCATGCAACCGCCTATGCCGCGGGGGTTTATCTGCTGGCTGGGCTGACGGACGTGCTGGATGGATGGATTGCGCGGCATTTTAATATGATTACAAAGCTGGGCAAAATTTTAGACCCACTTGCCGATAAAATGATGACGATCACGGTCTTCATCTGCATCACGATCCGCGGGATCATCCCCTGGTGGGTCATCCTGCTGCTGTTTGCCAAGGATTTTCTGATGATTCTCGGTGGGATCAAGCTATACCACGAGGTATCCGGCGTGTTTGCCGCAAACGTGTTTGGCAAAGCCGCCACAGTGTTCCTCGTGCTCGGCGGCGTGACTGTGATGCTGTTTAACGACTGGCTTCCGCTTGCGTTTAAAAACGCCTTTATTTATATCGCGGTCGCCATGTCTTTCCTCGCCTTTTTCAGTTATCTGTATCAATATATTCACTTTAAACGCACGAAGGATACTTCAAAACTCTAAATCCAATCAGGAGGTAGTTTATGCAACCAACATTATGCAGTCGCTGCAAGAAGAACCTTGCCGTCGTCTTTGTTACGCGCATGGAGGGCGACCGCTCTGTCAGCGACGGGCTGTGTCTCAAATGCGCCAAAGAGCTTGGCATTAAGCCGGTTGGCGATATGATGGAGAAAATGGGCATCACAGACGAGGATCTGGATTCCATGTCTGAAGAAATGATGGGGATGCTCAACGAAATGGGCGGCATGATCCCGTCTGAATCCCCCGAGGAAGAGGACGATCCAGACGGAAAAACCGCAACATTCCCGTTTTTAAACCGCCTGTTCAACGCCCCGCCCCCGCCCGCTCAGGAGCATGACGACCGCGCACGGGACAATGAGCGCCGTCCGCTGAAAAAAGACGCAGGCCGCAAATTTTTAAATAATTACTGCATCTCGCTGACCGAGCGCGCAAAGGCCGGGAAGCTCGACCATATCGTGGGGCGCGAAAGCGAGATCGAGCGCGTGATCCAGATCTTAAACCGCCGGCAGAAAAATAACC
>CAKUEM010000083.1 GCA_934646115.1 uncultured Oscillospiraceae bacterium
TGTCACGCGTTGTTTTAATGGTCGATACCGCCTCGTGCACGAAGCCGACCGCCGTGGCAGAGCCGTCGTCAAAGCCGTATACATTTTCAACCTCCGTGCCCACCGGCAGCCAGAGGCGGAGCGTGTTGCCCTCAATAATCAGATCGAGCTGATCGGGCGCGACGATTTGACTGCCGATCTTCATGCGCAGCTTGGTCGCCGGGGTGCACCATTTAAGCGTTGCGTCGCCGTCACGCGTGGAGAGGAAAAGGATCATGTCCTTATTGATGCTGTCGCTGAAGTTTTCGAGCTGGATGGTCGTTTGATAGACCGGGACGAAATCCGTCCCCACCACGTCGGTAGGAAGTGTGCCGTTTTGACCGCGCAGGTCGGCGTTGCTGACCCGGTCGATGATCACGCGACCGTTGCTGTGCGCGCCGGACACTGTGCTGGACTTGATGGTCAGAAGCCCTTCTGTGGCGGCGCTGACCCAGCAGTTTTCAAACGAGACGTTCGCGCCCGCACCGCCGATGGTATCGCTCGCGTAGACGATGCAGTTTTGGAAGTGTACGTTTGCGCCGCGCTCGGCGGAGATCCCGCGGCGCAGACTGAGCGCCGTATTCCGCCCGGTGCCGATGACGTTGAGCGTTCCGCCCGCCTCCACCTTGATGGCGGGCGCTGTGCCGGATCTTGTGTTTTCCAGGTAATTCTGCGTTTTGCTTGTAAGCTCAAGATTCAGCGTTGCACCGTCACGCACGGTGATATAGGGATTGCTGCGGTCCTGCACGATCGAGTTGAACATGATGGTATGCTCGCCCTGCCGCACATCAATGCCGTAAAAGCCCATATAATCCCGCGGACCGACGCTGAGAGTGAATGATGAAAATCCTTTGGTCAGGTCGAACGTTTCACCCTGCAGATACCGTTCGTATTCCAAACTTCCTGTTGGGACACGATGTTCCAGCGCGCCGCGATACCACAAAACCTTTTGCCCTTCGTTTAAGCCGAATGTCAGCATCGCGCTGCGCAGTCCGCGGATCTCCACCGCTTTGGCGGCGTATGCGCCGTTAAAGACAACGTGGTACTTCGGGCTGATATAGCCCTGCGCCGGGATCGTGAGCACGGCGGTGTTGTTTGCAAATGTGCCGTCCTCGTTTTTGGCTGTGAGATTCCAGCCGTTCTCATTTGCAAGATAAAGCGCGCCATGAGCGGTAAAGTTGTTGTTGTCCGTGGCTGGGTTTTGCGTTTTGGCATACAGGAGGCTGGAGGCATCGATATCCAGCCGGTTGCTTATGTAGATCGCCTCCCGACCGTCATACGTTTTGCTATCCTCGTTGTATCCGTTGGAAAAGGCTTTCACAGAGCCGCCGTCATGGATTTTAAGCGTTGAGACCTCCAGGGCGCGACCTTGACAGCCATCGCCTTTGTTGCTTCCATCGCTCGTGACGGTCAAATTGCCGCGCACGGTCGCCTCGCCGCCGACCTTCATCGCGACCGGGCGCTCAATATTTCCGTTGCGGTTATATGCCGTGCCGTTAGAGCTTACGGTCAGCGAGCCTTTTGGTCCGATGGTCAGACCCGCGTCGATCTGCGCGCCGCAATAAGTAAAACGCCCATCTAATTTGGAGGCCATCGAGACCGTGCCGCCCGTCACCGTCAGGACGCCGCGGATCAGACAGCCCTGCATGCCGCTGTTTAGAGAGATCGTTCCGGCGCCGATCGTGATATGGCTCAGCACCACAGGCCACACATGGCTGTTGACCTCAAGATTTCCCGAGCCCTGTCCCATGGCATTGATATAAAGATAGCTGTTTTGCGCCGTGGAGCAGATGCCCACGGTTCGGATCTTTTTATCGCTGCCGGACAGATAGTCGTTGGTATTTCCTGTCGCGCCGAGGCGGCAGTCGCCCACCAGATTGATCTTCAGCGCCTGCACCGTGGTATAAAGATAGGCGGCGGTCGGGGTGCTGCCGGACGAGAATTCCTTATAGTTCGTCCCCTCTGCGACATAGTTTGTCAGCGTCAGCGTTGCGTTTTCATAGCTGTAGCTGCCGCCGTTCGGACCGGAGCCGCTCGGGTGCTCCAGCACGTTGACGCCGCCCAGCCACAGCTCGCCGGTAGTCTGCGTGCGGGTCGCGTTCCCTGCGTATGCAATCGGGGCGGCGTTAGCGCTCAAAGCTGCGGTGCAGTCCTCAAGCAGCGCGTCCTCCGCGCCGCAGACCGGGCAGCCTTCGTTTCTATTCTCCTCCGTGCAGCGCACCTCGCAGGTGCATACAGGCTGCTGCGAGAGCGGCTCGCCCTCGGCGAATGCCGCCGTGGGGAGCAGCGTCAGGCAAAACACCAGCGCGGTCAGAATGCTGAAAATTCTCTGTTTCATCGTGTTACCTCCGTGACGAAAATTCGGGTTCTGCCGTGAGGGTGTCAAAGCCCCGCTCGGCCTGTTGTATGGTGCGTTGAATGAGCTGTGCCGCCATGGTGCGCAGCTCGAGCGCCAGCACCTCCGCCGTGATCGCGCGGCGCTGCGCTTCCGGAACGTTATAGAGCTTGAGCGCGCAATCGAGAAAACGGGCGATTTTCAGCTCAATGGTAAAATACAGATCGCACGGCACAGACATAAAGCTGCGCATGATGCCCGCCGAGGCGATCTCCATTTCATAGAAATCCTTCGCCTGCGCGCCGGGCAGGAAGCTGCCAAAGATTTTTTGCAGCCGCTTCGATGTGTTTTGATAAAGATATGCCGCGGTCGTCGGCAGCGAATAGGCCATGACATACAGCTCGCGCAGCGGCTCTGTCAGCTCCGCAATGTGGAGCTGGAGCGCGGTTTCCAGCGCGTAGAGATACACGGGATCCTTTGCGCCGCCGTGCTGCTCGGCAAGATCAAACTGCCCGCCGAACATCCGCTGCACCAGAGCCAGCAGCAGCCCTTCCTTGCTGGGGAAGGCGCGAAAAAACGAGCTGGCGGTCATGCCCGCGGCGTGGGCGATCTCTGCGGTGGTCGTGCGCTCATAGCCGTTTTGCAAAAACAGCGTCACAGCTGCATGCAGCATTTTTTGCTGGGTCAGCAGGCCGCTGGGTTGCTTCCCTCGTGGTGGCAAGTGATCACCTCCATAATACTCTACTTGCGATTACACTCACATTTTACCATGCAAAGCGCGTTGACGCAAGAGGAAGTTGTACATCTTGGGACGCATGACCCGGCGTTTGTGAACACCGGAGGTCGCGGCTTTTGGCGGCCAACTCTAAATGATACGCTGGGTGCGGGGCGATTTTTGAAACAGAGGCATAGATTAGGCGCGGTCGTGCGCAGAAATGCATCTCAACTCGATGCGGTCCGCCTTGCGGGAAAATATACTTAGAGCGCTGTCCTGCGCACTGTAGCGGCAGGCAGGAGCGCTTTCCCGCGATGCCCGCCGTTTGGATCATCCGATGCGGCGCATTGTGCATGTTTGAGCATTCGTTCGCCGTTTTTCGGGGATTTTTTATTTTGTTTACATAATTTTAATTGATTTTTAGCGAAATCTTTGTTACAATATGGTTACATGCTTCTTATACTGGCAGATCGCGGATTGATATGGAAAATAAAGGAATTTTCTGCGCGTGCCGGGGAAGCAGGCTGCAATCACAGGATAAGAAAAAATTTTTGCCGGTGCGCGGCGCTTGGAGGCGCATTTTGCGCAGCGGGGCGAAATTGAAACAAAAGGGTGGTAAAATATGTCTGGAAGAATGCTTCAGAGCCTGATTTTGCAAATGAAGGACGCAACGGACCGTGTGATCGGCGTGCTCGATGCGGGCGGCGCGATCGTTGCGTGCAGCGATCTGACGCAGATCGGCGAAAAGCGCGAGAATGCGATCACGAGCCTGTATGAATCCACGGAAGCCGTGTGTGTGTTTCAGGGCTATACATATAAGCCGCTTTCCAACTGGAGCGTGCGCTTCGATTACGCGGTGTTTGTGGAGGGCGAGGACGAGGCGGCGCATTCCCTGTGCCTGATGGCGTCTGTCGCGCTCAATAACGCGAAGAGCTTTTATGACGAAAAGCATGACAAAACCACCTTTGTGAAAAATATTATTGTAGACAATATTCTTCCGGGCGATATTTACGTCCGTTCCAATGAGCTGCATTTCCCGGTGGATATCCCGCATATCGTGTTTTTGATCCGCCAGGTCGAAAAGAATGATATTGCCGCGGTCGATGTGCTGCAAAGCCTGTTTCCGGACAAGCAGCGTGACTTTGTCATCAGCATCAGTGAGAGTGACCTGGTGCTGGTCAAAGAAGTGCGCATGAACGTGGACACCAAGGAGTTTATCAAGCTCGCGAAAACGATTGAAGAAACGCTCAATTCCGAGCTGTTTATTAAAACTGTGATCGGTATCGGCACGATCG
>CAKUEM010000084.1 GCA_934646115.1 uncultured Oscillospiraceae bacterium
TGATCGACCCTACGGGCAAGGCGACGCGCGCCGAGGTCGCGGTGATCTTAGACCGCATCCTGTTCATGGAGTGGTAAACAAAGCTTCTTCTCGCTATGCCACTGCATAGCTCCTTCTCTCAAAATCCCCAATGCTTTCGCATTGGGGATTTTTTATAAAACAGCCCTGTTTTAATATAAAATGCCTCGATCTGCGCGCTCTGCGCAAACCGGGGCATAATATTATAAAAAATCTTTTCGTCGGTCGGGCGATGCCCGCCGAGGAGCACAGGCGGAGCACTCGGCTTTCCGCCATGTGGCGCGCCGATTTTATTGGTCCGCAAAAACGATATCGCCAAAGCAAACGACCCGAAAAAAATTCGGGTGCTCGGTTTTCGGCTCAATATTACTCCACGTGCCAAAATGCGGCTTTTCTGTTTCGTCTCCGCACTTGAAAAAATTCCCGGTAAAATGCATGCGCTCGCTCTGATGAAACTCCGGAACAACACGCTCGATAAATGCAAACGGAACGCTTGCGCAAAAATCCCAATATTCGCCGTTCTGCGGCTTTTCGCGAATCTCGATCCCGAAATGGTCATACTCCGCGCTGGAAAGAAGCTGCCGCTCTTCAAGGATCTCGCCGCCGACCGCAAGATACAGATAGCCCAGCGGATTGACCTCCAAATTGATAAACATCCGGCGCACGCCGGGGATCGGATTCATAAAAAATTCCAGGCACGAATCGGTATAAATATCGCCGTTATCCTGCCGAATTTCGGCGCGAAGCAGCTTGTCATAGCAGCGCATGTAAACATGCAAAAACGTATCATCCCAGCCAAGACATCCATATGTCTCCGGTCGATATTCGCAGCCCCAGGGGTAATGCGCAACGTGCGCGCGGGGCAAATGATCCAAGCGCTTGATAAAATCCGCGCGGTTTGCAACGCGCGGCACTTGATAGGATGCCATTTTCGGCCGCCTCCCTTTGTTTTTTCTTTCTCATTTAGTGTATCATAAATCAAGGGCGTTTGTCACCCCTTGCAACGTCTTATTTTTTAAGGTATTGCAATAAACCAGCCGATCCTAGCGCTTCTGCTGTGTCGTTTCGGCACACAAGAAAGTTGCGGCTTATTTCTTCTCCGTTCCCGGAAACGAGACGATCTGCTCCTCCTCCGGGTCGAAATGATACAGCCGCTCATCCTCCAAAAGCATCGCGCGCGAGATCGCAAAATGCCCGTGCTTTTCGCGGATCGCGTCCATCGTGCGGTCCAGCTTGCGCCGCCGCTCCTTCACCTGCGGGTCTTCAAAAAAGCTGAGCTGCCCCCCGCCCGCATCATCGCACAGGTTCGACACACGCACCCCGAGACTATGCACCGGGCAATGCGGCAAATTCGTTTCCAAATACAGCGCATATGCCAGCTCCGCGACCTCATGCGTCAGCATCGTCGCCTCGCGCGCGGCGCGCTGCCGCTCATGCCAGTGCAGCTCCGCATCACGGATCGCAACCGTGACTGTTTTGCACAAAAGCCCCTTCGCGCGCAATCGTTCACACACGCTCTCCGCCACCAGATAGAGCGCGCGGCGCACCTCCTCCGGGTCTGAAATATCGCGCGGGAGCGTCATGCTGTTTCCGATCGATTTCACCGGCTCGCGCTCACCAAACCGCGTGACCGGGCTTTGATCTTCCCCACGCGCATATTCGCCGAGCATCAGCCCGCCCTTTCCCAAAATGCTTTCCAAAAACGCAGGCTCCGCCTTTGCCAGCGCGCCCACCGTTTCGATCCCGCAGGAGATCAGCTTGCGCTGCGTCGCGCGGCCGGCGTACAGCAGAACGCCAACCGGAAGTGGCCAAACCTTTTCTTTGTAATTCGCGCGCGTGATGCAGGTCACAGCGTCCGGCTTCTTCATGTCTGACCCGAGCTTTGCGAATACTTTATTAAAACTCACGCCGACTGAAACGGTCAGCCCAAATTCGCGCTTCATCGCCGCGCGGATCTGATTGGCGATCGCCTCCCCATCGCCAAACAAACGGGTCGACCCGGTCACATCCAGCCACGCCTCATCCAGCCCAAACGGCTCAACCCGATCGGTATAGCGATAATACAACTGCCGCACAGCGGCGGAAATTTCGCGATATTTCGCCAAATTCGGGCGCAAAATGCACGCATCCGGGCATTTTTGCAGCGCTTGCCACACTGTATCGCCGGTTTTCACGCCCATTTTCTTCGCCAGCTCATTTTTCGCAACGACCACACCGCGCCGCCGCTCCGGCGCACCGCTGATCACGACCGCGCGGTTGCACAGCTCCGGCCGCTCATGGCATTCGACCGATGCGTAAAAATTATTCAGATCAGAATGCAGAATCACACGTTCCATGCCGTCGTCGCCTCCTCTTGTACATCCGTTCTTATTATACCACATTTTCGCACGCCGCGCAACTGGATTTTCCCGCGCGCACAAAAAAGCGCCCCGCCAAAGGCGGGGCGCTTTGCGCTATCGGCTGCACGAATATCCAAACGGATACTCATCGTTGATCCGGATCGGGAGCTTACCGCGCGCCGGAATTTCACCGAACATCGCGCGAACTGCCGCCTCGATGGACCATTCATCATCGCCATACGCAACCAGGCAATTTTTCATTTTCGGCAGGGATCGCAGGCAATAGGGGCTTCCGAAAATCAGGTAGATAAAATTGGGAATGCGCTCTGTCAGCGCGCAAATCAGGCGCTGCTGATTCTCCGTGATCGTTCCGCTGGTCGGCTTGTAAGCGACCGGACGAATAAACGAGGCGAAAATAACCTGATCGCAGCCCTCAGCGCGAGTCAGAACCATCTCAATATCCTCTGCGCTCGGATGCTCAGGCACGCACAGATGATCAACCGGCATACGCTTCGCAACCGCCTGTGCAACGCGCTTCGAGGAGCTGTCGTCCGCAAGACCGAAGTCGCGGATCTGCTGACCCTCTTCCTCGCCCACCGTGGAGATCACAAGCGTCCTGCCCGCGCGACCGGGAGCGAGCGGCAGGCAATCGCTCTCCAGCAGAGTGATGCCGCCCTCGGCGATTCTGCGCGCGATATCGCGGTGCTTCTCGCAGCCGAGAATCTGCTTTGCATGTGCCGCGCTGATTTGCCGACTTCCCTGCGGTACAACGCGTTGCTTCCATTTTAAAACGCGCTCGACCGATTCGTCGATCTGCTGCATTGAAAGCTTTCCCTCATGCACGGCGCGAACAAGTAGTTCCATGGTAAGCGCGGGATCAGACTCATAATCCTGAAGGATGATGTCGTGTCCGGCGCGGATCGCGCCCACTGCCGCATCAAGCCCGTAAATATCCTTAATGCCCTTCATGGTCAGGCTATCTGAAATAATCAGACCTTCAAAGCCGAACTGATCGCGCAGGATTTCGTAAATGATCTTGTGTGAAAGCGTAGCCGGGATATCTTCCTCGCCCGGCGCAGCAAGCGCAGGGAACGAAATATGCGCGGTCATTACGCCCCACATTTCCTTTGCAAGCTCGCGATAAGGACGCAGCTCGATCTCCATCAGAGAGTCTTTATCGCGCGTAACGACCGGAATCGCCATGTGCGAATCGACCGCGGTGTCGCCATGTCCCGGATAATGCTTCCCGCAAGGGATCACGCCCGCATCCTGAACGCCCTTTACATAAGCACGCCCCAGCCGAATTACAAGATCGGTATCGTCGCTGAATGCGCGCGTATTGATGATCGGGTTATTGCCATTTAAGTTGACATCAAGCGCCGGACTTCCCACGATGCTAAAGCCAAGCGCCTTACACTCGCTCGCAACCAGGTAACCGTTGAGGTAAGCCAGCTCTTCAGAGCGCGATGCGCCCACGCACATCTGCGCCGGAACGCGCGTCCCCTCCGGGAAGATTTGCGCAACGCCCCACTCCGCATCGATATAAAACGCAAATGGCTCGGTTGCATCGGCCAGATATTGGTTCATATGCGCAACCGCGCCATCGATCGTGCGCTCAGGAATGGCAACCGCGCCGATTGCCGCGATGTGCCCTGCGCGGATCATAGAGCGGATGCTCTCTTCATACCCGATTCCGCGCACAATCATCATCTGCGCAAGCTTTTCCTTCAGCGTCATGTTTTTCATTGTTTCTTTAATATTCATGCATGCTCCTCCTGCCGCGTTGGCATGGTCTGCGCCGCTTCCCACAAGGGCGCGCAGCTTCTGATATTGCTTTCTTATGGTATTGCTATGCAGGGCGATTTCTCGCCCTGCATAGTCGTTTTTTGTTTACCACTCCATGAACAGGATGCGGTCTAAGATCA
>CAKUEM010000085.1 GCA_934646115.1 uncultured Oscillospiraceae bacterium
CGCCCTCCCGCTCCGCTGCCGCGAGCGCATGGCGCAAAAGCGCCGCTGCAAGCCCGCGCCGCCGCATGTCCGGCGCAGTGCCAATGCCATAGAAATAGCGCGCCGGGAACCGGTCTTCATTCACGCGGATCGTATAAGGCAGCGCGTGCAGCATGGCGATTAGCCTGCCGTTTTCTTCATAGATCCACGCATACTCCGGCTGGAACAGCCGCGTAAAAAAGAACTCCCGATCCTCGGCAGAATCGCCCGGGAAGCATATCTCCCAAAGCGCTTTGATCTGCGAAATGTCAGCATGTTCCGCGCGACGAATCATTCCATCTCACCTCATATTTTTCGAGAAGCATCGCCGGCTGATACGATAGCTTTGCGCGGCGAAGTCCGGGCACGCCGGCATCATCCTCGCGGTTGATATACTGAAAATCCGCGCAAAAATGCTCGGCATACAGGCGATTGATCGCCTGATAGATCCCGGCGTAGCGCATATCTCCCTTTTCAATAGAGACCAGATACACCCGGTGGCACAGCGGCACGCCCAGAGAATACGCGGCGATCTCCCCATCGATCCGGATCACGCCGCCGCGAATCTCCAGCTCGGAATAATGCCGCAGCGCGCGCTCGATCGCGCTCATCTCGAGCATCAGATCCTGCGCGTTCTCTTCGTTTTCCCGCGCGGCAAGCCAGCGCTTTTGAAATTCATACACCTCGGAGAGCATGTCCTCCGTAATTTCCTCAAAAGTGTATCGATCTCCATATTCCAGCATGAATTTATTAAAATTCGTGCGCTTTTGATGCAGCTTTTTCCCAGAAAGAGAGATCAGATCCTCTGCGCGATACAGGTAATCAAATACATCGCGCGTTTCATGAAACGAAAATTCGCCGGGCAGCGCCGCCTCAAGCTTCGCCTTCATTTGCGCGGTCACGCCGATGAGCCGCGGCGTTGCTCCGCGCTCTTGCGCATCGGCGCGAATACGATCCAGCGCGCGCGGCAAATCACCCTCACCGTGCGGAAAGAGATAAGCATTCTCCCCGGTACGAATGAATAAAAACCCATCTTCAAACGCAACCTGCGTCTTAAACTTCCCGCCCCAGATATAAAGATCAAGAAACGCGCTCTCCGTTGTGCCGTAACGTTCCAGGCACATAAGGCGCTCGATCTCTTTTTTATCTTCAATCGCAATCGGTCGAAATTCCAACATGGAAACAGCCCTCAATTCTGGATAAAATCTCGGCATGGATCTGCTCGATAGACTTAATATTTCCGCCTTCCGTGCAGTCTATACGCGCCCACCGAAAGCGCTCACTCGCCTCCTGCGCCGTTTGATAGCATGCGCTGCGATATGCCGCGTCCTTTTCGTGGATATCGATCTCCTTGCCGGTGCGCGCACGCAAAAGCGCAGCGGAGCATTCCGGCGGCATATCCAAAAACAGCACAAGATCGGGTGCGGGCAAGCCCAACAGGCGATATTCAAAATCGAAGAGCCAGTTGAAAAACGCCTCCCGCTCAAGCGGCGGAAGCTTTGCGCCCTGGTGGATCGCATTCGATGTGGTATAGCGGTCAAAAATCAGCGTGCCGCCCGCCTCATAATATTCGCGCCATTCAGACCGATACGAGGCGTAGCGATCGACCGCAAAAAACGTAGACGCCGCATAAGCGTTTACATCGCCCGGCGCCGCGCCGAACGCACCGTTTAAATACATACGTACCGGCGCGGAAAACTCTTTCTCATAGCGTGGAAACGAAAGCGATTTCACCTTCTGTCCGCAAGCCGCAAGTTTATCGCAAAGCAGGCGCAGCTGCGTCGATTTTCCAGACGCATCGGTTCCTTCAATAATAATCAAACGTCCCTTCATCGCGCCTCGCCCTTTCCGTATTTCTCGCGCATTTCGCGCGCGCGGCCGCAGCTCATTTTTCCCTCCGGGCACGCGCCCGCCACACAGGCAGGACCCGCATTTGCAAACAGGCGCGGCGCAACCTCGCGGCACAGCGATAACATCTGCGCAGCCAGCTCGCGAATTTCCCACTGTGCGCGCGAACAGCAGCGCAAGCGGAAGAAGTTCCAAAGCGAGCGCACATTCATCGTAACCATCATCTTGGTTTCACAAGCGTTGGGCAGCACAAAACGCGCATCCTCAATGGCGCGCTTTTCCGCCGCGCGGCGCGCTTCCTTTTCCGGCTTGCCCTCCGCAAGCAACGCCGCCAAATGCTTTTCTTCTAAAATTTGCGCAAGCTTTTGATAATTCTCCTCATCCTGCCGCATGGCGCGCTCGTAAATGGCGCACGCCTCCGGATCCTCTGCGATCGCCGGCGGTGTGATGTAAGAAAAATCCTGCTCGCTCACATAGCGCTGCGACTTCACGCTAAACGACGCAATGCGATGCCGCGTGATCTGCGCAAGCAGCGAGCGTGAAACGCCCTCGATCGCGAAGGTAAAGCTTGCATGCTCAAACGGACTTTCATGTCCCAAGTCCGTTAGCATATCGAGAAAGCGCGCGCACTTTTCCTCTGTCAGCCCGTCCATAATATCCTCAGCGCCCGCCGCGCTGTAGCACATTTTCGCCGCACAAGCGATCACGCGATCCGGCTCCGGCGTATGCGCCACCAAAGTAACATGCACCATCTCTAATTTCCCTTCTTCCTTGAAAAAATAACCGTGAGCAAAAATTTAGGCAGCGCCATCATGCGTCCAATGCGCCACGGCTCTTTACACAGGCGGTAAAACCATTCCAATCCAAGCCGGATCCAGATATCCGGCGCGCGCTGTGCAACGCCTGCAAATACGTCAAGCGAGCCGCCAAGCCCCAGCATGAGCGACGTTTCGATCCGCGCCTGATTTTTTGCCATCCAAAGCTCCTGCTTGGGCGCGCCGAGACAGACAAAAAGCACATCCGTGTGCGCGGCATTGATCGCCTTTATTACCTCATCGTCTTCTTTAAAATATCCGTCATGCACGCCGGAAACGGTAAGACCCGGATATTTTTCACACAGCGCCTTCGCGGCCGCCTCTGCCACGCCGGGCTTCGCACCCAAGAAATATATGCGCCCGCCTTCTTTTGCGAGCCGCGCGATCAAGCCCTCGCCCAGCTCAATGCCGGCGACCTTTCCGCGCAGCGGAGTTTTGCAGATTTTTGACGCATGCACAACGCCGATCCCATCCGGAACCACAAGATCAGACCCATTCAATACGCCGCGCAGCGCATCGTCCTTGCGCGCCATGTAAACGATTTCAGAATTCGGCGTAACGATGCGGTGATTTTTCCCGCTGCCGATCATGCAATACGCGCGATCGATCGCCTCATCCAGCGTAATATTATCAAACTCCGTGCCTAAAATATCAATTCTATCCGACACTCTTCTCGCCCCTCACTCTTACATATAAATCTATTGTAGCATAAATTACGCCCGGATTCCAGCAGATTCTTGAATAAAAAAAGGGTCTCCGCCGGGGAGACCCTTTCGACTAAGCATCCACGCGCCGAAACTCCATGGGCTGCAGGGTAAGCCGCTGCTCCGCACCATTGATCCGTACACGCACCGTGCTTTCTACATTATAATCAGTATTAAGTAAATAGATCGCGCGCTCGCCATCCTGCTCATATACCGCAAAGCGCACCCGATCGCCGGCAAGCACCTGCACAGGGCATGCGCGCGCAGACGCACTCAGCCACTGTTTCACGATCATGCGATACAGCGGGTAAACTCCGTCTGCCCCCGGATAATCCCAATGCGTGAGCAGGCTGACAACGCCCTTGCCGTATGCATGCTCCACAAGCGCCGGCGTGTGCTCGTGCTTTTCAAAAAACGCGTTAGAATGGAACGCGGCAACGCGCCCGCCCTTCATTTCGACCTGCGCCCATTCCGCAAACCCGCCCGGGCAAATCGGATCGCACGCGAGATCGCCCGCCGCCGGATACAGCACCTCGGGCATCAGGCTCTCTTTTACAAATTTCACGCCGACATTTTTCATAACGGCGTCCGGCAAAATATCGCATCCGAGGAAATCCGCAAGCTTCCCGTCATAGATCGGACGGCGCACCCCGGCGCGCTCCGCCGCCGTGTTCAAATGCGCCGCAGCAAGCAGCAGTCGCCCACCGGCGCGCACATACGCCTTGAGATTTTCATAGATCTCTTCGGTCATGGTATTCCAGCCGGTAAAAATTAAATAATCATATTGCGCCATGACCTCCCACGGCGC
>CAKUEM010000086.1 GCA_934646115.1 uncultured Oscillospiraceae bacterium
GCCTGAAAGCGCGAAAATCCGCACAGTGCAAAACACCGTGCGGACATCATAAAATTGGTGGAGACGATCGGGATCGAGGCGACTTTGTTTGAGTGCCTGAAAGCGCGAAAATCCGCACAGTGCAAAACACCGTGCGGACATCATAAAATTGGTGGAGACGATCGGGATCGAACCGACTACCTCTTGAATGCCATTCAAGCGCTCTCCCAGGTGAGCTACGCCCCCAGATAAAACAAAACGAATATGCGATTTGCAGAAATACAAAGCGGCGGTTTCTGCCGAAACATTGCCATATTATTATATCGTGCTGTCCGGCGCGTGTCAAGAAAATTCTAAAAAATGTCTGCGCAAAGAGGGCAAGCTCTTTGCCTATTGGTTGGGACAGTCTAAAAGGGCACGAATTTCCAGGAAAAGATGCGCGGCTTTGCGATGACCAAACGCTATCAACGCTGCCTTTGGACGGAGCGGCATTTTTGCCGGGCAAGACCTTTTATGGGTGCAGGATGCAAAAATAAAAGCACCGCTTTGCGGTGCTTTTATTTTGGAGCGGAAGACGAGATTCGAACTCGCGACTTTCACCTTGGCAAGGTGACACTCTACCACTGAGTCACTCCCGCAGAAAACAATCACTTGCTTACAAAAAACAGTATACCACAAAATCCTGATTTGTCAATACTTTTTTTGATTTTTTATCGCTTCATAAAGCTGCGTATGGGCGGCTGAAATTCGGGAGATACCGCTGCATTTTTCACGCAAATTGCGGATTTTAAGCATGTTTTTCACTATTTGCAAACGAGATAAGCAATGGTGCGCTGCAAAAAAATCTCAGAGGTATTCCATATGTAGAATTCTAACGGACACCGCTCTTTCAGAGCAGCGGATTTTGCGGGCGGCAGGCTGGCACACTGCAATGCGCGAATTTAAAATGTTTGGCGCGCGGCTGCCGAATCCGCGCCAAAGTTCAGGCGTTATGGCGCATAAAAGCATGGGACACACACTCGCGGCGCGCCCCATGCTTATGACGATTTTCTCCGCTTACTTAACGGGATCCTGAATGCGTATGGCGCGCACTGCATTCAAAATAGCGATCACAGCGACGCCGACATCGGCAAACACGGCTTCCCACATGGTTGCGATGCCAAATGCGCCAAGCGCGAGGAAAAACGCCTTGACTATGAGAGAAAAGACGATATTTTCATACACGATCCGCAGCGTTTTCCTTGAAATTTTCAGTGCGGTGGCAAGGCGCGACGGCTCATCGGTCATGAGGACGATATCCGCCGCTTCGATGGCGGCATCGCTGCCCAGTCCGCCCATCGCGACGCCAATATCGGCGCGGGCGAGCGCGGGCGCATCGTTCACGCCGTCTCCCACAAAGGCGAGCGTGCCTTCGGGCAGCAGCTCCTCAATGTGGTTGAGCTTATCGGCGGGCAAAAGCTCGGCATAGACCTCGTCGATTTGCAGCTCGTCTGCAATATTTTCGGCGATGGTCTTGCGGTCGCCGGTGAGCATGACCGTTTTCTGTACGCCGGCCTCATGCAATGCATGGATTGCCGCGGCGGAATCCGGCTTGATCTCATCGGCAATCACAATGGAGCCCGCGAAAACGCCATTGACCGCGACAAGCACCATCGTGCCGGGCAATTCCGGAAGAACAAAGGCAATGTGTGCGCTGGCAAGCAGCTTGGAGTTGCCGACCAGCACGGTATTTCCGTCAATTTGCGCGTGTACGCCATGCCCCGGAACCTCGCGGATTTCCGTGACGCGCGCAGCGTCGAGCGGCTTGCCGTATGCATCGCGAATGGAGGCGGCAATCGGGTGAATGGAGGAATTTTCCGCCAGCGCGGCATATTCCAGAAGCTGCTCGCGCGACATCGTGACCGGATAAACCTCCTGCACGCGGAACACGCCGCGCGTGAGCGTTCCGGTTTTGTCAAAGACCACGGTTTTCACGCGGGCCAGCGCGTCGAGATAGTTGCTGCCTTTAATTAAAATTCCGCGGCGCGAGGCGCTTCCGATCCCGCAGAAGAAGCTGAGCGGGACGGAGATGACCAGCGCGCAGGGGCAGGAAATCACGAGGAAAATCAGCGCGCGATAGACCCACGAGGAGAAATTCCCCACGAAAATCGGCGGGATCAAAGCGAGCGCCAATGCGGAAAACACGACCGCCGGCGTGTAATAATGCGCAAATTTCGTAATAAAATTCTCGGCCTTGGCTTTTTTAGAGGTTGCATTTTCTACGAGGTCAAGAATTTTGCTCGCAGTAGATTCTGAGAAGCTATGCGTGACGCGCGCGGTCAGAACGCCCTCTAAATTCACGCAGCCGCTGATGACCGCATCGCCCGGATGAACGCTGCGCGGCACGGATTCGCCGGTCAGCGCGGCGGTGTCCAGCATGGAATCGCCGGAGAGAACCTCAGCATCAAGCGGCACGCGCTCGCCCGGACGGATGACGATCACGTCGCCGAGCTGAACGGTCGCCGGGTCGCGCTTTTCCACCTGATCGCCGACCTGCACATTGGCATAGTCCGGGCGGATATTCATCAAATCGCGAATCGAGCGGCGCGAGCGCCCGACCGCGACGTCCTGAAACAGCTCGCCGAGCTGATAAAACAGCATAACGCCAACGGCCTCTTCATATTGCCCGACCGCGACCGCGCCGACGGTTGCGAGCGTCATTAAGAAGTTTTCGTCAAAGATTGCGCCGTGCAGGATATTTTTGATTGCGCGCCACAAAACATCTGCGCCGACGATCAAATACGCCGCGAGTGCGAGCGCGATTTTTGCCGAGTCCGGCAGCGGAAGCAGGAGCGAAAGCCCGAACAGCACAGCGGCAAGCGCGATGCGTAAAATGCGCGCGCGCGTGCTGCCCTCCTCGTGTTCTTCTTCATGGCAATGCTCGCAATGGCAGCCGGTTTTTGCCTCTTTCTCGATCGTGACCTCCGGCTCGATCTCGAGGATCAAATGCTCCAGCGCGGAAAGATCCACGTCGTTTTCCGCCGAAAAACGCAGCTTTTTCTGCATAAAATTTACAGATGCTTCCGAAATGCCGGGCGTTTTGGCGACGGCGCGCTCGATTTTCGCCGCGCAATTCGCGCAGTCAAGCCCCTCTAATGTCCACTCATACATTTTCATAGTATCACCTACTCTAGCACATGCGCAAGCGCCTGGTTGAAAATCATCTGAATATGGTCGTCATCCAGCGAATAAAGGATGGATTTTCCCTCGCGACGGCCCTTGACCAGCCGCGATTGCTTTAAGATCCGAAGCTGGTGCGACACGGCGGACTGCGTCATGGAAATCAGCTCTGCAATATCGCAGACGCACATCTCGCGCTCAAAGAGTGCATAAAGAATTTTGACCCGTGTGGAATCCCCAAACACCTTAAACAGCTCCGCCAGATCACAAAGCGTTTCATCCGGCGGCATTTTTTGCGCCACAGCGCCGATAACGTCCGCGTGGACACAGGGTTCCTCGCAATGCTCAACAGCACACATAAAAATCACTCCTTACATATGAATGATTGCTCATATGTTCATTATATCACTCTTTCATGCGTTGTCAATAGGAATATGAAAAAATTTTTAAAAATAAAAAACATGCGGGGAGCAAACAAAAAGCCCCTCCGGGCGGGAGGGACCGAAAGAGGGCTGCGTCCGGCTCACGATAGTGAGCAGCTTGCACGGGCGGCGGGCATGGGCAAAGAGGGCGTTCCCGCGCGGACGGAGGCGGTTGTTTCTTTTAAAGTCTACGAAGATTCTGTTGAGTAGGTTG
>CAKUEM010000087.1 GCA_934646115.1 uncultured Oscillospiraceae bacterium
ACGGCATGATCGACCCGACGGGCAAGGCGACGCGCGCCGAGGTCGCGGTGATCTTAGACCGCATCCTGTTCATGGAGCGGTAAACGAAGCTTCTTATCCTTTGATTCCTTCATTTTCCTCATTTTTTCTCTTTTGCATCCGGCGCAGCTGCTGCGCCGGATGCGCCTTTTTATCTAAACGATTTGCTGCGCGCAGGGTGAAAAACTGGCGCTATGAATTAAAAAAGTCTCGCTTTGCGCGCAACGCCTGTAATCATACCGTAACTTGACTTTTCTACTAAAACGTAATACTATTTATATGTGCGTGTAGAGGAGGGATTCTGATGCCTGAGCTTGCTGTGAAGCAAATTTCGAAAAATCGCAAGGCGTATCATGATTATTTTGTGGAAGAATCCTTCGAGGCGGGTATTGAGCTGTTTGGCACAGAGGTGAAATCGATCCGTCAGGGCACGCTGAATTTGAAGGATTCTTACTGCTCGTTTAAAGACGGCGAAATTTTTGTGCGCGGAATGCATATCAGCCCCTATGAAAAGGGCAATATTTTTAATAAAGACCCGCTGCGCGTGCGCAAGCTTCTGCTGCATAAGCGGGAGATTTTAAAGCTCTCTCAGGCAACCAAGCAGGAGGGATTGACCGTCATTCCGCTTTCGGTTTATTTAAAAGGGCAGCGCGTGAAGGTTCAAATCGGACTGTGCAAAGGCAAAAAGCTCTATGATAAGCGCGAGGATGCCAGCCGCCGCGACGCAAAGCGCGAGATCGACCGCGCCATGAAGGAGAAGCTGCGATGATCTATGAGAAAATTCAGTTGAATCAGCATACCGCGGTTTCTTCGGCGGGCGTGCTGGAGGCATATGTGCTGGATAATTCGCCGGAGATCGATCCGGCGCGCGTGCGCCCGGCTGTGTTGATTTGCCCGGGCGGCGGGTATGCGTTTACGTCTGATCGCGAGGCGGAATGCTTTGCGGTGCGGTTTCTTGCGCAGGGATATCATGCGTTTGTGCTGCGCTATAGCGTTGCGCCCGCGCGGTATCCCACGCAGCTGTTAGAGGCGGCTGCTGCGATGTCGCTGCTGCGGCAGAATGCTGCGGCGTGGCATATTGATCTGGATCGGATCGCCGTGATGGGCTTTTCTGCCGGAGGACATCTTGCGGCAAGCCTTGCAACACGTTGGAATTCTCCGCTTTTGGAGGACACGCTGGGGCAGGAGAGCGCGCAATTTAAGCCTTCTGCGCAGGTGTTGTGCTACCCGGTGATCACGTCCGGCGAGTTTGCGCACCGTGGATCGTTTGAAAATCTGCTGGGCGCGGAGGCGGATGCAGCGGCGCTGCGCGCGCAGTCGCTGGAATATGCGGTGGGCGAGCATGTCCCGCCCGCGTTTTTGTGGCATACGCTGGAGGATGAGAGCGTTCCGTGTGAAAACTCGCTTTGCTTTGCGCATGCGCTGCGCGTGCATCATGTGCCGTTTGAGCTGCATATTTATCCGGAGGGGCGGCATGGGTTAGGTCTTTGCGGTTATGAAACCGCGGCGCCGGGCGATGCGGGCGCTTATTCACCGCACACGGCAGACTGGTTTCCGGCCTGCTGCCGCTGGCTGGATATGATATTTTTAAAACACGTGGGGGCGTAACGGGTTCGACGGGGATGCGGAAGCATAGATAGCGGGCAGAGGCGCGGATCCTCTTTAAAAGTCGCAGCTTTATAAATGAAACAACAAAACTAATACGTTAGTTGCTGCTTAATTAAGCGGCCGTCTTACCTGAGAGGACCACGGCTTGGGATAAGGCGTCAATGAGTGGTGAACGTGATCATGCAAAGCTTTGCGCATGGCATGTAATATGAAGCTACTAAAACCGAAAGCCCGACTGTTGGCGTTCGGCAGAGGGAATGTGAAATATCAGTCTGCGCCCGGAGAAGTTTATGTGGATGCATTTTCGGACGGGGGTTCAACTCCCCCCGCCTCCACCAATTTAATCGCAGGTCGAACCCCGGAGCAGTTCGACGCGCGAAGCATTGGCTCCACCACTCAAAAGCACCGTAATTTTGATAGAATTACGGTGTTTTTTCTAGATATGCCATGCTAAATTTGCAAAGAGATACGATGGCATGACTTTGCGCGATATTAGCCTGAAATTTTTTGCGCGTGGCGCATAATGACGTTTTAGAGAACAAGAGCCGGACCATAACCTGCTTCTCTATTTTAGATTGCGGGAGCGAACACAGCGAGAGATACGGTTTGGAAAATCTGAAAAAATTGCGCCGGGGCTGGAAATTAAGCCGACAAATTGATATAATACTTTTAGATGATAGGGAAGCAATTGATCTGATTAGGAGAAGAATCTATGGATTATTACTTTCTGGTTATTACGATTATTGATGTGTTTGCTTTGAGTGTGATGTGCGTGTTTGTAAAATGCAACGAAACACTTAAAAAGGAGCTTAGATTTTGGTTTATCACCTCATTTCTTTTGATTATCATTATTTCTATTTTAGAACTGCTGACGGTGATTGTGGATAATGGACCGGCATCGCTTCGGTGGGTTAATATTCTTGCGAACTATTTGGGCTTTGGCTTAACGCCGGCAGTCTCGATCGTTTTGTCTTTTACGCTTGGGGAAAACAGAACAAAGAAAAAAGCGATTGCCGTGGAACTGATTTATCTTCTGTTTTTGGCAATATCGCTTCCGTTCGGCATGGTTTTTTACGTCGATCAGAATAATCATTATGTGCGGGGCGACGCTTTCGGGATCTATTTTGCGACCTATTGTATGAGCATCATTTATCTGCTTATCGCGACGGTTGAGATCGCGAGCAAATATCAGAGCAGAAGCAAAAACAGCATTTATCTGATCGCTGTGTTTTTGCTGATCGGCTCCATGATACAGATCGCATGTCCGCAGATACATATTAGTTGGCTTTGCGTTACGCTTCTGGCGATGCTGTATTATTTATATTGTAATATTATTTGGCAGCAGCTGGACGGCTTGACCGGACTGCTGAATCAGAACAGCTATCTGAACCAAACGCTGTCGCTCAATCGGGACACGACGCTTATTGTGTTTGATATCGATGATTTTAAAGATGTAAATGACAATTACAGCCATTTGGTGGGTGACGAATGCCTGAAAGAGGTGGCAGCCGCCATCCGCGAAGCATATTCTAAAGATGGATTTTGCTATCGAATGGGCGGGGATGAATTTTGCGTGCTGCTGAATATTGACGCCGATCAAGATGCATGCGAGAAGGTTTTGATGGATGAGCTGGAAGCCAGAAAGAAAAGCCTCTCGATGATGCCGAGCGTCTCCTTTGGCTGCGCGACCTTCCGCGTTGGCGACGATATTGAGAAGGTCAAGAATATCGCAGATAAAAATATGTATCGGATGAAAAGCCTGCATAAAGGATATTAAGATAGGAATCGCGAATTGTTTTGCAAGCGAAATGTGCGGAGAAATTATGAATTGCGGCGGCATTGTGCCGCCGCTTTTGCGTTTTGAAACGGTTGAAATGAGGGGCTATGCAGGAAAAATGCGGATTTGAGAAAAAAGAAGGAAAAAAGGGATTGACAGTGGGGGGAGAGGTATGATATACTAGGCAAGCTGACGCAAAGGCGGGGGATACAGCGGGAGCTGTAGACGCCTAGGGAGGCAAGAGAAACCGGCGAGAAGGCCGCGAAAAAAATCGAAAAAAGAGCTTGACAAAGGCTGGGAGATGTGTTAAACTAAAATTCCGGCT
>CAKUEM010000088.1 GCA_934646115.1 uncultured Oscillospiraceae bacterium
AATAATGATTTTGCCATTGTCTGTTACCTCCACATTCTTTTTTATTTTGAATGTCCGCAAAATCCGTCCTACATCATTGCATACTCTGCGTGACTATGGTCATGCAGAGTATGCTTTTTTATGCGCAAAAATCATCCGCGCAATGCTTGGCGCAGCGGCTTTCCCGGCGGGCAGCCATCGACTTTGACAATGCGAACCCGACGCGCGATGAGCCGTCCGATTTCTCCTAGGCGGCGCGTCGCGGCAAAGAATGGGCTAAACCAACAATTTCGACCGCCCACGCTGCGGCTTCCCATCTCACGCGCACAACCGCATCAAAAAATTTAAGCAAAAGAGCGCGATCCCCCTTGACCTCTGCACCCGCCACCCGCATCAAGTGTTCCCATTTGTGTGGCGGCGCGCACAGCGCGTGCCCCTCTTCCCGCTTGTGCGGGCAGGCAAAGCGCGAAAGTCTCCGAAAAAATGTCCCACGGTTTATTGAAACTGTGCGTCCGCCTTCTTGCTGTCACCCGCGCGGCGGCAATTTATTTGCTTATGCAAGCGCTTATTTCCGTGTTCTCTTTCCGCGCTTTTCTCCGGCGCGCGGAAATCCGCTTGTGCCGCGCGGATGCATCGGGAGATTTTCCGTTTCGAGTATGCAAAACCGCGCGAAGTCTGCTACGGGCGGATATAAAAAGACCCAACCGAATACGTTCGGTTGGGTCTTACTATGCAATTTAACGGACGTGATTAGCCGTTCTCACGCATACGCGCAAAGCAATCACTGCAGTAAACCGGGCGATCGGTCTTCGGCTCAAACGGAACCTTCGCCTCGCCGCCGCAAGCAGCGCAGGTAGCAGTGAAATACTCTCTCGGAGCACGGTTTGCATTCTTGCGCGCGTCACGGCAGGGCTTGCAGCGCTGCGGCTCGTTCATAAAGCCACGCTCAGCATAGAACTCCTGCTCACCAGCGGTAAACACGAACTCCTGCCCACACTCTTTGCATACTAACGTCTTGTCTTCGTACATGTCTAGAACCTCTCTTTGACTTAGTGATTTTGCCCCAGGACGGATTTACACCGACACCTCGATTGCGCTCTTTGAAATTTAAGCTACTTGGGCATATATGCCAAACAGACCTACGGCCTGCTCATGCCTTGCTCTGAAAGATGTTTTACCAACTTTCTGCGAATTCGCTGCACCGCGTTATCCACGGATTTTTGCGGCTTTGATGTGATTTTAGAAATTTCCTGATAAGACCGACCTTTTAAATAAAGGGCTAAGGTTTTCGCTTCAAAGCCGGATAAAATTCCGTTCAGTGTCTGCGATAATTCTTCCAAAGCTTCATTGCCAATGACATGTTCCGCCGGGTCGCCGGCAGTGCCCAAACGCGCCTCAAGGGAAGCAGCCTGCTCGGGATAACTGTCAAAGAAAGGGGCTTCTAGGGAAATATACTGATTCAGCGGGTCATGTTTTTTTCGATGCGCATTGCGAAGCGCAGAAAGCAACTTAGACTTAATACATGCAGAGGCATAGGTCTTAAAGCTGGTTTCGCGCGCCGCATCAAAGCTGCGGCATGCTTTCACAAGCCCGATCATGCCCTCCTGCACCAGATCCTCCGCATCGCCGCCCGCAAGAAAATAAGGGCGGGCAAGATAGCGAACGACCGGCGCAAACCGCGCGATCAGCTCATCCGAAGCGGTCTCATCGCCAGACTGCGCCAGCGCAACCAGCGCCTCGTCTGACCGTGTTTCCGTCATCTTCTCCGAATGTCTGTTGTCATTATATATCGTGCCCACCCCCTCTGTCAAGTAGTTTTTTAAAAATTTTGTGCTATTTGCCGTTCATTTTTGTGAAATACGCCAAAAACTGACGCGCTATCCCGCATTGACCGCGCGTTCGACAACGTCCGCCACCTGACCTGCCAACGCATTCACCAGGTCAGACGCGCGACCCTCTACCATCACGCGAACAAGCGGCTCGGTTCCGCTTGGACGCACAAGAATGCGCCCCTCGTCGCCCAGCTGCTGCCGAACCTCCTCCATCGCGGCAAGCACCGCATCATCTGCCAGCACACGCGCCTTTTCCGCGTTCGGCACCGTGACATTGATCATCACCTGCGGATACTGCTCGATCTCACTCACCAGCTCAGACACGCATTTCCCGCTTTTCTTTAAAATATGAAGGAACTGCACGGCGGTCAGCTCCCCGTCGCCCGTTGTGGAATGCCCGAGGAAAATGACATGCCCGGACTGCTCGCCGCCCAGCGCATAGCCCTCCTTGCGCATCAGCTCGAGCACGTTCCGATCCCCCACCGCGCTTGCTGCTACCTGCATTCCATGCGCGCGCGCATACGCATGCAGCCCGAGATTGCTCAGCACGGTCGCCACAAACGTGTCATGCGGCAGATTCCCCTCGCGCCGCATCGTGTCCGCGCAGATCGCCATGATTCGGTCTCCGTCAACAACCGCGCCCTTTTCGTCTACGATCAGGCAACGGTCCGCGTCGCCGTCAAACGCAACGCCCACATCAAATCCGCCCGAAACCACCTGGCTGCGCAGCGCATCCATCTTTGTCGAGCCGCAATTCTCGTTAATATTCGTCCCGGTCGGGCTGTGGAAGATCACCTTCGCATCGGCGCGCAGCTTTTTAAACAGCTCCGGCGCGGTCGCCGAGGACGCACCATTGGCGCAATCGACCAGAGCGCGCAGCCCCGAAAGGTCGCCGTCAATCGTTTTTGCAAGATAATCCACATATTCCTGGGCGCAATCCTCCTTGTGCGTCACGCGCCCAACCGCAGCGCCCGTGCCGGTTTCCGGCGTGGTCTCGGCATCGATCAGCGCCTCGATCTCCGCCTCCAGCTCATCCGAGAGCTTATATCCCTCCGCATTAAAAATCTTAATTCCGTTATACTGCATCGGATTATGCGACGCGGAGATCACGATACCCGCGTCCGCGCCATGCTGCACGGTAAGATACGCGACCGCCGGGGTCGGCAGATATCCAAGCAGCCCCACGTCCGCCCCCATTGAGGAAATGCCCGCGGCCAGCGCGCATTCCAGCATATCCGAGGAGATCCGCGTGTCCTTGCCGATATAAATTTTTGCCCGGTGCTTGCACACGCGCGACAGCACGATCGCCGCCGCTCGCCCGGTTTGAAACGCAAGCTCACAAGTGAGTTCCGTATTCGCAACGCCGCGAATTCCATCTGTTCCAAAGTATTTTCCCATGTTGCACCTCTTCCATTCGTTCCTCTCCAAATTGTTACATAAAATTAATAAACACTGCTTATTATCCCTAATTTTATGCACAATAAGTATTATAACTCAATCTGACCCAAAAATTCAAGATGCAAATGATCATATGCTTTTTTTGTTGCGCAGCGTCCGCGCGGCGTGCGGTTTAAAAATCCGTTTTGAAGCAGAAACGGCTCGACCACATCCTCGAGCGTAACCGCCTCCTCGCCGATCGTTGCGGCAAGCGTTTCCAGACCGACCGGACCGCCGCCAAACGTAGTGATGATGCTGTGCAGCATGCGCCGGTCTGTCATGTCCAGCCCCAGCTCATCGATTTC
>CAKUEM010000089.1 GCA_934646115.1 uncultured Oscillospiraceae bacterium
GCTGATGCACGGGCACATTGAAAGCCTGCTCGACCAGGGGATTTCGACGATTTTTTACCCCTGCCTGACCTATAATTTTAATGAACACACCGGCGATAATTTTTATAACTGCCCGGTCGTTGCCTATTATCCGGAGCTTTTGCGCGCCAATGTGGAGCGGTTAAAAGACGCAAACTTCCTCTATCCCTATTTCGGGCTGCACCGTCCGCATGATTTTGAAAAGCACGCGTTTGCCTATTTCCACGCGCGCTATCCGGACGTCACGCGCCGCGATATCCGGCGCGCGGCAAAGCTTGGCTATGCCGCCTATACGCGCTGGGAGGAGGAGCTGCGCGCTTATTCCGCGCAGGCGATCCAGACCGCGCGCGCGAAAAAGCTTCCCATGATCGTGCTTGCCGGGCGCCCGTATCACATCGATCCGGAGATCAACCACGGCATTGATCGAATGATTTCTTCGTTCGGCATTGTGATCTTAAGCGAAGACTCTGTCGCGCATCTGGTCACGCCGCAAAAGGTCGCGGTGCTCAACCAGTGGACGTATCACGCCCGGCTTTACAACGCGGCGAAATACTGCACGCAGAACGACGACACCGAGCTGGTTCAGCTGGTCTCCTTCGGCTGCGGGATCGACGCGATCACGACCGACGAGGTCCGCGCAATTTTAGAGCGCGGCGGCAAGTTCTATACGCAGCTTAAGATCGATGAGATCACAAATCTCGGCCCTGCCCGCATCCGCATCCGCAGTCTGCTCGGCGCGGTGGAAGAGCGCGAGCGCAAGAAAAGGAGGGCGCAGAATGGATAATTCGATCCCGGTTTTCACAAAAGAGATGAAAAAAACGCACACGATCCTTCTGCCCATGATGCTGCCGATCCATTTCTCATTTATGGAACAGATTTTAAGGCAGCACGGCTATAAAACCGCGCTGCTGCAAACCGACCATCGCGATATCGTGAACGAAGGCTTAAAAAACGTGCATAACGACACGTGCTACCCCGCACTGCTGGTGATCGGGCAGCTGATCGACGCGTTAAAGCACGGCGGCTATGACCCGAACCGTACCGCGCTGATGATCACGCAGACCGGCGGCGGATGCCGCGCGTCGAATTACATTTTCCTGCTGCGCAAGGCGCTGAAAAAGAGCGGATTTTCGCAGGTTCCGGTCATTTCGCTGAACATGAACGGGCTGGACAACTCCCCCGGCTTCCGGCTGACACCCTCGATGCTTCTCAAGTTTGCACACGCAATTTTTCTTGGCGATCTGCTGATGCTTTTGGAAAACCAGTGCCGCCCGTATGAAGAAACGCCGGGCGCAACGCAGGCGCTGGTCGCCAAATGGCAGGAGCAGCTTTGCGCGCTCTGGCGCGACCATAAATTTGTTCCGTTCCGTCGCCTGTCCGCACTGTTTCCGCAGATCCTGCGCGATTTCGCGGCGCTTCCGAAACGCGAGGAGGCGCGCGTGCGCGTGGGGATCGTGGGCGAAATTTATATGAAATATTCGCCGATGGGCAACAACCACCTGGTCGATTTTCTGGTGGACGAGGGCGCGGAGGCGGTCGTCCCCGGTCTTGCGGATTTTTGCATGTACTGCATCTGCAATTCCATGCAGGACCGCGAGCTATACGGCGGCAAGCTTTTCCGCGCATTCGGCGCGAAGCGGATCTATCATTATTTCTTGAAAAAAGAGCGCACCTTGATCGAAGCGATCGAAAAAGACGGGCATTTTCGCCCGCCCACGCTGTTCTCCCGCACCTATGACATGGCGCAGGAATATATCGGCCGCGGCGTGAAAATGGGCGAGGGCTGGCTGCTCACCGTGGAAATGGCAGAATTGATCGAAGCCGGCGTTTGCAATATCGTCTGCACGCAGCCGTTTGGCTGCCTGCCGAATCACATCGTCGCCAAGGGCATGATGAACGCGATCAAGGCGCGGCATCCGGAGGCGAACATCGTCCCGATCGATTATGACCCGGGCGCGAGCGAGACCAATCAGCAAAACCGCATTAAAATGATGCTCGCAACCGCAGAAAAGGAGGCGGCGCATGCAGACGTTTTTTGATTTTATGCTTCTGTTTTTCGCCTACAGCGCGATCGGCTGGGCGTGCGAATGCATCTATTGCTCCGTGCCGCAAAAGCGCTTTATCAACCGCGGGTTCTTAACCGGACCGATCTGCCCGGTTTATGGGTTTGGCGCGCTGCTCGTTCTGTTCGCGCTTGAGCCGCTGTTTGCGCACCCGGTCGCGGTATTTTTTGGCGGAATGCTTTTGACCAGCGCGCTGGAATATGTCACCGCCGTGATTTTGGAAGTACTGTTTCACATGAAGTGGTGGGATTATTCTAATAAGCGGTTTAACCTGCATGGGCGCGTTTGTCTGCTGAATTCCACGCTGTTCGGGCTGCTCGTGCTGGTTTTGGTGTATGGAATCCACCCGTTTTTGGCGCGGCGGATCGCCGCACTTTCGATGCAGACCGTGCTGGTCGTTGGCAGCTCGCTGACCACGCTGCTCGCGGTCGACCTATTCCTTTCCGTGCGCAGCACGCTCAAATTACACGGGCAGCTGCCTGAAATTCACAAGGTGCTCTCCGGCATTGCAGAGAAAAATCGCGCGCTGCTTGAAACAAAATTCTTCCAGCGGCGCCTGCTCGGCGCGTTCCCGCACCTGCATTCTGAGCGCTATCGCGGCGCGGTGGAGAAGCTGCGCGAAGCGTCTCTCATAAAGAAAATCAAAAATCATTGACCTCCCGATTAATCTGAGATTCAATTACATATTGTCATAAAAAGCCCGTCGCGCAAGCTTGCCCGACGGGCTTTTTCATTCTTTTTGTCAGTTAAATTTACGCAAAAAACAAAAACAGGGCGAAATTCCGCGAGGTTTCGCCCTGTTTCCCATACCATAACTGTCGTTTAATAAAACCGCCTATTTCGCGCCGAACGCGCTATTTCGTGATCGTAATTTTGCCGGAAAGCGACTGCGCCGCTGCGCGGATCGCGTCATACACCTTCTGCTCTTCCTCGTTATTCATCTTCTGGTCCTCAATGCGCAGGGTATAATGCGTTTTCCCGTCCTTCGACGTGGCAAATTCCATCTTCGCCGCGTCCGGGCTGGAGGCCTTGATCGTCTCCCACTGCTTCTCGCCGAACGCCGCGATCGTCATGACCATAACGTCGTTCTGCCCGATATGGCAGGAAAACACCGTGGCTTCATACGCGGTATCGCCCTCGCCGTGCTGCTGATATTCCGCAAGAAAATTCCCCTGCCAATCCGCCGGGATGTCAAAGCGGATATCATGCGCGTCATACGTTTTCTGCACATTCTGCGCATCCTGCGCGCTGCCCTGCGGGTTTTGCGCGTCATTCGCCGCGCCGGAGTCGCCGGGCTGCCCTGCGTACTGCTCGCTCTGCGCCGGGTCGT
>CAKUEM010000090.1 GCA_934646115.1 uncultured Oscillospiraceae bacterium
TCGTTTGACATTTCCAAGATCATTCTTGCGATCAGCAAGGCAAATGATACCGTTGGCGAGGACATCCGCATGACGCCGATGCAGGTGCAGCGCATCGCAGAGAGCGTGGTGCTCAGCTGTGAGCAGCTGGGGCGTTCGCCGAGCGTGGAAGAAGTGCAGGATATGGTGGAGAAGCAGATCATGGCGCACGGCGCGTTTGAGGTTGCAAAGAGCTATATCACCTATCGTTACACACGCGCGCTCGTGCGTCAGTCCAACACGACGGATGATAAGATTCTCAGCCTGATTGAATGCAATAATGAAGAGGCAAAACAGGAGAATTCCAATAAAAACCCGGTGGTCAACTCTACGCAGCGCGACTATATGGCGGGCGAGGTCAGCCGCGATATTACAAATCGCATTCTGCTGCCGCGCGAGATCGTGGACGCGCATAATGAAGGGCTGATCCACTTCCATGATACCGATTATTTCGCACAGCATATGCATAACTGCGATCTGGTCAATCTGGAGGACATGCTTCAGAACGGCACGGTCATTACCGGCACGTTGATCGAGCGGCCGCACAGCTTTTCCACCGCGTGCAATATCGCCACGCAGATCATTGCGCAGGTCGCTTCGAACCAATACGGCGGGCAGAGCATCTCGCTTACGCATCTTGCCCCGTTTGTTGATGTTTCGCGCCAGAAGATCCGCCGTCAGGTCGATGCGGAGATCGAGGAGCTTGGCATTGAACGCGATGAAACGAAAATTGCTACGATCGTGGAAAATCGCCTGCGCGATGAGATCCGCCGTGGCGTGCAGACGATCCAGTATCAGGTGGTTACGCTGCTTACCACGAACGGACAGGCGCCGTTTGTTACGGTGTTTATGTATCTGGGCGAGGCGAAGAATGAGCAGGAGAAGCAGGACCTTGCGCTCGTGATCGAGGAGACGCTGCTTCAGCGCTATTGCGGCGTGAAAAACGAGAAGGGCGTTTGGGTTACGCCGGCGTTCCCGAAGCTGATTTATGTATTGGAAGAGGATAATATCCATAAGGATTCGCCGTATTATTACCTGACGGAGCTTGCGGCAAAATGCACCGCGCGCCGCATGGTGCCGGATTATATCTCCGCAAAGAAAATGCTTGAGCTGAAGGGCGACGTGTACACCTGCATGGGCTGCCGCTCGTTCCTGACGCCGGATCGCTTTACCGAGGCGGGTGTGGGCAACATCGCAAACGCGGGGAACTATGAGCCGGGCAAGCACAAATATTACGGGCGCTTTAACCAGGGCGTTGTGACGATCAATTTGCCGGATGTGGCGCTTTCCTCCGGCGGGAATATCGAGGGCTTCTGGCGGATTTTTGACGAACGGTTAGAGCTTTGCCATGAGGCGCTGCGCTATCGGCATGAGCGCCTGCGGGGCACGCTGTCTGATGCGGCGCCCATCCTGTGGCAGTATGGCGCATGTGCGCGCTTAAAAAAGGGCGAGCCGATCGATCGGCTGCTGTATGACGGGTATTCCACGATCTCGCTCGGCTATGCCGGACTGTATGAATGCGTGAAATATATGACCGGTCGCAGCCATACCGACCCGATCGCAACGCCGTTTGCGCTTGAGGTCATGCAGCATATGAACGACAAATGCGCGCAGTGGAAAAAGGCGGAGAATATCGATTATTCGCTTTATGGCACGCCGCTGGAATCCACGACTTATAAGTTTGCAAAATGTCTGCAAAAGCGCTTTGGTATCGTTCCGGGCGTAACGGATAAGGGCTATATCACAAACTCGTATCATGTCCACGTGACTGAGGAGATCGATGCGTTTACAAAGCTCGGCTTTGAGGCGCAGTTCCAGCATCTGTCGCCCGGCGGCGCGATCAGCTATGTGGAAGTTCCGAATATGCAGAACAATATCGAAGCGGTGCTTCAGGTCATGCGCTTTATTTATGATAATATTATTTACGCAGAGCTGAACACGAAGAGCGATTATTGCCAGGTCTGCGGCTGGGACGGCGAGATCATGATCGAGGAAAAGGAAGGCAAGCTCGTTTGGACCTGCCCGAATTGCGGCAATCAAGATCAGGATAAGATGAACGTGGCGCGCCGTACCTGCGGATATATCGGCACGCAGTTCTGGAATCAGGGCCGCACGCAGGAAATTCGCGAGCGTGTGCTGCATCTGTAAAAAATTATGATAAGCTGAAGGCGCTGCGCGTGAGGAATCGCCGGCGCCTTTTGTTTCGCGCCGCGCGGCGCGAAGAAAGGCGGAGATCGTATGCATTACGGCGAGATCAAGCCGTTTGATATCGCAAACGGGATCGGCGTCCGCGTGACGCTGTTCGTTTCGGGCTGCACCAACC
>CAKUEM010000091.1 GCA_934646115.1 uncultured Oscillospiraceae bacterium
GACCTATTTTGAACTGATGCAAGGCAATATGCGCGAGCAAATGGACGGCGCATGGGGCGTTGTGTCTGACATCATGTATGGGCTGGGCGCAAGCGCGCCCGCGCTCGCGCTTGGAGTTGTGAATCCGCTTGCCGGCGCAAGTCTGATGGCAGTGACTACCTTTGGCGATTGCTACACGATCGCGCGCCGCGCCGGAAAAAACGATGCACAGGCGCTCAGCTATGGCATCGTGTCCGGCTTAACCGAGGCAGCCACGCAAACGCTGCTCGGCGGTGTTTCAAAATTGCGCATCACAGGCGAAAATTTTGGAATATTCAAGGGGCTGCACCGTGTGATCTCCGAGGTGTCGGATAACCCGGCGGTGCAGCGCGTGCTGCTCACGTTTGCGAAAATGGGTGAGGACGGCATGCGAGAAGCGTTTCAGGAATATTTGCAGCAAACGCTGGATGGGATCGTGCGCAACGACACGCTCGATGAAAACGGCACAGTCGATCTCTATTCGCAGGACAGGCTGTATAGCGCGCTTGTTGCAGCCATTACCGGCGTTGCGAGCAATGCGCTGAGCGGCGATTATGCGAAGCGGCATATGGATGACTTCCAGCGTGCGTTTCTGGATGTGAACGAGGAGGATATCAAGCCCCCGCGGGATATCACGAATGATCAGGCGCAATCGTGGATCGAGCGATGCGCCGATTACGTGAAGAAAAAGAAAGAAGAATTTGCGGCGGCAAACGGCGCAGAAGCAGGAAAATCTTCCGAGATCACAGATGTTGACGCGATCAATAGTTTGTTCTATACTAATAAAGAAAGCCATGTCACCCCGGAAAATGTCCAAAAGGCGGGGCGGAAGGCGAAATTATTTGGAGAATATAGCTGTAATATGGTGTCAGCAGACGGGAGCACAAGCAAAGTGACCGTTGTGGTTGATAACGCCACGGCGGAACATCTGTGCTTTGCGCAAACCTTCCCAAGCGGCGACGGCGGAACAAAGCTGTATAGCAAAAAAGGAATTGGCGGCGCACATGATATGGATGCATTCTACAAAGCGGTCACATCAAATGGCGGCAAAGTGTCGGATAGTGTGGTCAAGTGTGTGCCGCATCCGAAAATTGACGGAATTTATGATATATATTATTCCGTTCCGCGCGGAGACGGGGGCATGCGCGAGATCAGAGAGCCAAAAACAATTTTCAACCCTAGAAAAATTCCACCCCAAAAATTATTTAAGTTGGCGAAAGAGGCATTGCAAAACGGAACAATAGAAGTAAAACCGGGTGGGCAATATTTCTTTACAGGCTATGCAAAAAATGGGCTGTGTTTCCAGGGGTATATCCGCGATGGGAGATTAGTCAGTATTTATCCAGTTATTGGAAATTAAAGGAGGCAATTATGAAAACACTTTACAATGATATGGAATATTTAGACTTTTTTATCCGAGCTATGCTGTCATATTCGGGAAGAGTGAGAGTAGGACGATTGCAACGCCTTGCAGAACGTACCGGGTATGGAGACGACATGTGCGCTTGTACGTACTCACAAAGATATGATGATATCTGTCCGGAGGGCAAGGTTGCAATAGTTGATTGGGATTGGGATAATCCAGAAGAGATCAACACACTTGTTCTCTATGATCCGACATTTTTCTATCAGCATTTGGAAGCAGCATGCGAAAAGACAGCACAGAAATACCCGGAGGACCGCAAGCCGATGGAGCAGGCGCTTGCAAAAATCCGGCATGATTTGAACTTGGATTAGGCAAACCTAAAACAGAAACCGCGC